>NZ_JBPXMB010000030.1:0-105949 GCF_051918945.1 Streptosporangium sp. LJ11
GGGCCGCGTCCAGCACGGAGGTGCCGAGGGTGACGGTGGGAAAATCGACGAGCAGGTCACGAGCACGCATGAGGGCCATTCCGGGATCGGCGACAGAACTACCGACCAGACTTCCCGGCGCACCTTCGACGGACCTTATCAATGATCGCCGATTCGAGAGAGGGTGGGCCGGTGTCCACCATCGAGGCGGCTGGCCTGACCAAACGCTACGGCCGGGTGCTCGCGGTCGACGAGATCTCCTTGCGGGTCGAGCCGGCGGAGACGAGCCCGTCAACGGCCTGGACCCCGCCGGCGTCGTGGAGATCCGTACCCTGCTGGCCGGCCTGGCCCGCGAACACGGCGTCACGGTGTTCTTGTCCAGCCACCTGCTGGCCGAGGTCGCGCGCCTGGCCACCCGCGTGGGCATCATTCACCAGGGCCGCCTGATCCAGGAACTCCACACCGCCGCCCTGGACGAGCGCCTGCGCCGCCGCCTGACCGTGACCACCCGCGACGACACCACAGCCCACGCGGTCCTGCACGCCCGCGGCTACGAGGCCGCTCACGACCGCGGCGCGGGGCTCGTCCTCACCGGCGAACGCGCTGTGGCCCGGCCCGAAGAGGTGGCCACCGTGCTGGTCGAGGCCGGCGTGCCCCCCACCAAGCTCCTCGTGCAGGAAGAGGATCTGGAGGCCTACTTCCTGCGCATGGTCGGAGCCGACAATGCGTGAGGCGCTGTGGGCCGAGCTGCTCAAAGCGCGACGCAGTCGCCTGCCTTGGCTTACCGCCCTGGCCTTCACCCTCGCCGCACTGGTCTGCGGGTTGTTCATGTTCATCCTGGCCGACCCCGCCCGCGCCCTCGGGCTCCTGGGCGGCAAGGCCCAGCTGTCCGGCGCCGTCGCCGACTGGCCCGGCTACCTGGCCCTGCTGGCCCAGGCAGTCGGCGTGGGCGGATTCCTGATCTACGGGATGATCGCCATCTGGCTGTTCGGTCGCGAGTTCAGCGACCACACCGCCAAAGACCTGCTCGCCCTGCCCACCTCCCGCACCGCCATCGTGGGCGCCAAATTCATCCTCGCCGCCGGATGGGCGATGCTCCTGGCCGTGCAGGTGGCCGCGTTCGGCGTGCTGATCGGCGCACTGCTCACCCTGCCCGACTGGTCGGCCCAGATCGCCCTGGAAGGGATCGGTCGCCTCCTGGTCACCGCCGCGCTGACCGCCCTGCTCACCACCCCGCTGTCCCTGGCCGCCAGCCTGGGACGCGGCTACCTGGCCGCCGTGGGCGCCATGTTCGCCGCACTGTTTTGCGCCCAGGTCATCGCCGCCCTCGGCTTCGGCCACCACTTCCCCTGGTCGGTTCCCGGCCTGTACGCCGGAATCGCCGGCCCCGACCAGGACCGGCCCGGCCCGATCGGCTTCCTGCTGGTCCTCGCGGTCGGAGCCACGGGCGTGCTCGCCACCACGGCATGGTGGCGCAGAGCCGACCACCACCGCTGACAGCCGACACCACCGACACGCGCGACAGAACACGGCCGCCGGCTTTCGAACTCCGCTCGCTGTGCCTGGCAATACACCGACTCACGATGATCACGTCAACGAATGTGACACCAAGCCAGGCCTACCGTTCTGTTCCTACTGGACCCCTCCTTCTGAGGCTCCTGGAAGCACACGCTAAGTAACCAGAGCCGAGGCTCAAACCAGGCCGATTGCTCATCGGCCTGGAACATCCGGGTGCTCACGTTCTCCGGATTTTTGGTGTTTCCGCAGGAGCCGATGCTCACCGAATCCCGGACCCTGCAGGCGTGACGCGGGTTCTCGTTTCCCGCGGCTGGGCCACCGCCCGCGGTTCGGTGATCCACGAGTCCCGGTTGGAGCTCACCCGGCCGCCGCCCGGCCCTGTTCTCCTTGTTCTCCTTGTTCTCCCTTCCCTCCGCCCTCCACGTCTTCGCCGCGCCCGCCGGATCGGCGGGTCTGTGCCACTCACGTGGATGTTTGTCCACCGGGGAGCGGGTAAGGGCCCGCTCGCAGGCAGAAAACTCGCGGGTGGAAGCGAGGCGTCGTGGCCCGAGAGGTCGTGGCGCACCTGGGGGAGCGACACCGGCACGAGAGGCTCACCCGGGGCTCGGCTCCCTATCTGCGAGATCTGAGGCAAAGAACGAGCTCTGTGGTCACATCGAGGGAGAACACATGACATCGACATCGCGGCCGCCCGGCCATGAGCCCGGCACGCCGCAGGGCATCGGCCCGCAGGGTGTGGAGGCCCGCAGCGAGCTGGCCCGGTGGATCAGCGGCGCCGGCGTCTTTCCCGCCGACCGTGCCGCCTTGCTGGCCCGAGCCGAGGAGCAGGGCGCGCCCGACGCGGTGCTCGAGGCGGTGCGGTCACTGCCGGAGCAGACCTTCGCCACCCTGGCGGAGGTGGCGCAGACGCTCGGTTACGGCAAGGAAGAGACGGGACAGGGCTGAGACCCGCGGGTGATCACGGTTTCCCGTACAGGTGGCCGTGATCACCCGCGGCCCGATCATGAGGGGCGAGGGGTGAGGGGTATGGGTGCTGTTGCGGTGATCGTGGTGGACATGCTGAATCCCTACGACCACGAGGACGCCGACACCCTGGAAAAGAGCGTCGAGCAGATCGTGGAGCCCCTGGCGGGGCTGATGCGGCGCGCCCACCGGCATCGAGACGCCCGGCTGATAGTCGTCAACGACAACCACGGCGACTTCACCGCCACGACCGAGGACCTGCGGCGGCGCGCCCTGGAGGGCCGGCGCCCCGACCTGGTCGAGCCGGTGCTTCCCCCGGACGACTGCGCCTTCCTGCCCAAGGTGCGCCACAGCGCGTTCTTCGGCACGCCGCTGGAGTACCTGCTGCGCCGCGAGGAGATCGACACCGTCGTGCTGGCCGGCCAGGTCACCGAGCAGTGCGTGCTCTACAGCGCGCTGGACGCCTACGTGCGCGAGTTCTCCGTCCGGGTGGCCTCCGACTGCGTGGCCCACATCCATCCCGACCTCGCCGAGGCGTCACTGCGGATGATGGAGCGCAACATGCGCGCCGACCTCCTGCCCGCAGACCGGTGCCTGGGATGACAGGCCGCGTTCAAGCCGTCTCTCGTTGTCGATCACGATTTTTCTCACCATGCGTACGGCCGGGAGGTTAGTGCGGGAAAGACGAGGGCATCAGGGGCGTATGGTACGCGTGTTCGATAAGTCCATATATGACCGTATATGGCTACATCGGCACCGACGGTCGCGCCGTCACCGTGGCATGCACCTCCATCGGGTTGGGAGCGAACCGGCGACGCGACCTCATGGCGAGACGCCCTTCCGGAAGATGAGACCGCCGAGTTTCTCCCCGAGTCCTTCACCTGAGCCTTTCGTCGCCATGGGAGATCGTGATGCAGCTTCCCACGCCCCGAGGCCCTCTCACCGCCGCGCTCTTCGAACGGCTGAGGCGCCCGCCGCACACCTTCGATCCGCCACCGGTACCGGCCGGAGGGCCGGCCGTCGAGGGTGAGGATCTCCAGCTGGCGCTCTTCGCCTGCTACGAACTGCACTACCAGGGCTTCGAGGAGGTGCGGCAGGAGTGGGAGTGGGAGCCGTCGCTGCTGGCGGCCAGGAAGGCGCTGGAGCGGCGATGGGAGGAGGGCCTGGCGCGGGCCGTGCCGCGTCCGCCGCTCATGCCGGGTGTGCCCATGCGGCGCGCCCTGGCCGAGCTGGTGGCCGCCGACGAGGGGCCCCGCCTGTCGGCGTTCCTGGCCAGGCAGGCCGACCTGGAGCAGTTCCGCGAGTTCGTCACGCACCGGTCGATCTACCACCTCAAGGAGGCCGACCCGCACACCTGGGCGATTCCCCGGCTGAGCGGCCGTCCCAAGGCGGCGCTGGTGGAGATCCAGGCCGACGAGTACGGCGGCGGGCGCGTCGAGCGGATGCATTCGGAGCTGTTCCGAGCCACCATGCGCGGGCTGGACCTGGACGACTCCTACGGCGCCTACCTGGATCGGGTCCCGGCGATCACGCTGGCGATCTCCAACACCATGTCGCTGTTCGGGCTGCACCGGCGTCACCTCGGAGCGCTGCTGGGCCACCTGGCGGCGTTCGAGATGACCTCCTCGGCGCCCAACCACCGCTACTCCCTGGGCCTGCGCAGGCTGGGCGGGGACGAGACGGCGCGGCGTTTCTACGACGAGCACGTGCAGGCCGACGCCGTTCACGAGCAGGTGGCGGCGCACGACATGTGCGGCGGCTTCGTGGCGCAGCACCCCTCGCGGGCCGGCGACGTCCTGTACGGCGCGGCCTGCGCCCTGGCCCTGGACCGGCTCTTCGCCGAGCACGTCATGGACAGCTGGCGGTGCGGCGTCTCCTCACTGCGCGAGGCGGACCTGATGGCAGGGACCCGGTGACAGGCCTGGACACGGGCCGGGAGACGGATCTCGACATGGACTACGTGCTGCCGCTGCGCTGGAGTGACGACGCCGGGCTGGCGGAGCTGACCGCCTACCTGCGCCGGCTGCGCTCCAGTGTCCGTGTCATCGTCGTCGACAACTCCCCGGCCGGGCTGTTCGCCCGGCACGCCGCCCGCTGGGACGGCCTCGCGCTGCACGTACGACCCGACGGCGACCTCGACTTCGCCAACGGCAAGGTCAACGGAGTGATCACCGGGATGCGCCTGGCCCGTGCCGAGCACGTGATCATCGCCGACGACGACGTCCGCTACGGCGAGAGCGAACTGGCCCGCCTCGACGCCCTGCTGGGAAGAGCGGACCTGGTCCGCCCGCAAAACCACTTCGACCCGATGCCGTGGCATGCTCGCTGGGACAGCGCCCGCACCCTGCTCAACCGCGGGTTCGGCGCCGACTACCCCGGTACGTTCGGGGTGCGCCGCTCGACCTTCCTGGCGATGGGCGGCTACGACGGGAACGTGATGTTCGAGAACCTCGAACTCATCCGCACCGTCCGTGCTCACGGCGGCCGCGAGGAGCGCCCCCTCGATCTCTACGTCCGCCGCCTGCCGCCCGATCCGCGCCACTTCTGGTCCCAGCGGGTGCGGCAGGCCTACGACGACCTCGCGCAACCGGCCCGCATGGCGTTCTTTCTCGCCATCGTGCCCGCGCTGGCCGCCGCGCTGCTGCGGCGGCGCCCGGGGCCGGTCCTGGCCGGTGCGGGGATGGCGATGGGCCTGGCCGAGCTCGGCCGCCGCCGCGCGGGCGGGCGGCGGGTCTTTCCCTTCACCACCACCCTGTTCGCCCCGGTGTGGCTGCTGGAGCGGGCCGTCTGCAGCTGGCCGGCCCTGGCGGCCCGGTTCCTGCGCGGCGGGATCTTCTATGCCGGGCGCCGGATATCGCTCGCCGCGCACTCGTCCCGCCGGCTCAGAACGCGAGCTCAGGCCACCGCGTCGGGCTCGCTCGCGGCCCGGAAACCGGACCGCTTGTGCGAGCCGTCACAAAACGGCTTGGCCGAGGATCGGCCGCAGCGGCACAGCGCCACCGTCGCCCGGCCGGGATCGATGACGGTCCCGTCCTGAGTGAGCAGGGTGAACGGCCCCCGGATCAGTAGCGGCCCATCCTCACACGGGGTGATGCTGACCGAATCATCCATTTTTGGCGCCATATGAGGGCTTGTGCCCGACACGTCCGCGAAAAAACACCGATCGCCTCCCTCGCAGTCCGGCTCGGGCCCCGGCCCTTCTTTCCGAGGCCGGGACCCGAGCCGGACAGTGGATCAGCAGGGGTCAGACGATGTCGGCCGCGGCGGGGAAGCGGTCCCAGACCCGGTGCCGCCCCAGCAGCCGGACGATCTCCTCCAGCACCGCCTCGCCGCCGTCGGCGACGAGTACGCCGGGTGCGGCGGTGTCGATTCCCGCGGCGGCGAGTGCCTGGCCGGCGTCCCCCCACCCGCCGAGCGGCTTGGCGTGGCGGAACGCCTCGCCGAGCATCAGCAGCACCCGCGGGTCGACGCCCGCGGTGGCGGGCACGCCGTTGCCGGCCTTGGCGTCCCGGGCGCCGTAGGCGTCCTTGCCCGGCGCGGGCGCACCGGCCAGCACCACGGCGTCGAACTCGACGGACCGGGCGGTGGCGAACGTGCGCTGCACGGGGACGGGATCGTCGCCGCCCGCTCCGAGCAGGCCGCCCGCCGGTGCGATGACCAGCGGCACCATGCCGCCGTCCAGGACGGCCCGGCGGACGGCGCGGACCGCTTCCAGATCGCTGTTCTCGCCGGCGACGATGCCGATGACCCGGCCGGTGACGGGCCAGGTCCGCCCGAGCTGGGAGAGCGCGGGGCTGGGCTCGACCGACGGCAGCGGGCCCGCCGGCGCCGGAACCGGCAGGCCCAGCCCCTCGGCCACCTGCGCGCACAGGTAGGGGTCGATCTCGGCCAGCACCCGCAGGGTACGTTCCTTGATCGGCTGCTCGTAGACCTTGCCGAGCTCGAAGGTGTACGCGGCGATGACGTGCTCGCGCTCCAGCGGGGTCAGGCTCAGCCAGAACCGGCGGGGCTGGCTGAAGTGGTCGGCGAACGACGCCGGAGCCTCACGCACCTTGCTCGCCGCCGGCACCTGCACGGGCGTCTCCCGGTAGCCGCCCTCCTGCTGCCCCGCGAAGAAGGGACAGCCGCCGTCCAGGGAGTTGGGCTTGTACGGGGCGGCACCGGCGTGCACCGCCGTCTGGTGGAAGCCGTCACGCAGCATGTCGTTGACCGGGGCGTGCGTGCGATTGATCGGGATCTGCCCGAAGTTGGGGCCCCCCAACCGGCTGATCTGAGTGTCCAGGTACGAGAACAGCCGCCCCGCGAGCAGCGGGTCGTCGGTGACGTCGATGCCGGGCACCAGGTGACCGGGGTGGAAGGCGACCTGCTCGGTCTCGGCGAAGTAGTTGGTCGGGTTGGCGTTGAGGGTGAGCAGGCCGATCGGCTGGACCGGCGCCAGTTCCTCGGGCACGATCTTCGTGGCGTCCAGCAGGTCGATGCCCTCGAAGGTCTGCTCGGGGGTGTCGGGGAAGACCTGGATGCCCAGCTCCCACTGCGGATAGGCGCCCGCCTCGATCGCGTCGGCCAGATCACGGCGGTGGAAGTCCGGATCCGCGCCGTTGATCAGCTGCGCCTCCTCCCACACCAGCGAGTGCACCCCGGCCGTGGGCTTCCAGTGGAACTTCACCAGCGACGTCGCCCCTTCGGCGTCGACGAGCCGGAAGGTGTGGACGCCGAAGCCCTCCATCGTCCGGTAGGAGCGGGGAATGCCGCGGTCGGACATGTTCCACAGCGTGTGGTGGGTGGCCTCGGTGTGGAGGGAGACGAAGTCCCAGAACGTGTCGTGCGCGCTCTGGGCCTGGGGAATCTCCCGATCCGGGTGCGGCTTGGCCGCGTGGATGATGTCGGGGAACTTGATGGCGTCCTGGATGAAGAACACCGGGATGTTGTTGCCCACCAGGTCGAAGACGCCCTCACCGGTGTAGAACTTCGTCGCGAACCCCCGGGTGTCACGCACCGTGTCGGCCGACCCCCGTGATCCGAGCACGGTCGAGAACCGCACGAAGACCGGGGTCTCGACGTCCTTGGCGAGGAAGGCCGCCTTGGTCACCGTCGAGGCGGTGCCGTACGCGCGAAAGACGCCGTGCGCGGCGGCCCCACGGGCGTGCACGACGCGCTCGGGGATGCGCTCGTGATCGAAATGCATGATCTTCTCGCGCAGATGGTGATCCTGCAGCAACACCGGACCCCGAGGACCGGCCTTGAGCGAGTGGTCGGTGTCGGGCAGCCGTGCGCCCTGAGCGGTCGTCAGGTACGCCCCGCCCTGTGCCCGCGCCGCCGCCGGCACGTCGGTGGGCTGCCCGGTCGGGGAGAACGCCTCCGGCCCGCTCTGGTCGGGCTTGGGGGGCAGGGGCGCCCGAGGCTCGGTCGGCTCCCGCAGCGACGGTGTCTCGCCGCCCGGCCGGCCGGGGATCACGCCGGACGGCTCGCCGCCGGCCACCGCGTCGGCCACCGCGTCAACGATCTTGCCGACCGTTTCCTTCACCGGGTGGGACTCTTCCATCGTTTATCCCCCTAGATCGTGACGGTGGCGAAGCACCCGCCGCCACCGAGAACCGAATCCGCCTGTGCGCAACGCGCGCTGATGACGCAGGTCAGAGCCCCCGCAACCAGCAGCGCTACGCTCTACCCCGGTGTTCGCGTCTGAATCGACGGATCGGCCGGCACCCGCCCCGTCCGCCCATCGGTGGATCACCGCGAGAAAGGCGAGGCCCACACCGCCCGGCTCGACCGCGGTCACGTCTGTGGGAAGACTCCGCGGGGCCACCTGGTCGCCGCGGCTCAGGGGATCAGGACGATCTTCCCGGTGGTGCGGCGGGTCGACAGGAGCTCGTGTGCCTTGGCCACCTCGGCCAGCGGCAGCACCTGATCCAGGTGGACCCTGAGCCGGCCCGACTCCGCCAGGGCCGTCAGCCGTGACAGGTCGGCCGCCGAGGGGCGCACGCTCACCACCGCCAGCCGTACGCCCAACTCGGCCGCGCGTTCACGCGTGATGCCGAGGTTGCCCCCCAGCGCTCCGACGAGCAGGCCGCCGGGCTTGAGCGCGGCGGCGGAACGTTCCCCGTACTCGCCGCCCACCAGATCGAGCACCACGTCCACCGGTGCGGTCTCCGCGACGAAGTCCGCAGTGGTGTGATCGACCAGGGTGTCCGCGCCGAGCTCGCGCAGGAGGTCGTGCTTGGCGGTTCGAGCGGTACCGGTGACGTGCGCCCCGAAAGACGCGGCGACCTGGACGGCGAGGTGACCGACCCCTCCTCCGGCGGCGTGCACGAGAACCCGCTGTCCCTCGGCGACACGGGCGATGCCGACCAGCGCCTGCCAGGCGGTCAGCCCGGCCAGCGGGAGCCCTCCCGCCTGCTCCACGGACAGCGCGGCGGGCCGGTGGACGATCTCGTTGGGCGAGGCGAGCACGTAGTCGGCGTAGGCGTTGCCGGCGCAGGGAAAGGCGAGCAGGCCCAGCACCTCGTCACCGGGGGCGAACGCGGACACGCCGGGCCCGGTGGACTCGACCGTGCCCGCGACGTCCCAGCCGAGGGTGAAGGGCGGCGGGCCGAGCAGCGGGAAGAGGCCGGAGCGGACCGCTCCGTCGACCGGGTTGACCCCGGCGGCCCTGACCTTGATCAGGACCTGCCCGTGATCCGGCTCCGGCCGGTCGACCTCGGCGACACCGAGCACGGAAGGGTCGCCGACGGCGGACTGGGTGATGACGCGCATCGTGATCTCCTCTGAAGGGAAGTTCTTCGGGATCAATCGTCGGCGACGCCGGTATCTCATTGAAAGAAGGCACCTTTTGGAGATATAGGTACCTTATGGAAACTACTTCTGGCCTGCGAGAGCACGGCGCCGCGAACGCGTACCTTCGGGAGTGCGGCTCGCGGAAAGTCCTGGAGGCGATCGCCAACAAGTGGACGTGCCTGCTGGTGGACGCCCTGCGGGACGGCCCGATCCGGTTCGGCGTGCTCCGCCGCAGGATCGACGGGATCACCCAGAAGAGCCTCACCCAGACGCTGCGGAACATGGAACGCGACGGGATGGTGACCCGCACCGTCTACCCGACGATCCCGCCCCGGGTGGAGTACGAGCTCAGCGCACTGGGACGGAGCGTGGTCACGCTGATGGAGGGCGTCAAGAGCTGGTCGGAGAAGCACGTGGCCGAGATCATGGCCGCTCGCGAGCTCTACGACCTCCGCGCGGCCGAGGAACCCAGGCCCGTCCAGGTGGGCTGAGCGGACCCGAGCGCGTCATCGGCCGCCACGCGCGACGGCGCCCGCCGCCCGGAATCGTGTTCCGGGCGGCGGGCGCCGTCGTCTCCGGGGTCACGGGTGGCTCGTGGCCGCCGTGGATCCCCTCCGCGTCCGGACGCTCACGACCGCCGCGTGATCCCCGGACGTCGTTCTACCAGCCGCTGCCGGACCGGTAGAGCTGGCCGCGCACCGCGCCGCCGCCGAACTCGGTGGTGTGCAGGTTGGTGTACCAGTTCTTCGGGTTCTTCTTGATCCCGGACAGCAGGCCGCCGTCGTTGATCTTGACGCTGCCGAGGATGGCCTTGCTGCCGCCCGGCAGGGCCTCCATGAAGAAGCCGACCTTCACGTCGCCGTTCTTACCGGCCTTGCCCTGGTGGATGTGGAACGCGGTGGGGGTGGCCGTCCCCTCCCACCGTACGGCGTAGGAGACCTCGTTGCCGCGGATGCGGACGATGGCGATGGCCTTGCCGTCCTTGTCGCCGACGGCGGGACCGCCGCTGACCGGCACCTCGTTCTTACCGAGCAGGGTGCCCGCGAAGTAGGCGTCCGCTGTGCTCGCGGTATCGGACTGCGTGGCCGAGGCTGTGCCGGCCTGCGCGGCCTGCGCGGCCGGGGCGAGAGCCGAGGCGAGCAGGGCCGCGGCGATGGCCACGCCGGAGACGGTGAGGGTGCGCTTGGACATCGTGAACCTCTTGTAGCTGTAGGGGCTGCTGCGTTCTTCTGCCGGTTGTACGGCGCCACGGCCACATACGGTTCAATCTTCAAATACGTAAAAAAGCACATGAGGAAACGGCTCCAGAAAGGCGCTCCCGTTCCGGGGAAGGGCTAGGATGCCCCGCTCAGACCATGACGGTGAGCAGCGTGTCGCCGCCGGTCGTGCGTACCTCGAAGCGGTCGATCCCGGCCGGCCCCCAGGCGACCCCGCCGTGCACGTAGAGCGGTTCGGGAGAGCCGGCCACCCCGTAGCCCCGCTCGGGCACCGCCCATCCGGTGACCACGCGCCGCTCGCCGCTCCGGGAGACCGCGACCAGCTCGCACTCCAGCGGCCCCTTGACGCCCCTGAGCTCCAGGGCGGCGTGGGTGCCCCAGCCCTTCGTCTCCAGCACCAGGCCGCCGGTGACACCGGAGGCGCCCGTGCCCGTGAGCGGCGTGCCGGACCGGTAGGCGTCCTCGGCGGGGCCGTGCGCGGAGTGGCCGACGGGGACGCTCCCGCTCTCGCCGGAGATCGAGGTGCCCACCGCGATCCCGCCGGCGACCAGGGTGACGGCCGCGGCGGCGCCGATCACGAACGTGCCCCTGCGGGCGCGCCGGTCGGCCGCCTTGCGGCGGCGCAGCAGGTTGACCACCTCGGCGGGACCCCGGTCGCCGGCATCGGCGTCGTCGTGCTCGTCTCCTAGGGGTCCGATGCCGGAGAGGGCGCCCGCCACCCCGGACAGCTCCTGAAGCTCGGCGGTGCAGGACGGGCACGCGGCCAGGTGGTCCGAGAAAGCCGTCCGGTCGGGCTCTTCGAGGATGCCCAGGGCGTACGCGCCCACGTCGGTGTGCTCCACCTGCGAGGTCATGCCGTCACCCCTCTCTCCTCAAGGGCGACGCGCAGCGCGCGGAGGGCGTAGTACGCCCTCGACTTCACCGTGCCCACCGGGATGCCGAGCGTCTCGGCGGCCTCGTTCACCGACCGGTCACGCAGGACCGTCTCTTTGAGGATCTCGCGGTGGGCGGGAGACAGCGAGTCGAGCGCGTCCGACACGACGACCTGTCGCAAAAGATCTTCCATCTGATCGGGCATGAGCACACTCTCCAGTGGTCCCTCACCCGCCTCGTGGGGGCGCGCGTCCTTACGGCGTTGGTCGTCGATCACGATATGTCTGGCGACCGTCGCAAGCCAAGGCATCAGGGACGACGCGTCGGCGTCGAACCGGTCCGCGCTGCGCCACGCCCGGACCATGGTCTCCTGCACCACGTCCTCGGCCCACTGCACGTCGCCGCGGGTGAGCCGTACGACGAAGGAGAGCAGCGGCCGGTGGTACACCCGGTACAGCTCCGCGACGATCAGCTCGTCGTCGGGGGCGTCGACCGGTCGCAGATGGCGGGACCGGTTCCGCCGGTCACCGGGCCAGGAAGAGGCTTTCACGTCGAGGTTCTCTCCGGAGAAATCGGCCGGCGGGGAGGGGCAGGCGTCCTGCCGCGTCATCACGCGCGCCCCGCGGTTCGCGCCGGGGGATCGTGACGGGTGCACGGGGCGGTATCGCCTGCCTCATCGTGGGCGCGGATGCCGGACGGCGGTTCCGCGATCACGGCGGTGCCCGCTGGAGCGGGCCGCCGCAGGGCGTTCACGATCACGCTGTGCCCTCCGGGGGTCGGCCGCCGGACGATTTCCGGTGTCGGCAGGCAGTACGGCGCCGGATCCCAGGAGGTTCAACGGATCGCGTGGATTTTCGATTATTAGCCGAACTAGCCTCTCATAAGAGGAAAAATCGGTTAATTCCCGGCAAAGGCATCTCTTCGAACCGGTGAGCCACCATGGGGCCTCCCGGCCGGACACGGCGGGTACGGAGTGCGGGACCGGCCTTCGTACGGGGCGCGACAGATCGTCGTGCGGCCTTCCGGTACGGGGTGCGGCGCCCGCCGGTCGTCATGCGGCGTGCGGGACGGGGGCGGGGCCGGTCGTGCGGACATCGGGTGGCCGGTCTCGTGCGGCGTGCCGCTCGGGCCGCGGCACGCCGTGAGGGCGGGCCGCGGCGATGTCACAGGACCGGGCGGACGTGGGTGATGAGGCGGCCGCCGTCGAAGACGTGCATGGCGATCTGCGGCGGCAGGTCGTAGTCGACGGGGACCGGGGCGTCGAGCTCCTGGTTGAGCCGCAGCGTGGAGATGACCCCCGGGGCGACCGACAGCGGCAGACCCGCGAAGGTGGTGCTCGCCGCGGTGTGGGCGTGACCGGTGATGACGGCCACCACCTGCGGGTGCCGCCGCACGACCGCCTCCAGCCGCTCCGGGTTCCGCAGCCGGATCGAGTCCACGTACGGGGTGCCCAGCGACACCGGCGGGTGGTGCATGCCGACGATGACCGGGGTGTCCGGGGTCTCGGCGAGCACGCCGTTCAACCAGGTGACCGTCTCGTCCTCCAGGAAGCCCTCCGGCCGCCCGGGGACGCTGGAGTCGCACAGCACGACGGTGAGCCCGTCGAGCCTGAGGACCTGGTTGATCGGCCCGTCGCCGTCCTCGTCGAGGTCGAGCAGCGCCTTGCGGAACGCCGAACGGACGTCGTGGTTACCCGGGCAGATGATCGTCGGATGGCGCGTGGTCAGCAGCTCGCGCGCGATCTCGTACTCCTCGATCAGGCCGTTGTCGGCGATGTCGCCGGTCACCATGACCGCGTCCAGGGGGCCGGGCAGGTTCTCCAGGTGCCGCATGACGGATCGGGTCCTGTCGATGCTGCGGGGGGAACCGTCGATGTGGACGTCACTTACGTGCGCCAGGATCAGCATCAATCAAGAGTGACATATCCGGCTTCCTGTCGCCGGGCATCCGGAACGGAGGCCGGGAACGCACCGGGCGAGGAAAGCCGGTGTGAGAGAGCCGGCGGAACGGGGGACGACGCGAGTCGGACGGCGACGCCGGGCGGCCGGGTGCACGCCGTATCGGGGGGCGCCGGGTCAGGCGGTGGAACGGCCCTGCCGATGCCCGTGCCGCCCCCGGGTCACCAGAACCACCTTGTCCTGAAATTTCATGACGTCTTCATAGTAGATCGATCAGTCCAGAATGGTGAGTGCCTGAGCGGCAGCGTCACGCAGCCGTACCGGGTCCGACGTCCCCTTGGCCGTGAGCCGCAACCCCTGGAGGAAGACCAGCAGGAAGCCCGCCAGCGCCCGCGGGTCGCGGTCGGCGGGCAGCTCCCCCTGCGCCCGCGCCCGGATCAGCGCCGACGCCAGCGCGGTCTCCAGCGCGGTCCACTCGCCGTCCACGCACCGGGCCACCTGCTCGTCGCCGGGGAGCATCTCCGCCGCCGCGTTCCCGATCATGCAGCCCCGCCGCCCCGCGTCCCCGACGGAGTCGCGGACGTAGCCCTCCACCAACTCCCGTACGGCGGGAAGCGCGGGTCCCGGACGCGAGAGCGTCTCCATGTACAACGGGCGGCGGATCTCCCGGTAGCGCCGCAGCGCCCGGAGGTAGAGCTCGTGCTTGCCACCGAACGTGGCGTACAGGCTGGCCCGGCCGATTCCCAGGCGCTCCACCAGGTCGCTCATCGACGTCGCCTCGTAGCCGCGCTCCCAGAACAGGTCGAGCGCCGCCCGGAGGGCGGCGTCCGGATCGAACTCCTTCGTCCGCACCATGAAGGAAACGTAGAACAATCCAGAATGATCGGTCAAACAAGCTGTGGCCCGTCTCTGCCCCTGGTAAGAGACGGGCCACAGCGGATCGGAGGCCGTACCCACCGGCTACTCCCAACGGAAGAGCCGCGTGGCCAGTCCGACCGTGACCAGCACGGTCACCGCCATCACCACCAGGTGCAGCGGCTGCGGAGCCTGCCCGGCCCACGTGTCACGGAGCGCGTCGGCGAACGGCGCCATCGGCAGGAAGTCCCCGATCCGCTGCACCAGGTCGGGCATGAGGTCCCGGGGGATCCACATCCCCGCCATGAACATCAGCGGGAACATCAGCAGCGAGCCGATGCCCGGCGCCACCTTCGCGTTGGGCGCCAACGCGGCGATCAGCAACCCCAGGCCCAGCATCGACGCCGTGCCGAGCACGAACACCCCCGCGAAGGCGAGCGGGCTCTTGGGCGGGACCGAGCCGAGGACGAGATAGCCCAGGCCGATCAGGAGGAGGGTGGCGACGATCGCCGTCGCGAGGTTGTTGGCGAGCTGGGCGACCAGCAGCCGGACCGGGTTGACCGGGGTGGTGGACATCCGGCGCAGCACGCCGCTCTCCCGGTAGGTCACCAGCGTCGCCGGCAGGACGGTCAGCGCCATCGTCACCACCGCCAGGATCACCATCATGGCGGGCAGCTGGGTGTCGATGATCCGCTCCCCACCCATTTCGGGGATCGCCTTCTGGTGGGTGGGGATCTGCCCGAGCGCGAGCAGGAGGACGAGAGGCAGCATTATCGAGAAGATCGGGCCGCCCGGATCCCGCAGGAAGAGCTTGGCCTCGGTCAGGAGCATCTTGTTCATGAGGAGATCTTCTTTCCGGTGAGGTTGAGGAAGGCGTCGTCGAGGGTCGCCTGCTCCATGCGCAGGTCGGTGGGCACGACACCCATGGCGGAGAGGACGGTCGTGACCGCGAGGAGCAGGTTGCCGGTGCCGGTGACCGCGACCTGCCCGCCGCTGCGGCTCACCCCGGTGACCTCGGGCAGGGCTTCGAGCCGGGAGTCGTCGAGCGGTCCGGACGGCCGGAACCTGATGGTCTGCCGCCCGCCGACCCGGGCGATCAGGCCGGACGGGCTGTCCATCGCGACCACCCGGCCGGAGTCGATCAGCGCGAGCCGGTCGCAGAGCCGCTCGGCCTCCTCCATGAAGTGGGTGACGAGCAGGATCGTCACACCGTCCTCGCGGACCCGCTCGATGAGCTCCCAGGTGTCGCGGCGGGCCTGGGGGTCCAGGCCGGTGGTGAGCTCGTCCAGGATCGCCACGCGGGGGTTGCCGATCAGCGCCAGCGCGATCGAGAGCCGCTGCTGCTGGCCACCGGAGAGCTTGCCGTAGGGGGTGTCGCGCTTGTCGGCGAGCCCGACGCGCTCCAGCAGCTCCCCCCAGTTCGCCGGGGACCGGTAGAAGGAGGCGTACAGGTCGAGCGCCTCCCGCACCTTGAGCTTCTCCGGCAGCGTGGAGCTCTGCAGCTGGACCCCCAGCTGTTCCTTGAGCTCGGCGCGGTGCAGACCTCCGAGCACGCTGACGGTGCCGGAGTCGGGGACGCGCAGGCCGGCGACGCACTCCACGGTGGTCGTCTTGCCGGCGCCGTTGGGGCCGAGAACGCCGAAGATCTCGCCCTCTTCCACGGTGAACGAGACGTCGTCCACCGCCAGCTGGTCGCGGTACTGCTTGCGGAGGTTGCTGACCTCGATGACCTTCATGCTCACCGACGCTACGAGCCGCGCCGCGCCCGGAGAATCCGTCTACACCCCCGGCGGGGACGGGCCAGGCACCCGAGGGAGGTGTGGCTACCTCCACCCCCTCACGGCACTCGCCACCACTGGGCACGCCCGGCCGGATCACCGACACTTGACCCATGAAGACGTACGCGGTGACGGTCGGCAGGGCACTGGCCCTGGGAGCGATGGCGCTGCTGGACACGGTCCTGGTCGTCGTGACCCTGGCCGCTTTCGTGCTGGCGTTCGGCCTGGGGATGGTCTTCATGTTCCCTCCGGCGGCCCAGCTGATCAGGCACCGCACCGCGCTCGCCAGGAGGCTGAACGGCACGTGGCTCGGGACCGCCGTGCCGGTGCCCTACCTGCCTCCGCCGCTGCCGACACGGCCCCAGCCCGACGGCTGGTACCGCCACGAGCGCCAGCTCTACAAGACGCCGCGGTGGCCCGACTGGAACAACCGCTGGAAGTGGATCGTCGGCGACCCGGCCACCTGGCGGGACGGGCTCTGGCTCTACCTCAACCCGGTGGTCGTCTGCGCCCTCCCGCTGCTGCCCCTCACCCTGGCCGGATGCGCCGTCCTGGCGGCGTGGTCCGCGGCCCCCGCGGCGCTGCCCCTGGTTCTGGGATGCGCCTCGGCCGTCGCGCTGGCCGCGACGCCGCTCCTGCTGCGGGGGTACGCGTGGTGGAACCAGCAACTGCTGTCTCCCACGGACAGGTCCGTGCTCGCGGCGCGGATCCAGCGACTCGACCAGGCACGGCTGGCGACGGTCGACTCCCAGGCCTCCGAGCTGCGGCGGATCGAGCGCGACCTGCACGACGGGGCGCAGGCGAGGCTCGTCGCGATGGGCATGACGCTCGGCGCGGTCGAGGAGCTGATGGACAAGGACCCCGCCGCGGCCAAGGCACTGCTCGCCAAGGTCAGGGAGGCCTCCTCCACGGCGCTCGTCGAGCTGCGCGACCTCGTCAAGGGCATCCACCCGCCGGTCCTGGCCGAGCGCGGCCTCGGCGACGCCGTGCGCGCCCTGGCGCTGGACAGCCCGCTGAAGGTCACGGTCACCGTGGACCTGGACATCCGCCCCGACTCGCCCGTGGAGTCGGCCGCCTACTTCTCGATCAGCGAGCTCCTCACCAACGCGGCCCGCCACGGCGGCGCCGAGCGGGTGTGGATCGACATCAGCAGCAACGACCACGCGCTGCGCGTGGTCGTCACCGACGACGGCTCGGGGGGCGCCGACCCGTCCCTGGGCAGCGGTCTGCGCGGTATCGAGCGCAGGCTGGCGGCCTTCGACGGGGTGCTCGCGGTCAGCAGCCCGCGGGGCGGCCCGACCACGGCCACGTTCGACCTGCCCTACGCCCTTCTGAGCGAGAAGGGGCCGGACTGCAAGCCGTCCCTGCCCCGCGGCAAGGCCGCCATCGTCGGGGTCTGCTGGGGGATCGGCTGGCTCCCGCTCTTCCCGCAGGGACTGGTGACGATGATCATGAAGCTCATCGACACCGACAACCGCAGCTGGTTCCTCGCGCTCTACCTGCCCGAGGCCCTGCAGTGGCCGCTGATCGTCTTCAACATCCTCCTGGGCCTGTCCATGTACGCCGCGGGCATGCTCATCCCCGTCATGCACGCCCGCCAGCAGCGGCTGGCGGAGGTCCTGCCGGTCCGCCTATGGTTGGGCCGGTGAGCCTGAGAGTCGTCATCGCCGAAGACCTGTACCTCCTGCGGGACGGCCTGGTCCACCTGCTCCAGGCACACGACTTCGAGGTGGTGGCCGCCGTGGAGTCGGGACCCGAGCTGCTGGGGGCGCTGACCGGGTTGCGGCCCGACGTGGCGGTGGTCGACGTGCGCCTGCCGCCCACGTTCACCGACGAGGGGCTCCAGGCCGCGCTGGCGGCGCGCCGGGCCGTCCCCGGCCTGCCGGTGCTCGTGCTGTCCCAGCACGTCGAGCAGCTGTACGCGCGAGAGCTCCTGGCCGACGGCTCGGGGGCGATCGGCTACCTCCTCAAGGACCGGGTCTTCAACGCCGAGCAGTTCGTCGACGCGGTCCGGCGGGTCGCCGCGGGGGGCACCGCGATGGACCCCGAGGTGATCGCCAAGTTGCTGGCCAGCACCGCCCGGCACCAGCCGCTCGGCGCGCTGACCCCGCGCGAGCGCGAGGTGCTGGAGCTGATGGCCGAGGGCCGATCCAACGCGGCCATCTCCCAGCGCCTGTTCCTCAGCGAGAGCGCGGTCGGCAAGCACACGGCCAGCATCTTCGCCAAGCTCGACCTCGCCCCCTCCGACGACGACAACCGCCGCGTGCTCGCCGTCCTGACCTACCTCAACGCCGCCCGCGGCTGAGGCTCCCCGTTCCCTTTTCCCCGACCGGGTAGCGGTTCTGTCGGTCTCAGCGGATAACGTGCTGTTGAAGTACGGCTTCCGCGTGTGGGAGTGCCGTTCGGGACGAAGGGATGATCAGGTGAAGTTCCGGGTTAACCGTGATGTCCTGGCCGACGCGGTGGCCTGGGTGGCCCGGGTGCTGCCGAACCGGCCGGCCATTCCCGTGCTCTCCGGTCTGCTCCTGGAGGCCGACGACGGAGACCTCGTGCTGTCGGCCTTCGACTACGACGTCTCCGCCCGTGTCTCGATCGACGCGGTCGTGGCGGAGCCCGGCCGGGTGCTGATCCCGGGCCGGATCCTCGCGGAGATCACCCGCAGCCTGACCGGCGAGGTGGTGGAGGTCCTCACCAGCGGCTCCGAAGCGATTCTCACCTGCGGCAGCGCGGAGTTCGGCCTGCTGACCATGCCGGTCGAGGACTTCCCCTCCCTCCCCGAGATGCCGCCGAAGATCGGCGCGGTCGGCGGCGTGGTCTTCGCGAGCGCGGTCGGCCAGGTGGCTCCGGCCGCCAGCCGCGACGAGAGCCTTCCCATGCTGACCGGCGTCCGGATCGACATCTCCGGCGAAGACGTGACCATGGCCGCCACCGACCGCTACCGCATCGCGGCCAGGGAGTTCGGCTGGCGTCCCGAGGCGGCCGGTGCCACGGCCGCCGCGATGGTGCCCGCGCGGGTGCTCGTCGACGTGGCCAGGTCGCTGCGCGGCGGCGAGGTGTCGGTGGCGCTGGGCGACGGCGTGGCCGGTTTCGAGAGCGTCGGCCGGGCCACCACGGTCCGCCTGCTCGACGAGCAGTTCATCGACTACCGCTCGCGGCTGACCGGCGACTGGTCGATCCGGGCCGACCTGCCGGTGGCGCCGTTCATCGACGCGATCAAGCGGGTGGCGCTGGTCGCCGAGCGCCACACCGCGATCCGGCTCTCCTTCGTCCAGGGGCAGGTCCTCATCCAGGCGGGCGGCGGTGACATCGGCCGGGGCACCGAGGTCGTCGACGCCGAGCTGTCCGGCGCCGACATCCAGATCGCCTTCCAGTCCCAGTTCCTGCTCGACGGCCTGAGCGGGGTCGAGACCGAGCTCGTCCGGCTCAACATGGAGTCGCCGAGCCGCCCGGCCCTCATCACGGAGGTTCCCGGCGACGCCGCCCCCTCCTTCCGCTACCTCGTGATGTCCCTGCGCCTGACCTGATCGCCCGATGCCCGGGGCGCGAGGCCACGCCCGCCGCCGTGCCCAGGACGGCGCTTCTCACGATGTGGGCCCCCTCACCGGCGGTGAGGGGGCCCACATCATGAGAAGGCGAAGGAGGACAGGGTCAGAGAGAGAGCTCCTGCTCCTCCGTCAGGGCGATCAGGATGTGCTCCATGCACGCGTGACCCGCGCGCTCGGCGGCGGCGGCGTCACCGACGGCGATCGCGCGGGCGATCGCCTCGTGCGGGATGTACGTGCTGTTCAGGGTGCTGTTCAGTGAGGTGCCCGCGGCGGTGATGCTGGCGCGCAGCGCCGCCGAGAAGTCCTCGTAGAGATCGATCAGCACGAGGTTGTGGGTGGCGCGGACGACCGCCATGTGGAAGGCGAGGTCGGCCTCGACGAACGCGTCGGGCTCTCCCCTCTCCCAGGCCCGCTCCCGCTCGGCCAGCGCCGCCTCGATCCCGGTGATGTCGGCGTCGGTGCGCCGGGTGGCGGCCAGTCTGGCGGCCTCCACCTCCAGCGCGCGCCGCACCTCCAGGATCTCGAGCTGCTCGGCGGTGCGCAGCCGCCGCAGCATGGCCCCGGAGAGCTCGCTCGTGGCACGGACGTACGTCCCGTCGCCCTGGCGACATTCCAGCAACCCGGCGTGTGTGAGGGCACGCACCGCCTCGCGCACGGTGTTGCGCCCCACCCCGAGCTGCTCGGCGAGCACGGTCTCAGTAGGAATCTTCGCGTGCATCTGCCAGGAGTTAGAAGTGATCTGCTCCTTGAGTTGATCGATCACTTGGTCGACGAGGGATGCTCGCTGCGCCGTACGCAGACTCACCGTCCGCCTCCTCCGGAGAAACCAATCATCCTACGAATCAATGACTGGTAGACCCTAGTTATTCCGGAGGTGCAAAAACAAATCTGGAACTCCAGAAGTGGGACCGTCTTAACGGACCAGAGCCGAATCGACTGTCATGCCCACCATCGCATCGCGCACTCCGGCAGTCTCAAGAGCCCTACGATACGCACTGGTCTGCTCGTCGACCACACCGACCTGGCCATACAGGTCTCCCAGGTCACGCCAGGTCCGCGCGGCCTCCCGGTCGGGACCGGAAAGCTCGTGCCGGACGCCGCTCAGCATCTGCCTGGCGGCGTTCAGGGCCGTCGTGGCGGCGTCGTCCTGGCCGCGGGTGAGCGCGGCACGGGCGAGAACCAGCTGCACGCCGGCCCCGACGGCGCCCGCCTGGTCGCCCAGCGTGTCGAGGGCGGTACCGGCCAGGGCGATGGCGCCCAGCGCGTCTCCGGCCCCCAGCTGGACGTGGGCGCGTACGACGAGACTCCTGACGTACTCGTGGACGTGCTCGGGGAACACGGCGAAGACCTCGCTCGCGGCGGTCGCGAGCTCGCGGGCCTCGTCGAGCGGCTCGTCACCGCCGGCGGCGAGACGGGCCCAGTCCGTCGCGATGAGGGCGAGCTGCGAGGCCATCCGCGCCGGGCGGCCGGTCGCGATCGCGTCGTCGGCGAGGCGGACGGCCAGCGCCGAGTCCTCGCCGTCGGCGGCGGTGATGCTCGCCTGCCAGAGGGCGTGGATCTCCGCGGTGCGGTTGACCACGGCGGGAACGCCGTTGACCGACAGGATGTTGCGGACGTAGGACATGCTCGGCGAACCGGACCCGCGGGTGCCGCCGATCCCCACCAGGGCGGCGGCCAGCTCGATGGCGATCTCTCCCTGCGCCAGGGGCAGCCGGTTGACCTCCCCGAGCGCGTGGACGGCCAGGTCGCGGGCGCGAAGGATGTCTCCGGCGCGCTGGTAGCAGCGGCTCAGCGCCACCGCCAGCGGCAGGTCGGCCAGACGCTCGGGATGGGTGGCCGCCTCGCGGCGGAGGCGCTCGAACGCCTTCACCGCCGAGCCGACCTTGCCCTGGACCTCCAGGGCGCGGGCACGGCCGAACCGCGCGTGCGCGGCCAGCATGGCGTTCTCCTCGCCGGCGACCTTGACGATCTCGCCGAAGCGATCCGCCGCGACGGACGGATTCCCGTGAAGGAGCTCCAGCTCCGCGTGGCGCAGGCCGAGTTCGGTGTCGATGCGCTGGCGCGGCTCGATCCCGTGCAGCAGGAACTCGGTGGTGCATCCCAGGCGCTCGGCCAGCAGGCGGGCGACCACGGGGGTCGGGGTCCGCTTGCCGGACTCGATGAGGGAGACGTAGCTGTCGGAAAGGTCCGGCCCTGCGAGCTGGGCCTGGGACATGCGCCTGCTCAGGCGCAGTCCGCGGACGCGGTCACCGATGGTTCCCTGACTCGGCATCTGATCTCTCAGGGCGGGGGATGGTCAATGTTCTCGCCATGATTGCATGAAGCGGTCGAATCAGGTAACCCCGAGTGAAAAATCTTCACCGGAAAGTGTCAACAGCCCTCATGCCCTGCGGATCCGTGATTCCTGTGCCATTGCGGACACAGGACGCTAATCATCTGAATCGTTACCCCCGGGGAAGAGCATCTGGCAGACCTCCAGATAGAGGGTCTCCGGGTACGGAATGTAATTGACCCTCGACAGGGCCTGGTCCTGGCCGGCCGACTCCAGGACGAACTCGCCGTAGCCCAGCATGCGGCCGAGAATCGAGCGCTGGAAACTCATGTCGGTGACCTTGCCGAGCGGCATCATGTCGACCTTGCGGGTGATGAGCCCCGTGGTGAGCAGCATTCGCTTGGAGGTGACGACGAAGTAGTCGACGGACCACTCGGCGACCTTCCAGACGAAGCGGATCAGCAACAGCAGCCAGGCCCACCAGACGACGACGAGCGCGCCGCCGCCGCCCTGGTCGCCGAACCACTTGCTCAGCAGTCCGGCGAGGATCAGGCCGCCGAAGACCTCGGCGACCGCGCGAAGCAGCACGGCCGGGTGGCGCCGCACCATGATGACCTGGTGTTCGTGGGGGAGCAGGTAGCGGTTGACCGACGAGGGAGCGGAGTCCCCGTGGGTCACGAGCCTCATGACAGATGTGAGACGAATTGGGCCAGAGAATCGGCCGCCGTGTAAACCGTGTCCATGGCACCCTTCACAGCGTTGGCCGCGTCACCTGGTCGTGTGAACAGGAAAAACGCCACGAATCCGACAGCGCCGTACGTCAGCACCTTTTTGACCTGCACCTTGGCCTCCTACTACCGCTCACCCACTGCACCCGCCATATACATTACCCAGGGCCATGCCGAGGTAAAGCGCATCGGCCGATTCGGTCTCGTGCGCGTCGCGAGAATCCTGTCCGAGGTCCTCGCGGGGCACTTTCCGCCGGCGCGCCCGCCCTCAGTCCGCCGCCTGCGTCACCCGCGCTCGCTCGCGACCAGCGCGAGGACCTCGAGGTGCTTGCGGGCGATCCGCTCGACCAGTGCCGGATGGGCGTGGCCGACGACCTCCAGCGCTCCGTAGTGGGCCGCCTCTATGCAACGGGTCACCGTGGTCGCCGGATGGATCTCCGAGAACTCGTCCCTGAGCGCGGCGCTGAAGTCCGCGTACGGGTCCGGCTCGGTGTCCGGGATGATTCGCTCGCTCATGGTTCTCCCTGGTGTGCGCCCGCGGCCTCGGCGGACCGGGGACACAGAAGAGATGTCTTCGCCACGCTTAGTACCCGGGGAACCACATTATGTAACGGTCGGTGGGTAGAAGAACCATCCTTTAAGGGAAAAGGATGGTGCTGGAATCTCGGAGGCGGGAACCTCGGCGTCTGGACGGGGATGCCGGGAGCGCTTCAGACGACGCCGTAGAGGCGGTCTCCCGCGTCGCCCAGCCCGGGGACGATGTAGCCGTTCTCGTTCAGCCGCTCGTCCAGGGCCGCGGTCACCAGGCGGATCGGCCTGCCGGTGCCGGCGAAGGCCTCGTCGAGGTGGGCGATCCCCTCGGGCGCGGCCAGCAGGCACAGCGCGGTCACGTCGTCGGCGCCCCGGTCGAAGAGGAACTGGATCGCGGCCGCGAGGGTGCCGCCGGTGGCCAGCATCGGGTCGACCACGTAGACCTGGCGGCCCGAGAGGTCCTCGGGCAGGCGGGTGGCGTAGGTCTCCGCCTCCAGCGTGGACTCGTTGCGGATCATCCCGAGGAAACCCACCTCGGCCGTCGGCAGCAGCCGGGTCATGCCCTCCAGCATCCCCAGCCCCGCGCGCAGGATCGGGACCACCAGCGGATACGGGTGCGCCAGCCGCACGCCCCTGGCGGGAGCCACCGGGGTCTCCACCGACCACTCGGTGACACGGACCTGCCTGGTCGCCTCGTAGGCCAGCAGGGTCACCAGCTCGTCGGCGAGACGCCGGAAAGTGGGGGAGTCGGTGTTCACGTCCCGCAGCGCGGTCAGCTTGTGGGCCACCAGGGGATGGTCGACGACCAGGGTTTCCATGGTGGTCAAAGGTATCCTGGGCCGGTGGGCGGCGATGAGCCGGGGGGAAGACGGGCCACACCTGTTCGACATCGCCCGCTCACTCGGATTTGATCACAATTTGGTCGGAGAGGCCCACGTCGGTGCTTCGCTTCTGAAAGCATTGACCTCCGTAGAGAAAGCATTCGGTGGGGATGGCCATGTCAGACGAAGACTCGCTGGACTTTGCCATCGTGATCTACCGCGAGGACGACCGCTGGGAGGCGGAGATGCTCCCGGTGTCGCTCACCTCCGACCTCGAGGGTCTCATCCACGCCCTGCGCCAGCAGCCGAGCATGAACGGCACGATTGGCCTGGTCGCCGTTGGGGATGAGTTCTTCGTGGCGCTACGGGTGTTCGGGGAGAGGGTCGAGGTGTTCCTCTCCGACATCGCCGCGTCCTGGGATTTTCCGCTCGCGCAGCAGGCGCTGGAATACCTGGACGTGCCGGTTCCCGACGAGGACGAACTCGACGCGATCCTCCAGGACGAGGAGACGGCGCTCCCCGCGGGCGACCTGTCCATCTTCGCCGACCTGGGCCTCGACGAGATGGAGCTCGGCATCCTGTCAGGGGATATCGACCTCCTCCCCGAGGACGTCCTCTCAAGCATCGCCGCGCGGCTGGGGTTCTCCGAGCCGTTCGAACGCGCCATCGACTCTGTGTTCGGCTGACCTCGGGAGATCGGCCATGCCCTCCAGACCATCCAGCAGTGTGTTCTCCGCCGCCTTCGTCCGTACGACGGACGGTTGGAACGGTGCGGAGGTCGACCTCAGCGAGGCGGAGATCGCCGACGATCTCGGCGACGCCGTCCAGGAGCATCTGGGACTCACCGGTGACGAGCTGGCCCTGTTGTGCGTGGAGGTGGAGGACGAGTGGTTCGCGATCGTTCGCTATCAGGGCGACCTGGAACCGCGCACGTTCCTGTCCGACGCCCACGCGGGTCTCTCCGACGACCTGGGTGAGCTCTTCACCGAGCTCGCCGGGGTGGCGGTCGACAAGGACACCCCGGACCTGGGCGTGCGGCCGGCGGGCGACTTCGAGCTGCTGAACGACCTCGGGGTGAGCTCCGAGGAGCTCATCGAGCTCAGCATGGAGGAGGGCGCCCTCCCCGCGGACACGCTCTCGGTGATCGCCGAGCGGCTGGCCTTCGCCGACGAGCTCGACCGGCTGCGCTGACGGACGCGCCGTGACCAGCTCGATGTCGGCGGATGCACGCTGAACGGCCCGGCGCCGGTGGGCGTACGGTGACCGGCTCGGTGCCCGTGGGTTACGTCCGGGAGATGAGGCTTGCCCTGGCGCAGGCCGTCGAGGCCGGAGCCCGTGGAGAGGTGCCCGTCGGCGCGGTCGTCCTCGGTCCCGACGGCTCCGTGCTGGCGCACGCGGGAAACGACAGGGAGGTCTCGGCCGACCCCACCGCGCACGCCGAGATGCTCGCCCTGCGGCAGGCCGCGAGAGCGCGCGGCCAGTGGCGGTTGAGCGGCTGCACGCTGGTGGTCACCCTGGAGCCCTGCACCATGTGCGCGGGGGCCGCCGTGCTCGCCCGGGTCGATCGCGTCGTCTACGGTGCGGCGGACCCCAAGGGCGGCGCCGCGGGGTCACTCTGGGACGTGCTGAGGGACCGCCGCCTCAACCATCGTCCCGAGGTCCTCGGAGGAGTCCTGGCCGGCGAATGCGCGGCGGTTCTCACCGAGTTCTTCACCGCTCGCCGGATGCGCGAGCAATAGCGGTTATCCGGTAAGCTGCTCCGCGGTGGAGTCGCCTAGTGGCCGAGGGCGCACGCCTCGAAAGCGTGTGATGGGGCAACCTATCCGTGGGTTCAAATCCCACCTCCACCGCCACCGAAAGAGCCCCTGACCGCGTACGCGGTCAGGGGCTCTTCGCGTATCACCACCATGCTCGGGCGGCACCGATCCCGGCCCTGGTCCCGGCCCTGATCCCGATCTTGATTTCGGGCGAGTATGTGCGGGACGGGTTGTCGCCGGCCGCCTCGTGGAAGAGCCGGTTCTCTGCGGGCGGGTCCAGGATCCGCCCGCGGGAGGGTTCAGCTTTCCGCGGGCAGTTCCAGGATCCGCGCGTGCAGGACCGAGCGCTGGTGAAGGGCCGAGCGCAGCGCCCGGTGCAGGCCGTCCTCCAGATAGAGGTCGCCGCGCCACTGGACCACGTGCGGGAACAGGTCGCCGTAGAAGGTGGAGTCCTTGGCGAGCAGGGAGTGCAGGTCGAGCACCGCTTTCGTGGTGATCAGGGTGTCGAGCCGGACCTGTCGCGGCGGTATCTGCGCCCACTCGCGATGCGAGAGGCCGTGTTCGGGATAGGGCCGTTCGTCGCCGACCAACTTAAAGATCACGGTATGTAGTTTAGGAGAGAAACCCGCCTCCTGCCCGGCGGGTTTCTCTCGTCGCAGCTCACCGGCCGTTTTCAGATGCTCCCGGCGAAAGTGTCGCACTTGGCGGGGTCGCCGCTCTGGTAACCGGTGGTGAACCACTTGACACGCTGCGCCGACGTCCCGTGGGTGAAGCCCTCGGGATTGACCCGGCCCTGGGTCCGCTCCTGGATGCTGTCGTCGCCCACGGCCGAGGCCGCGCTGAGCGCCTCCTCGATGTCCGTCTTCGTGAACGGCTTCTCGAACAGGCCGGTCTCGTACGCGTTCTTGGCCCAGGCGCCCGAGTAGCAGTCGGCCTGCAGCTCCAGCCGGACCGAGCCGCTCTCCGGGCCCTGCTCCGGACCCTCCTGGGCCTTGGCGTTGGTACCGAGAAGGTTCTGGACGTGGTGACCGTACTCGTGGCCGATCACGTAAGCCTGGGCGAAGGGACCGCCCTTGGCGCCGAACTTGCTCTCCAGCTCCTTGAAGAAGCTGAGATCCAGGTAGACCTGGCGGTCGGCCGGGCAGTAGAACGGCCCGACGGACGCGTCGGCGGCACCGCACGCGGTGTCGACCTGGCCGGAGAACATGACGGTCTTGGCCGGCTCGTACCCCTGGACCGCCTTCGGCCAGTAGTCCTGGATGCTGTTGACGACGCCGACCACCCGGCACTCCTCGTTCTGGTCGGCGTCCTGCCCTGTCTTGCACTGGGCGGTGAGATCGGAACTCGGACCCACCGGGGCCGGTTGAGAGGAGCCTCCGGTGATGTCCCCGGGGTTGATCCCGAATACCAGGGCCACGATGAGCGCGATGATTCCCGCCGCGCCGCCGCCGACCGCGAGCCCACCACCGGGGATCCTCCCCCCACCGCCGCGACTCTCGACCTGCGAGCTGTCCAGCTGGGCGTCATCCTTGAAGTCCATCGCCGACGTCCCTTCGATCCGCTTGGGACCCTCCGACTGCCCCAGGGAGGGCCGGCCATGCCGACGGGGCCGGACACCCCTCGGGGAAGGCGCCGTGGCTCGGGTGATCAGGCGACCGGGGCGAGGCGCCCGCGGGTCCCGTCTCGTCCGCCGGGCCGCGATCGGGCGACCGGGCGGAGCGGGCTTCTCCCTTCGCTGTCTTGGACGTTCCCCGCTCGATGACCTCGGCCACTCCGACGCCGAGCGGGTCCGCACCAGACCGCGCGACCTCGACGGCTCTCAGCCGGGACCGGAGGTGAGGCCACCTCTCCGGGCCTGGGCCGGAGACTCTCTCGACCAGGACCGGAGGCGGGGCCGCCACGCCAGGGGAGGGCAACGCCGGAGGGGCCGGAGGACAGGAGGTTCGAACCTGCGGCCGCCGGGTTGGGAGTGGATCGCCATTTCCTCGCCTGGTGAGTGCAATGACCCGCTGCGAACCTGTGTGATCTCTGATGGGGAGGGGAGGCCCCCGTGTATCTCTGGATCTTGCTTTACGTCAGGGGCAAGACCGTCATCCACATCTCACCCGAGGGGCATGGGTCACCTTCCGCGCCGCGGTGTCGCTCCCAGGACTCCGTGACGCTCCGTGGGGAGAACAACTAATCCTGAGTAAGGGGAACGGTGTCATGACGGCAGAAGACATGACGGCAAACGACCATGAAAACATCAGGGAGCAGACCGACCGGCCGCTCGGCATGCTGGAACTGGTACACGCCTTCAAGGAAGGCCCCATGCCGACCGGCGTCACCGTGTCCCACACTGGCCGGATCTTCATCAACTACCCGCTGTGGGGCGACGACGTCGCCGCCACCGTGGCCGAGCTGCGTGACGGCAAGGCCGTGCCGTTCCCGGACCGGGCATGGAACGCCAGGTCCGGCGACCTGTTCGAGCGGCTGGTGTCGGTGCAGAGCGTGGTGGTCGATCCAGCCGACCGTCTGTGGATCCTGGACACCGGCAGTCCGCTGTTCGAGCCGACCGAACCGGGCGGCCCCAAGCTGGTCTGCGTGGACCTGCGGAGCGACACCGTGGTTCGGGTCATCGCCTTCGAACCCGACGTGGCGCTGAGCACCTCCTATCTCAACGACGTCCGCTTCGACCTGCGCAAGGCGACCGAGGGCGTCGCCTACATCACCGACTCCTCCGGCAACGGTCCCAACGCCATCGTCGTGGTGGACCTGGCGACCGGACAGGCATGGCGGCGACTGGACGATCATCCCAGCACCAAGGCGGAAAGGCCGCCCGGCTACCTGCCGATCGTTGAGGGCCGCGTCTTCGTAGAACGCCCGAAGGACGGCCCGCCCAAGCCGGTCCTGATGGGCGCCGACGGCATCGCCATCTCGGCCGACGGCAAACGGCTGTTCTACTGCCCGCTCATGTCACGACACCTGTACAGCGTGTCGGCTGACGCCCTGGCCGACCGAGCGATCAGCGAGGAGGAGGTGGCGGTCACAGTCACGGACGAAGGAGACAAGGGCGGCTCGGCCGATGGCCTGGAAACCGACGACGCCGGACGCGTCTACATCACGAACTGGGAGCACAACGCCATCATGCGCCGCCTCCCGGACGGAACCTTCGAGACTCTCGTGCACGACCCGAGGCTGCTGTGGCCCGACACCATGTCGGTCACCCAGAGTCATCTTTACGTCACCTCCAACCAGCTCCACCGGCAGGCGGCTTACCAGAACGGGCAAGACCTGCGCCGCTACCCCTACGCGCTGTTTCGCACACCGATCGACGCCGGCCCCGTTCGGCTGCTCTGAACGATGACCATGCGTACCGCCTCCTGGACCGACAGGTGCAGCCGATCCCTCCGGACCGGGGTCGAACGGGGCTCGATTGCTCGGCATCTCCCTGTCGCGGCTGGGGCGTTCGGTCGAGGCGGCTCACTCGCAAGAGGAAGCCGAACCGCATGAGAGATGGCTGATATGGGCGCGGCCGAAAGGTACCAAGCCCTCAACTGAGGCCGCTGCGGGGAAAAGAGACGTCATAGGTGGCTGCCCTAGCCCTTGAGCAGCATGTTCGTGCAGGAGAGCCACGAGCCGTCGATCGTCATATCTTGCTCCTGCCATGGCTGGGGATTACATGTCCCGAACATGCCGAGGCCCGAGGAGCGCGACCAGTCCTGGTTCGGGATCCCGCACCTGGATCAGTGGATCACCGCCCAGGCCAACCCGACGAGGACGCGCCGGACGGGGGAGAGAACCCCTCCGAACAGGCCAGCTGAGACCCTGACGCACGAAAGCCCGCTCCGAGGCGGAGCGGGCTTTCGTGTTACGACCGGTGAAGCTGGCGGAGGATAGGAGATTCGAACTCCTGAGGGGTTGCCCCCAACACGCTTTCCAAGCGTGCGCCCTAGGCCAACTAGGCGAATCCTCCGTGGAGAAGCTTACCTAACTTTCGGAGCGGCACGGACCATCAATTTCCGACACCGACCACTCGGATCTTTTCCGATACCGACCACTCGGATCTGAGGCTAGACTGGGGGCCGACCCCTCGCGCGGCGTCATCCTGTGAACCTCCCCAGGGCCGGAAGGCAGCAAGGATAAGCGGGCTCTGGCGGGTGTGCGAGGGGTCTCTTCGTTTGAGACCCCTCGCAGGTGGGATCGCCGCATGAGTCTTGCGCTGTACCGCAAGTACCGGCCCGGGACCTTCGCCGAGGTCAAGGGTCAGGAGCACGTCACCGATCCGCTGCGCCAGGCGCTGCGCAGCGGGCGCATCAACCACGCCTACCTGTTCAGCGGGCCCAGGGGATGCGGCAAGACGTCCAGCGCGCGCATCCTGGCCCGCTCCCTGAACTGCGAGAAGGGCCCGACCCCCGACCCGTGCGGGGAGTGCGAGTCCTGCGTGGCACTGGCGCCCACCGGCCCGGGCCACCTCGACGTCATCGAGATCGACGCCGCCTCGCACGGTGGCGTGGACGACGCCCGCGACCTGCGCGAGCGGGCCTTCTTCGCGCCGGTGTCGTCGCGCTTCAAGATCTACATCATCGACGAGGCGCACATGGTGACCCGCGAGGGTTTCAACGCGCTGCTCAAGCTCGTCGAGGAGCCTCCCCCGCACCTGAAGTTCGTCTTCGCGACCACCGAGCCGGAGAAGGTCATCGGGACGATCAAGTCCCGGACCCACCACTACCCGTTCCGGCTGATCCCCCCGGCCGCGCTGCGCGCGCTCATGGAGGAGATCCTCACCTCGGAGAAGGTCCCGTTCGAGCCCGCCGCGCTGCCGCTGGTGGTCAGGGCGGGCGCGGGTTCGGCCCGCGACTCGCTGTCGATCCTCGACCAGCTGTTCGCCGGTTCCGACGAGGCGGGCATCACGTACGCCCGCGCGGTCTCCCTTCTCGGCTACACCGACGGGGACCTGCTCGACGACGTGGTCGCGGCCTTCGCCGGTCGTGACGGGGCGAAGGTGTTCCAGGTCGTGAACCGGGTGATCGAGGGCGGCCACGACCCCCGGCGGTTCGCGATGGACCTGCTGGAGCGCTTCCGCGACCTGGTGATCCTGGCCAACGTGCCGGAGGCGGCCACCAGCGGGCTGCTCGACAGGCCCGCCGACGAGCTGGAACGGCTCCAGGTCCAGGCGGCCTCGATGGGCCCGGCCGAGCTGACCCGCGCGGCGGAGATCCTCAACGCCGGTCTGACCGAGATGCGCGGGGCGGCCTCGCCCCGGCTGTTGCTCGAACTGATGTGCGCCAGGATCCTCCTTCCCGGCGCCGCCCAGGGTGAGGCGGCGCTGCTCACCCGCCTGGAGCGGCTGGAGAAGGGGGGAGTCGTCGCGGCTCCCGCGTCCCTCCCGCACCAGGCTCCCGCCCCCGCGCCCGTGGTCCACGCGGCCCCTCCGCCGCAGGCGGAGGCACCCGCCGTCGAGCCCGTCGCGCCCGCCGAGCGGTCCGGCGGCCAGGGCGACGACTGGCCCGTGGCGGTCAGGCCCGGCGCACCGGCTCAGGAACAGCAGGCACGGGGAGAGCGGGCACCGGCCCCGGTCCAGCAGGCTCCCGGCACGTCCACGCCGGTCGACACGGCGCCGGCGTCCGGTTCGGGTGCCGGGGCCGTGCAGCAGGCGTGGCCCCAGGTGCTCGCGGCGCTCAAGCGGCGCAGCATCGTCGTGTGGGCCAACGTCAACACCAACGCCCAGGTCGTCGGGGTCGAAGGCAAGATCGTCACTCTCGGGTTCGCCCAGGTCGGCGCGATGAAGAACTTCACCGGTGGAGGCAAGGACGCGGTCGTCGCGGCGGTGCTGCAGGAGGTCCTGGGCGGCACCTGGAAGGTCGAGGCCGTCGTCGGCGGCGGGCCCGCTCCCTCGGGCGGGAGCCGCCCCCCGGCTCCGAGGCAGCCCCCGGCGCCGCAGCACCCCGCGTCCCAGCACCCCGCGTCCCAGAACCAGGCGTCCCAGAACCAGGCGTCCCAGAACCAGGCGTCCCAGAACCAGGCGTCCCAGAACCAGGCCCCGCAGGCGCAGGCCCCGCAGTCTCCGTCCCAGGCGCCCGCCCGCCAGGCACCCGCTCCCGGGCCGTCGCCCGCGCCCGCGGACTCGCGGGAGGCCGCGCCCAAGCAGGCGCCGCCCGCGACGGACGAATCCTGGCCGGACGCCCCCCTGCCCGAGGACCCCGGCTCGCCTCCCCCGCCGAGCTCCATGCCGAGCCCCGGTCTGGCCGCGGCCCGCTCGGCGGCCAGGGCGGCGGCCCAGGCCGGGCCCAAGGCCGCGGTCAAGACCGGCGCCAAGGCGGCGGCCTGGCCTGACGCGATCCCCGCCCGCGGCACCACCCCCGACACCGACGAGGTCGACCCGCTCAACGACGCGGACGCCGACGTCGACGCGCTCACCGGCATGGCCCTCCTCCAGCGGGAGCTGGGCGGCCAGGTCATCGGCGAGATCGACCACACCTGACGGCCGGCACCACCTGGAAGACCTCACCTGACAGGTCTCGCCTGACAAGGCGTCACCCGACGAGGCCGCGCCCGGCGAGGTTCCAGGCCCGCCGGTACGGTCGGCTCAGGGCAGGTCGACGCCGCTGAGGCGGATCCGGGCGGCCACCGCGCGGTGGTCGTGGCGGGGCAGCGCCGTGACGAGGCGTTCGAGGATCTGGATGTCGTTCCTGCCGTGCTCGGTCTCCGCGTAGGCCCACAGGTCCTCGGGACCTCCCCGCAACAGCAGCCGGGCCCGCACCTGTCCCTCCAGCTCCTCGCGTTCGAGGCGCAGGGCGGGCGCCTCGGAGCGGGGCAGCAGGGGACCGCGGTAGGCGCGGGCGACCGGGGCGGCCTCGTCGCCCGCGAGCAGCCGCTTGAGCTCCAGGAAGTCGGCCTCCACCACGCAGGCCAGGCGGTACGGCTTGGCGGCGATCGTACGGCCGAGCTGGGTGCGGAGGCGGTGGATCTCGGCGCGGATGGTCACCGGGTTCCCCGCGTCGCCGTACAGGTGGAAGGAGAGCTGGGCGGCGGTCATCCCGCGGGGGTTGAGGGCGAGCATCGCGAGGATCTCGGCGTGGCGCAGGGAGAGCGCCAGGCGGGCCCCGTCGAGGTGCGCCGAGGGGTGCTCGGCGCCGAGGAAGGACAGGGCGAGCACCGGGCCCCTGGCCGGGCCCGCGAGGCGGAGCAGGAAGCCGTCGTCGCCGAGGACCTCCAGGAAGGCGCTCCGCCCGTCGGGCAGGATCACCCGGTCGCCCGCCTCCGGCAGCCGGATGCGCGGAGCCCACTGGCGCGCGTCGTCGCCGGCGATGATCCGCCCGGTCGTGGTGACCAGGGCGCCCGGCTCGCCGCGCAGCGCGCTCAGGTGCCGCTCGTGACGGCGTCTGAGCCGCTCGTCGCGTTCGAGCATGCGCAGCGTGAGGTGGCTCTCCGCCAGCCGTGCCGCGGCCTCGACGAGGGCGACGCTCGCCGGGTGCATGGAGCGCGTCCTGCCGCTGATGTCGACACAGCCCAGCAGGTCGCCGCTGTCGGGGTCGACGATCGGCGCGGCGGAGCACGACCAGAGGTGGAGCGCCCTGACCAGGTGTTCGGCGGAGAAGACGTGCAGGGGCCGCCGGGTGGCGAGCGCGGTGCCCGGCCCGTTGGTCCCGAACGCGTCCTCGCTCCAGTCGAAGCCGTCGGCCAGCCCCACCTCGTCGGCGCTCTCCATCGTCCGGTGGTTGCCGTCGCGCCAGAGCACCCTGCCGCGGGCGTCGGTGACGAGCAGGATCTGGTCGTCCGCGTCGACGGCCTCCAGGAGGGTCCCGGTGATGATCGGCAGAAGCCTGCTCATCGGGTGCGCCGAGCGGACCTCGCGGATGTCCTCGCCCTCGAAGGCGAGGGGGGCCGACCTGGCGTCGGGGTCGACCCCGGCGTCCAGGGACCGCCGCCACGACGCGGAGATCACGCTCCTGGGGCCCTCGCCCGCCGGCCGCTCACCCCTGATCAGCGCCTCGTGCAGGCGTCGCAGTCGTGACGAGTAGGGGTCGAGATCGGCCGCCTGGACAGCTCCCCGGTGGCTGTCGCGCACATATCCCCCCGGAATAGAGCCGATGGCCGAAGCATCAACGGTCGAGACCCCCGCCCGCAACCCGTTCGGCCAAAGAGGGTGTGCGAAGGGTGAGTGAACGATCGCAACGTGTGTGCAACCTTCGGAGGGCTACCTTCCGATCACACGCTGCCGTGTGCGGCCGCTCCGGTGCGTGTCACGTCGGGTCTCGGACGTCTGGAGGGGGGCCCGGGGCCCGACGGGGGTTTAATCCCCATACTGGGGGAACGCGTGCTCGCTGCAGTACAACACCCGGCCCGAACCCCGTAGGCTCGTGACGACCGATGTCACGGACGAGGAGCACAACGACGGTGAACCCAGGGGATGTCAACCTGCAGCAGCTGCTGGAGCAGGCACAGCTCATGCAGCAGCAGCTTGTGAGCGCCCAGCAGGAGCTGAACGACGCGGAAGTCGAGGGCTCCGCGGGCGGCGGACTTGTCGTGGCCACGGTCAACGGCGGGGGCGAGCTGCTCGAACTCAAGATCAGTCCCGAGGCCGTGGACCCCGGCGACCCCCAGGAGACGGCCGACACCATCGCCGACCTGGTCATCGCCGCCATTCGCGACGCCGTGCGCGCCGCCGCCGACCTGCAGCAGGAGAAGCTCGGTCCCCTCGCGCAGGGGCTGGGCGGCGGGGGCGGGCTCGGCCAGCTTCCCGGGTTCTAGGTCATGTACGAAGGGGTCGTCCAGAACCTGATCGACGAGCTGGGGATGCTTCCCGGAGTCGGTCCCAAGAGCGCGCAGCGCATCGCGTTCCACCTGCTGGCCGCGGAGCCGGCCGATGTGAAGCGGCTCGCGCACGCTCTGCTGGAGGTCAAGGAGAAGGTCCGCTTCTGCCGGGTCTGCGGCAACGTCGCCGCGGAGGAGGAGTGCCGGATCTGCCGCGACACCAGGCGCGATCTCCACGTGATCTGCGTCGTCGAGGAGTCGAAGGACGTCGTGGCCATCGAGAAGACCCGCGAGTTCCGGGGCCGATACCACGTGCTCGGCGGGGCGATCAGCCCGATCGACGGCGTCGGCCCCGACGACCTGAACATCCGAGAGCTCATGACCCGCCTGGCGGACGGCCAGGTCACCGAGCTGATCCTCGCCACCGACCCCAACCTCGAGGGGGAGGCGACGGCGACCTATCTCGCCCGTCTGGTCAAGCCGATGGGACTGAAAGTGACACGACTGGCCAGCGGTCTGCCGGTAGGCGGTGACCTCGAGTACGCGGACGAGGTCACCTTGGGCCGCGCGTTCGAAGGAAGAAGGCTCCTTGATGTCTGACGATGCGTGGAGCGCTCTCGCGGAACGGATCGCGGAGCACGCCAAGAACTACATCGACGGCCTGACCCGCCTGGCGGGCGGTGAGGGCGGCGACGCCATCCTGCCGCTGCTGCTGGTGGAGGTCGCGCAGGTCAGCTCGGCCGGCGCGCAGCTCGGCGCGAGCCAGGACGTGATCCTGTCGGGCAACTGGGAGCCGCACCTGGGCGAGGACCCGGACGTCGACGTCGTCCGTACGGCCCTCGCCGAGCGGCTGGGGCCGGTCGACGACTACGCCGAGGTCTTCGACCCCTACAAGGACACCGCGGTCACCCCGTACCGCCTGTCGGACGACTTGACGGCGGTGGCCGCCGACCTTCTGCACGGCCTGCGGCACCACAGGGCGGGGCGCCCCCTGGAGGCGCTCTGGTGGTGGCAGTACTCCTACTTCAACACCTGGGGCAACCACGCCGGCGCGGCGATGCGGGCACTTCAGGCGCTCGTCGCCCACACGCGACTCGATGTCGCCGAGGAGCGCACAACGGTGTGATCGTCCACATACTGGTTTGATCAGAAGGCCTCAGCGAGGGCGCCAGTAGACTGTGAGCTCCACAGCCCTAGATTGCTTCGGAGACATCTCGTGGCGCTCGTTGTTCAGAAGTATGGTGGTTCGTCCGTCGCCGACGCGTCCTGCATCAAGCGGGTCGCGCAGCGGATCGTCGCGACGAAAAAAGCCGGCAACGACGTCGTGGTGATCGTTTCGGCCATGGGCGACACGACGGACGAGCTGCTCGACCTCGCCCAGCAGGTCTCGCCGCTTCCACCGGGCCGCGAGCTCGACATGCTGCTCACCTCGGGTGAGCGCATCTCGATGGCGCTGCTGGCGATGGCGATCGCCAACCTGGGTCAGGAGGCGCGCTCGTTCACCGGATCCCAGGCCGGCGTGATCACCGACTCCTCGCACGGCCGCGCGCGCATCATCGACGTGACGCCCGGCCGGATCCGCGGGGCGCTCGACGGCGGCCAGATCGCGATCGTGGCCGGTTTCCAGGGCGTCTCGCAGGACACCAAGGACATCACCACGCTCGGCAGGGGCGGCTCCGACACCACGGCGGTCGCGCTCGCCGCCGCCCTGAACGCCGACGTGTGCGAGATCTACACCGACGTGGACGGCGTCTTCACCGCCGACCCCCGCATCGTCCCGGCCGCCCGCAAGATCCCCAAGATCTCGTACGACGAGATGATGGAGATGGCGGCGTGCGGTGCGAAGATCCTGCACCTGCGCTGTGTCGAGTACGCTCGCCGTTTCAGCCTGCCGATCCACGTCAGAAGCTCGTTCAGCACCAAGGAAGGCACGTGGGTCGTCTCCGACCCCGACAGCGAAGGAACAGAGATGGAGCAGCCGATCATCTCCGGCGTCGCGCACGACCGGAGCGAGGCCAAGATCACCGTTGTCGGGGTGCCCGACAAGGTCGGCGAGGCTGCGACGATCTTCAAAACACTCGCCGACGCCGAGATCAACATCGACATGATCGTGCAGAACGTGTCGGCGGCGACGACCGGGCGGACGGACATCTCCTTCACGCTGCCCACGAGTGACGCCTCGGCCGCGCTCACCGCGCTGAAGAAGATCCAGGAGCGCATCGGCTTCGAGTCGCTGCTCTTCGACGACCAGATCGGCAAGATCTCGCTGATCGGGGCGGGCATGCGCTCGCACCCCGGCGTCACCGCGACGTTCTTCGCCGCCCTCGCCGACGCGGGGGTGAACATCGAGATGATCTCCACCTCGGAGATCCGCATCTCGGTGATCGTCGGGCAGGACGAGGTGGACACGGCGGTCAGCGCCGCGCACCGCGCGTTCGATCTCGACGCGGACCAGGTTGAAGCCGTGATCTACGGAGGTAGCGGGCGATGAGCCGCAAGCCCACCCTTGCCCTGATCGGCGCGACCGGTGCCGTCGGCACCGTGATGCGCGACATCATCTCCAACCGTGAGGACGTCTACGGCGACATCAAGCTCGTCGCGTCCGCCCGCTCGGCCGGCAAGGTCCTGCGGGTCCGCGGCGAGGACCTCGTCGTCCAGGAGCTGACCCCCGAGGTCTTCGACGGCGTCGACATCGCGATCTTCGACGTGCCGGACGAGGTCTCCGCGACCTGGGTGCCGATCGCCGCCGAGCGCGGTGCCGTCGTCATCGACAAGTCGGGCACCTTCCGGATGAACCCCGAGGTTCCGCTGGTCGTGCCGGAGGTCAACCCGCAGGACGCGCGCACCAGGCCGCTGGGGATCATCTCCACCCCCAACTGCACGACCCTGTCGATGATGGCCGCGATGGGCGCCCTGCACGAGGAGTACGGCCTGCGCGAGCTGGTGGTCGCCTCGTACCAGGCGGTCTCCGGCGCGGGCGTGGCGGGCTCGGCCCGCCTCTACGACGAGATCGAGGCCCTGGCGGGTGACCGTACGGTCGGGCAGACCGCCGGTGACGTGCGCAAGGTCCTGCAGAACAAGCTCGGGGACGAGGAGTCGCCGTTCCCGGCGCCGGTGGCGTTCAACGTCGTGCCGTGGGCGGGTTCGCTCAAGGACGGCGGCTGGGCCTCCGAGGAGATCAAGCTCCGCAACGAGTCGCGGAAGATCCTCGGGATCCACGACCTGAAGGTCTCCGCGACCTGCGTCCGCGTCCCGGTGATCACCACCCACTCGCTGGCCGTGCACGCGACCTTCGAGCGCGAGATCACCGTCGCCGACGCCCACCGGATCCTTGAGGCCGCTCCGACCGTGGTCGTCATGGACGACCCGGCCAACGGCGTCTTCCCGACCCCGGCGGACGTCGTCGGAACCGACCCCACCTACGTGGGCCGGGTCCGCCAGGCGCTCGACTTCCCCAACACCCTCGACCTGTTCGTCTGCGGTGACAACCTCCGCAAGGGCGCGGCCCTGAACGCGGCGGAGATCGCCGAACTGGTCGCGGCCGAGTTCGCGTAGTTTCTCCGGGGTTCTCCGGGGTTTCTCCAGGGCCGTACGGCGGCGTGGTGTCCGATGACGCCACGCCGCCGTACGGCCCTCGCGGTCGCGGGGGGCGTGAACGCCGGGCGGGGAGAAGGCCAGGACGGGCACTTCGAGGATCGGCGATCCCGCGTGGTAGTGGGATCGAGGATCGCCGGCCCCGTGCGCTCCCGGACCGCGGGCCGGCGATCTCGCCTGGTCGTGGATCGAGGGCCCGTGCCCTCGCGCGGCCGGGCGATCCACGGGGTCAGCGGAAGAGGATGTCCCAGTGGTCCGCCTCGCGGGCGAAGAGGGGGCCCGACGTCGCCGACTGGCCGTACAGGCGGGCTCCGTCCCCCCGTACCCCCTGCGACGGATAGTTCTTCATGATGTAGCGGTTGATGCAGGCGTTGGGCTTTATGTCCAGCTTGTAGCCCGCGTAGTGGCTGTAGGGCCCGGGGGCGTGGCCCACCTCGGTGCCGCCGGTGACGACGAGGGGACAGCCGCTGCGCCGCTTCAGCTCGATGGCGCTGGAGACGGTCGCGGACCGTACGGCCTCCAGCGAGGTGCAGTTCCGCCCCTGGCGGTTCGCGCACTTACCCGAGGAGGTCCAGCGCAGGCCCGCCGCCCGCAGGAGCCGCTTGGCGTCCGTCTGCTGGAGCCGCGTGGGGTGCCGGGCCTGCTGTGCCTGAGGAGGGTTGGCCTCGGCCGGCTTTTCGAGGGCGGCGGGAGCCTGCTCCCCTGAGGCGACGGCGGCCGGAGGGGCCTGCACGCTTCCCTGGGCCTGGAACGCCCGTGTCTTCTCGGGGGTCCGAGAGGTGGTTTGCGGGATCCGGGGGGCCGCGGGCTTGCGGGGTGCGCCCGCCAGGGCGGCGGTCCGTGTTCGCGCGGTGTTCTCGGGCGGTTGGGTGGCGGCCTGTTCACGGTGTTCGCTCGGCAGGGTGGCGGTCCGTGTTCGCGCGGTGGTCGCGGTGATCTCGGCGGGCCGCGGCGGCGTGTCCGCGGGAGCGGCGTCCTCCGGCCAGAGGGGAAACGCGGTTTCCCGGCCCCGCTGGGCGGCCGCCGGGTGACACAGTTCCCGCATGTAGCGCCCGGCGGTTTCCAGGGTGCCGATGTCGTACACTCCGATGATCGTGGACCGGCGTCCTTCCGCCGGGCCGGCCGCGACGGGCCGGCTCACGATCGCGGCACCGGCCGACGCGTTACCGCTTTCCGCGGTCGCGCTGTGGTGCGGAGCCGACGCGATGAAAGATAGCTGCAGAGCGAGCAGTGCTCCGGCGGTAAACCGGGCAGCCCGCTGTCTACAGGGACATGTCCCCATTTATGTATCCCTTGTCGTGGGAGCCCTTCCGCCAAAAGGATCAATCCCACCCCCGAACCCGGATGATCCCTCACGAAGAGTGATTTTTGCCCGGTAGTGGGAATGATCGGGCGGCCTGATGACCTGCTGAGACGGCAGTTCCAGAGATAGGCGACATGTCGGTATTTGCCGCTTACGGCACCATCGTCACGTCCTCGACGGGTGACGCGGGGCGGGGCGGCATCGAGAGCGGCGGAGCAATCACGGATATGAGTGGCGAGGGCAATGTGGCGCGCTTAGGGTCGTTCACTGAGGCTCATCCCCGGTGGTGCGGGACGGATGATCTAGGGTTCGTCCAGTGGAGAAAGACCAGATGAGCCCGTTCTCCCAGCTCCGATTGACAGGTGACGAGCACCCCATGACCGAGCCGCCCCCGAGAACCCGTGGATCGGACAAGACCCGTGAGGCCATCGTGGAGACGGCCCTGCGGCTTTTTCGCGAGCGGGGGTACGAGGCGACCACCATGCGGGCCATCGCCGCCGAGGCCGGGGTGTCGGTGGGCAACGCCTACTACTACTTCGCCTCGAAGGAGATCCTGGTCCAGGCGTACTACGACCGGGCCCAGACCGAGCACGAGGCGGCGTGCGAGAAACTGCTGGCCACCGAGCACCGGTTCGCCGCGCGGCTGGCGGGGGTGTTGCGGGAATGGGTGCGGGTCTCCGAGCCGTACCACGAGTTCGCGGTGAAGTTCTTCAAGCACGCGGCCGAGCCGAACAACCCGCTCAACCCGTTCAGCGCCGAGTCCTCGCCCTCCAGGGAGGCGTCGATCGCGATCTACCGGCGGGTCGTGGAGGGGTCCTCCGACCGCATGGACAGCGAGCTGCGGGCCGAGCTGCCCGAGCTGCTCTGGCTGATGTCGATGGGCGTCGTCCTGTTCTGGGTGCACGACGAATCGGAGGGATGCCGGAGGACACACCGGTTCATCGACCTCACCGTGCCGCTGGTGGACCGCCTGGTGGGGCTCTCACACCTGCCCGGCCTGCGCGGGGTCGCCCGTGACTTCATCGCGGGGGTTCACGAACTTCGCGAGTGAATCCCGGCGGAACCCCATGAACAACCGTATCGATCTGATTACCCTGAGTAGCTGATTCGATGACGGATTCAAGGGAGTCCCATGGGCTGGGTAGCCGTGCTGGTGGTGGTGTCCGTCGCGATCGTGCTGATCGCGTTCCGCGTCCTCAGGAGGAAGGGGCGGGAGGACGGTGACCACGGCTCGTCGGCCGTCGACTTCTCCGCCAATCTCGCCCTCGCCGTCTACCTGCTGGTGCTGGCCTATGCCGCGGTGCTGTGCCGGGACGGGTTGTCGGTGTCGGGGGCCGACGTCCAGGCCGAGGCCGAGAGTCTCACCGAGATGTACTGGTCGGTGGCGCCCATCCCCGAGGCGGCACCCGTCCGGTCCCAGATCCGGCAGTACACCGCGCAGACCATCGACCTCGACTGGCCGCTCATGGCCGGGCGCGAGATGTCCCCGCTGCCCGGCCAGACCCTCGCGGACATGCGGGCCACGGTGCTCAGGCTCCGTCCGGTCGGCGACGACAGCAAGAACCTCCAGCAGGCCACGCTCGACCGGATCTCCGAGGTCTTCCATGCCCGCATCGTGCGGAACGACGACGCGAGCACCGGCCTGGAGAGCACCTTCGTGATCTTGTTGATCATCTCCGGGCTGCTGGTGATCGCGCTGCCCTGGACGACCGGGGCACGGCCCACGACCTCGTCGATCATCGCCGACCTGGTCCGGGTGGGCGTGGTCGTCATCGGCGTGTGCTTCATCATCCTGATCAGCCACCCGTTCAGCGGGCTCGGCGCCGTCGAGCCCGAAGCGTTCCGGGCCGCGCAGCGGCAGTACGACCAGATCGACGGCCACTTCCCCGCCCAGCCGTAGCCCTCATCGGCGATCGGGCCTTGGCCCGGCGCGCACGGCGGCCCGGAAGCCCGCCGGTGGATGTCCCACCGGCGGGCTTCGCCGTCCGTGCCGACCGGATCATCGCCGCCCGGATCATCCGCGGCCTCTGCGGTTGAGGGCGGTGACCGCGGCGACCGAGATCACGCCGGTGAACATCACCAGGAGGACCAGCTTTCTGTCGGTGCCCTTGCGCCGCTCGGCGTAGCGATCGAGCACCAGTCGCTGCCGCAGGAGAGGGGGCGCGCTGGAGGGCGTCGCCTTGGGCCGGGGAGTGCGGCTCGGTGTCGGTGTCGGCGTCGGCGTGGCGACGACTTCGGGGACGGGAACGGGAAGGGGTGGGGGCGCGGGGGCGCGGGGCCTGGGGGGTACGGAAGGCTCCGGGGCGGGAGGGACGGGAGGGACGGGATGAGCTGACACGGTGGGCGTCGGCCGCTCAGGCTCGGGCGCAGGCTTCGGTTCCGGCTCGGGCTTCGGCTCGGGCTTCGGTTCCGGCTTCGGCTCCGTTTTCGGTCTGGCCGGGAGGTCCGCCGGATGGTCCGATGTGGGCTTCCACCAGTTCCACCAGTGCCACCACGGGATCTTCCGGTCGTCCACCCCCGGCGGGGGCACGGTCGGATGGTCCGGTTCGGGTTTCAGCGCGGCCGAGTGGCCGGTGTCCGGCTTCGGCCGGTGTTCCGGCGCCGGGGGCAGGGGAGCCGGGGATGACGGCTCGGGCTCAGGGAGCGCCGATCGGCCGGAGACCAGGCTCAGGGCCGCGTGTGAGCCTCCGCGGGGTGGGGGCGGCCCAGAGCCGCCTTCCGCCGCGAGGGGATGTGTTCCGGCCAGAACGGGGGCCGCCATGCAGGTCGCGAGGACCGCCACGCCGAGCGGGCCCCGTCGTTGGTTCCTCCGCCGATGCTTCGTCACGTAAAGTTTCTAACATCATACGGAAAGTGATGAGGCGGTAAGCGGCCGGTCGGTGGAGATCATTCTTTTCTTACATACCGTCCGGTTGGTACGGTCAAGCTATTGACGGCGCCCCGAGCGGGTGCGGCAAGCTACATCAGAACATCGTTCTGGGGAAAGGTCCCCGGCGGCGAGCACCGACACGGAGGCGGCACATGACCACGGGCCCACGCTGGGGTATGACGATCCCCCTCTACGACCGTTCGCTGGCCGCTTCCAGGGATCTGATCGCCGAGCTCCCCGGACTCGGCTACACCGACGCCTGGTCCGCCGAGGTCAACGGCGTCGACGGCTTCGTACCCCTGGCGATGGCCTCGGAATGGGCCCCGGAGCTGCGGCTCGGCAGCGCGATCGTCCCGGTCTCCACCCGGGGTCCCGGCCTGCTCGCCATGTCCGCCGCCACGCTCGCCGACCTCGCCCCCGAGCGCTTCGTCCTGGGCATCGGGGCCTCCTCCCCGGCCATCGTGGAACGCTGGAACGCAGGGGAGTTCGTCAAGCCGTTCGCCAGGACCAGAGACACCCTGCGCTTCCTGCGCAAGGCCCTGGCGGGCGAGAAGGTCAGCGAGCGCTACGAGACGTTCGAGGTCAAGGGCTTCAAGCTGGAGCGAGCCCCCAAGATCCCGCCGAAGATCGTGCTCGCCGCGCTGCGTCCCCGCATGCTGCGCCTGGCCGCCGAGGAGGCCGACGGCGCGATCACCAACTGGCTCTCGCCGTTGGACGTGCGGAAGGTCAGGGCCGAGGTCGGCGAGGAGACCGAGCTGATCGCCCGGCTGTTCGTGTGCGTCAGCGAGGACGCGGAGAAGGTTCGCGAACTCGGCCGCCGGATGCTCGCGGGCTACCTGACCGTCCCGGTCTACGCCGCCTTCCACGACTGGCTGGGACGTGGCGAGGTGCTGCGGCCGATGCACGAGGCCTGGGCGGCCGGAGACCGGCAGGCGGCGCTCAAGGCCATCCCCGACGAGGTCGTGGACGAGCTCATCGTGCACGGCGACGCCGCCACGTGCCGGGCCAGGATCCGGGAGTATGTGCGCAACGGCCTGAACACGCCGGTCCTCGCCCCCATCCCCGGGGGCGGGATCCCGATCGCCCAGGCCGTACGAGAACTGGCCCCCGTCGAGGAGTGACCCTTGCACGACCTGTTGAAGCTCGACGCGCTCGGACAGGCGCAGGCCGTGAAAAAGGGAGAGATCTCCTCGAGGGAGCTCGCCGAGGCGGCGATCGCGCGGATCGAGGCGTGCGACGGCGCGATCAACGCGGTCGTCCACCGCCGGTTCGAGCGGGCACTGGCGGAGGCGGGCGAGGCCGACCCCGAGGCGCCCTTCGCGGGCGTGCCGACGCTGTTGAAGGACCTGGGCTGGAGCATGGCGGGGGAGCCGTACCGCGCGGGGTCGCGCACCCTCGAGGGGATCTTCGCCGAGCGCGACGGCTACGCGGTGACCAAGCTGCGCCGGGCGGGGTTCACGATCCTGGGCCGGACCAACACCCCGGAGTTCGGCACCGCGATCACCACAGAACCGGTGACGTGCGGTCCCACCCGCAACCCGTACGACCTCCGCTACAGCAGTGGAGGATCGAGCGGCGGGTCGGCGGCGGCGGTGGCGGCGGGCATGGTCGCGGTGGCCTCGGCCAGCGACGGCGGCGGGTCGATCCGGATCCCGGCGAGCATGTGCGGGCTGGTCGGGCTGAAGCCCGGCAGGGGCAGGGTCAGCTCCGGCCCCTCCGGAGGCGAGCCCTGGGCGGGCTTCTCGGCCGCGGGCCTGCTCTGCCGTACGGTCAGGGACAGCGCGGCGACCCTCGACGTGGTCGCCGGGACGATGCCGGGCGACCCGTACGGCGCGCCCGCCTGGAGGCGCCCGCTCGCCGAGGAGGTCGGGGCGGACCCCGGGCGGCTGCGGATCGGTTTCCTCACCGAGCACCCTGGCGGGGGCGTCCCGTCCGACCCGGACCTGGTGGCCGCGGTCACCGGGGCCGCCGGGCTGCTGGAGGCGCTGGGTCACGACGTCGAGCCCGGAGGGCCTTCCGCGCTCGCCGAGGACGGCTTCGCCTCGCACTTCGGCACGATCGTCGCCGCCCACGTGGCCGCCGACGTGGAGGACATCGGGCGCTGGCGTGGCAGGCCCGTCGAGCCGGGCGAGCTGGAGACGCGCAACCGCATCCTGGCGAAGGCGGGCCGTGAGCTCGGCGCGGTCGGCTACGTGACCTCGCGCGACTGGATCGACGGGTTCAGGCGGCGGATGGCCGACTGGTGGGAGTCGCACGACCTGCTGCTCATGCCGTCCCTGGGGGTGGCGCCCTTCCCGCTCGGCTGGCTGCCTCCCGACGACGTCAGCACCTCGCGGGGCCGCACCAACCGGGCGGTGGCGTTCACCTCGCCCGTCAACGCCACCGGGCAACCCGCGATCTCCCTGCCGCTGCACCACACCGCGGACGGGCTGCCGGTGGGAGTGCAGCTGGTCGCCGCCGCGGGGCGGGAGGACCTGCTCATCCGGGTGGCCGCCCAGATCGAGGAGGAACGCCCCTTCCGGCACGCGGCGATGCGCTAGCGCCGCACGCCGCTCCGGTGTGGCTTTCGGGAACCCTGTCCGGAAGTCACGCGTTATATCGTGAGGCGGTGGGGTAGTACGCCGCCAGGCGAACGTGGTTCCGAGGAGGATTCCATGGCGAAGGCGGCGCGCGCGGCGCAGGCGTGGCGGACGTACAAGGACGTGACGAAGCCGGGCTCGCCCGGTCTCGGCGCTCGTCTGCGCGCCCTCCCCAGGATGGTCGGCGCGGTCATGCGCGGGGAGTATTCCGGCATGGGCAAGGGCAAGCTGGCGATGATGGGGCTCGGCGTGCTCTACATCATCTCGCCGATCGACGTCGTCCCCGACTTCCTGCTTCTTCTCGGGGTGGCCGACGACTTCGGCGTGTTCCTCTGGCTGATGGGCTCCCTGCTCGGCGAGGGCGGGCGTTACGTCGACTGGGAGCGCGAGCGGGTCAGGTCCGTTCAGCCCTGAGCCGAGGGCGCGAGCGGGTCGAGGTTACTCCGTCCCCGGCGGGGAGTTCGAGCGAGTCCGCCTCGGCCCCCTCCTGAGCCGGACGCGCGAACGGTCAGATCTGTTCCATCCTGAGCCAGGCGCGCGAGGGCAGCGGGTGGCCGAACAGGCGGGCGGCGTTGCCGTAGGCCACCCGGGCGATGTCGGCGGGCGGCAGGCTGCCCAGGTTCGTCGCGACGGCCTGCTGGGTGTCGGGCCAGGTGGAGTCGGAGTGCGGGTAGCCGCTCTCCAGAAGCACGTGCTCCAGCCCGACGGCGAGCCGCACCCCGGAGAGGGCGTGGTCGTTGAGCGTGCCGAAGAAGAAGTTTCTCCGCAGCACCTCGCTGGGCTTCAGGCCGCCCTCCCACGAGGCCTCCCCCGCCACCGGGTGGTCGAGCGCGTAGTCGGCCCGCTCGGCCAGCATCGGCAGCCAGCCCACGCCGCCCTCCACGATCAGGATCCGCAGCGCGGGGAAGCGCAGTGGGATGCCCGACCAGAGCCAGTCGGCACAGGCGAACATGGCGCTCGCCGGCATCAAGGTGGTGATCGCCTCGATCGGGGTGTCCGGAGACGGGACCGGGGCCCAGGAACCGGCACCGGCGTGCAGGCAGACGACGGTGCCGGTCTCCTCGCACGCCTGGAAGAACGGGTCCCAGTGGTCGCTGTGGATGGACGGCAGGCGCAGCCGGGTGGGGAACTCGGGGAAGAGCACCGCCTTGAAGCCGCGCGCCGCGTTGTCACGGATCTCCTTGGCGGCCACCTCGGGGTCGGTCAGCCAGGGCAGCTGCAGGGCGATGATCCGCTCCGGGTAGGTGCCCGCCCAGACCTCCACGTGCCAGTCGTTCCACGCGCGCAGCACCGCCAGGCCCAGCTCCTGGTCGCGGGTCTTGGCGAAGACCATGCCCGACTGCCCGGCCAGCATGCCGGGGAAGCAGAGCGCGGCCCAGACGCCGGCGCGGTCCATGTCCTCGATCCGGGCCTCGACGTCGTGGCATCCGGGACGCATGTGCTCGAACCGCACCGGGTCGAGCGTCCACTGCTCGCGGGGCAGGCCGGCGCCCACGTCGAGCCCGGCACAGGGGTAGGTGGCCCCGCCGTAACGCCAGACCTGGTGACCGGAGTCGGTCTCGACCACCTTGGGCGCCTTGTCGGCGTATTTCTCCGGGAGCCGGTCGTCGAACATGTCGGGCGGCTCGATCAGGTGGTCGTCGGCTGAGATGATCACATAGTCCCGCCGCCTGGGCTCGGGGTCGGGGAGCAGCGGCGTAGTCACACGGTCAACCGTATTCCGCTGGAATAACACTCATCAAGCCGCAAGGTCTCCGCTTGGTATCTCTGTCTCCCACGACGTCTCCCACGACATCTTTCGCGACGTCTCCCGGGATGCTCGCCGTGACGTCTTCGGCAGGCGGCCGGGCGGGCCCCGGGGCCACCGGAGGGGGGTGAGGCGGCCCCGGGGGGCGGGCCCGCCGGAGGGTGCTGCCCATGGCGGGCCCTGCGAGAGCGCCTACCCAGAGATCGCCTCAATATCAGGATTTTTCAAAAGATGATTCTTAAGAGCGGACATAACGTTCTCGTCCACGCCCAGGGTCCGCAGGCAGTAGTCCCGTACCGGGCCCAGCTCGCCCAGGAAGAGGCGCATCGCCTCGGCGGGCGCCTGTCCGAACCCCGCCCACCGGGGCTCGCCCGGATGTTCCCTCTCCCAGTACGCGACCATCTGGGGCCTGGCCAGCCCGGTCAGCGCGTAGTCGGCGATCACGTCCTCCTCGGACACCCCCAGCAGCCGCAGGACCAGGGCGACCAGCAGCCCCGTGCGGTCCTTGCCCGCCGCGCAGTGAACCACCACGGGCGCGTTGTCCGTCTTGGCGATCACCTCCAGCGCGCTCCTGAGCTCGGCGTGACCGTCCTGGGCCACCTCCAGGTAGCGGTCGGCGAAGAACCTGGCGACCCCGGCGCCGGGGTGGTAGTCGCCTGCGGTGTCCCACCTGCGGTGCTCGACCGGGAGGTTGTGGTAGCTCGGCCCCTCCGGGGCACGGCCGCGGTACGCCACCTCGTCGGGATGGCGCAGGTCGATCACGGTGCGTACGCCGAGCGCGTGGAAACGGTCGAGGTCGTCGTCGGCGAGCATGTGCAGCGAGGCGGAGCGGTAGAGCCGCCGCCAGCGCACCTCCATCCCGCCGTCCGTCCGGTAGCCGCCCACGTCGCGGAAGTTGTACAGCCGCGCGAACTCGATATGCCGGATCACGCCCTCTAACCTATCCAGCGGTGGGTCTCGCGTAATGGGGGCAGGGATGCGAGTGGTGATTCCGGCACGGGATGACATCCCGTACGCCGTGCGGGTGGCACTGCTGTTCGTGCTCGCGCTGTCCACGGTCATCGTCCACATCAACCAGGCGCCTCCCCTGCGGCCCGCCGCGGAGCTCGTGGCGGACCTGCGGGCGGGCGAGGTGACCAAGGTCGTCTACGACCGCAACTGGCCCGCCTACGGCACGCTGACGTGGTCCCACGGGCCGCTCTCCTGGAGCCAGGCCCGTTTCGACCAGCCCGACGACGTCTGGGATCCCCGGACCACCCGGCTGGTCCCCGAGGCCCTGGAGCGCCGTCAGGAGGCCTTCCTGGCCCAGGTGCGCGCCGCCGCCGACCCCTCCGTGGAGATCGTGCGCACCGAGGGCTTCGGGGCCCTGGCGGGCTCGCCCGCCTACGCGCGGTGGTGGGGGCCGTTCGGCCCGGTGGCGGTGGCGGCGGAGATCCTGGCCTGGCTGCTCATGCTGGCCCGGCCGAACCCCCGCTACGCCAGCCGCTGGGCGTGGTTCTGGATGTTCCTCACCGGCGGCTCGCTGCTCTACGTCCTGCTGGAGCCGAGACCCCTGTGGCGGGACCCGTACGAGGCGCTGCCCGCACCGGCCAAACTCGACGGGACGCGCGGTTTCGCGATCGCGGTGGCGCTTCTTTTCGGCATGGCGATGGTCAACGCGTGATCGTCGGGTAGTAAAGGGGGCATGGCTCCCGAAGCGGTCGAGGTGCGTCGTGGCTGGCGGATCGTCGGGATCACCATCCGGTCGGTTCTCCTGCTCTGCCTGACCTTCGGGGTCCTGGTCTTCACGCTGAGCGTCACGCCCCTGCAGGGGACGCGGGCCGAGCTCCGCGCCGCGGCCGCGGCCGACCGCGTCTCCTTCGTCGAGTACGACGAGTACAGGGGATGGGGATACGGCGGACCGGACGGGCAGAACGGGCAGAACGGCGTCATCTACTACGTCCGATGGGCCCAGGGCCCGTTGCTCTGGCGCGAGTTCAGGCTGTCGCCGCCCGCGGAGGGCTCGCCCGCCTACGTGTGGGCGGAGTTGAGGAAGGACCTGGGGCGGAGCCAGGTCAGGGTGATCGAGCGCGACCGCTTCGACAGGACGGGGTGGATACCCGTCTGGGTCGCCGACATGCCGGGGCCCGTCGGCGGCCCGTGGCTGATGGGTGGCTGGATACTCGCCTTCCTGATCATGCTCGGCTCGACGCCCCGGCTGGGCAACCGGTGGGCCTGGCTCTGGCTCTTCACCGTCGGGCAGGTCGGCGCGCTCCTGTTCCTGCTGCTCGAACCCCGCCCGCTCTGGTTCGCGGCCGGGCGGCGTCCCGCGCCGCGCGGGCGGCTGAGCGGAGGATGGGGTTTCCTGGCGGCGATCGGGCTGGGCCTGCTCTCCTACGGCCTGCTGGTGGCCGCCGGCTATCTCCTGAACCTCCTCAGGAACTAGGCGCGGAGGTCGGCGGGGTCGCCGGGCGTGGACGACTCGTCGGACGCGGAGGGCTTCCCCGGCGTGGCGGGTTCGCCGGGCCCGGGTTCGGGCCCCGGGTCACCGGGTGCGGGGTCGCCGGGCCCGGCCGGTGCCGAGGCCGCAGCCCTGAGGTCGGCGGCCTCCCTGCGGATCAGCAGCGCCCAGCCGCCGATCGCGACGCCGATGAACAGCCACCACTGCACGCCGTAGGCCAGATTGAGGCCGCCTCCCTCGCCGACGTCCGGCGTGGGGACGGGCGCGGGCGCGGCGGCCGCCGCCGGCGACTGCTCGATCAGCTCGACGTACCCGCCGAGGAGCTTGTACGGCAGGCGGCGCCCGATCGCCTCGGTGTTGATCAGCAGGACCTGTCCCGCGGGCAGGCCCGCCCGGTCACGGATGCCCGAGCTCTCCTCGGTCTCGGTGGGACGTAACCTACCGGTGACAGTCACCTCACCCGAGGAGGGCGCCGGGACCTCGGGGAGGGCGTCGGCGGTACTGCCCGCCTTGACCCAGCCCCGGTTCACCAGCACGCCGGTGCCGTCCGCCGTGACCAGCGGGGTCAGCACGTAGAAGCCGACCGCCCTGTCCTGGACGCGGCGCCGGACCAGGAGCTGGGCGTTCGCGTCGTATGTTCCCTTGGCGAGAACGGTGCGGTATTTGTCCTGCGTGGAGACGGTGCCGCCGGGTGAGGTGAGCTTCTCCACCGCGACGGGGGCGGCGTGGAGGTTGCCGGTGATCTGGTCGCTACTGGTGGACCTCTCCTCGAAGCGTCCGAACTGCCACTGGCCGAGCAGCACGAAAGCGGGGATGACCAGCAGCACCACCACGTGGAGGGCCAGCCATCGGGGAGTCAGCAGGAACCGGTACACGTCATCAAGGGTAGGCACCGGGGGCACCGCCCCGTCCTTCGAGTGCGCCTTTGGGAGGGGCCGGGTGCGTCTTTGAGCGTAGTAAGGTGCCCGGGACCGCCCGATCCTCGGATGTCATGGAAAAGCTCGCCGGACACTCCGGACATCGCGTACGGTCGGGTGAGATTTCCCCCGGGATGTTCCACCACCTCCGGAGCCCGCCCCTGATGACTGTGCTCATGCCCGCCCCCCCGGCTCCGCTCGTACTCCCCCGTATCGGGACCCTGCTGCGGCACGCCGCCCCCAGGGTGTTCGAGAGCATGATCCTTCCCGTTCTCGTCTTCTACGTCGCGCTGGTCTTCACCGACGCGAACGTCGCGCTGGCGGTGGCGGCGGCCTGGGTCTACGGCGGCGTCGCCTGGCGGCTGGTCAGGGGCGGCGAGGCGCCCGGCACGCTGCTGCTGGCGGCGGGCACGATCACCGTCAGGGTGGTGCTGACGGTGGCGACGGGCAACCCCATCGTGTTCTTCCTGCAGCCCTGCCTCGGGGTGTTCTGCGTGAGCATGGGCTTCCTGCTCACCGCGCCGCTGCAGAGGCCGCTGATCCGGCGGGTGGTGGCCGATCTCGTGCCGCTGCCCGACCAGGTGATGGAGCACCCGCGGATGCGTCGCTTCTTCGTGTCGCAGTCGGTGCTGTGGGGCTGCGCGCAACTGCTGAACGGGGCGCTGAGCCTCTGGCTGCTGCTCAGCCAGACCCTGGAGACCTACCTTCTCGTACGCACCTCCGCCGTCGCGGTGCTGCTCGGCGGCGTGGCGCTGGTCTCGGTGCTCAGCCTCAGGCACTGCCTGCTGAGGCTGGAGACGCGAGGGACGGAGAGCCCGGAGACGCGGAGGCCGTAGGGCGAAGGCGCGCTCCGGGGCCGGGCAGCGGGGTGACCTCTCTCGGGCCGGCGACCTCGTGCCCTTCCGCGCAGCGGAAGTGCTGCTCGACCGTGGCGCCGCAGCCGCGGTGGGTGATGAGCACCGGCGGTCCCTCGTGGTCGCTGAGATACCGGTCGCCCCACTGCATCAGGGCCACCAGGGTCGGATAGAGGTCGAGGCCCATCTGGGTCAGCCGGTATTCGTCGCGCTGCCGCTGGCCGGGCTCGCGGTAGGGGACCTTGCGCAGCAGTCCCTCCTCCACCAGCCGGGTCAGCCGGGCGCTGAGCACCTGCCGGGGCGCACCCGTGGCGGTCTGCATGTCGGCGAAGCGCCGCACGCCGCCGAACGCCTCGCGCAGCACCAGGAACGTCCACTTCTCGCCGACGACGCCCAGGGCGCGTTCGATGGAGCAGTTGTCCAATCGCAGGGGCAGGTTGCCGGGAGCCGCCTCGTTCATGTGCGAATCGTAAGTCGCCATCGCAGCACCTCCAACGTTCACCTAAGTCTAGTTGACATACTCAGCTGTCTCACGAGACTCTGAGTCCATGATGCGAACTCAGGTGGTGTCGCCGGGTGGTGTCCAGGCGCCCGGAGGCGCCCCGGCCGCGTGCGCGGACACCTCTGCCGTGTACGGGGACCTCACGCGGACGTCCGGGGACGTCGCGGCCAGGCCGGGGGACGTCGCGACCGTGCCCGGAGGGGCCGTCGACATCCGGCCCGCGCGACCGGACGACGAGGAGGGGATCCGCCGCTTCCTCGGGGGACTGTCACCCCGCACCCAGGCGCGGAGGTTCTTCACCGGGATGGGCCGTCCGAGCGCGAGCTTCGTCAGAACGCTGCTCACGGTGGACGAGCGGCGCGACGCCCTGCTCGCCGTGCACGGGAACCTTCTCGTCGGGCACGCGATGAGCTACCGAGGTGAGGAGGCCGACGTCGAGATCGCCGTGGTGGTGGGCGACGAGTGGCAGGGAATGGGGCTGGGCTCCCGGCTCGTCCGCACGCTGATGCGCCGCGCGGAGGCCAGGGGGGCCAGGACCGTGGGGATGGACGTGCTCGGGGACAACCGCACGGTCCTGGCCATGGTCCGCAGGACGTGGCCGGAGGCGACCATGCGCGTCTCCTCCGGCACGGTCGAGGTGACCGCGAGGATTCTCCGCTAGCGCCGTCCGGGCCGGTTCCCGCGCGGCCCCGCCCGAGCTCGCCGAGCGGTCTCACCGGGGGCGTACCGGGGGGAGGCTCCGGGCCGGGAGCCCGGAGGGCGGCGCCGCCGTACCGGGCGGACCGGTCATCCGGGGTGGCGATACGGGCTCCCGGATCAAGGCGGTACGATCGACGTGGTCCAAGCTGTTTCCCGAGCAGTTTGCGGAACAAGGTTCTGTTGCTCCACCATGGGATCCGTGAAGACTGCCAAGAGCGGACGCGACGGCCGCACCAGGATCGTCGAGGGTGCCCTGCGCCGATTCAGCCAGGACGGGGTCTCGGCCACCACGCTGGCCAGCCTCCGTGAGGAGAGCGGCGTCAGCGTCGGCAGTTTCTACCACCACTTCGCCAGCAAGGAACACGTCTTCGGCGTCCTGTACGCCGAGACCCTGCGCATGTACCAGGACGCGTTCCTCGCCGAGCTCCAGCGCCACGAGAGCGCGCGGGGCGGCATCGAGGCCATCGTCGCGCTGCACATGTCCTGGTGCGGTGAGCACCGCGAACGTGCCCACCTGCTGATCAGCGAGCGGCCGCCCAGGCGCGACGAGCCGGGCGGCACAGAGGTTTCGGAGTCGCGCAGGGCGTTCTTCAGGAAGGTCTCCGACTGGTGGCGCCCGCACATGAAGGACGGCCTGCTCCAGCCCGTCCACCCGACGATGTGCTACGTGCTCTGGCTGGGACCGGCCACCGAGATGTGCCGCCTGTGGTTCGCCGGCGCGCACCAGCCCACCCCCGAGGAGATCGGCGGCCTCCGCGAGGCGGCCTGGCAGAGCCTGCGGCAGCAGGCCCCCCAGCAGACCTCCTGAGACCGCCGCTCGCCCGCCGTCGTCCCCGTCCGACCGCCGCCTGTCCGGCGGGTGTCACCGATACTCCGGCCCGGATCACGGGGGCTTTTCCGGGCCGGAGCGGTCTCAGTGTGCTCCCACCAGCTGGCGGGTCCGCGTCGCCACCCGCCAGACGTCCTCGTCCAGCGAGATGTCCAACCGCAGGTCCTGACGCCGGCGCCGCAGGCCGGGCACCCGCACCCGGTCGGAGACGTCGAACCTGCCGCGCAGGGCGTAGCCGAATCCCAGCTCCCCCGGGAAGACCCGTAACTCATCCTGGTTGCCGCACCGCGGGCAGGTCCATGCGACCAGATCCTTGCCACGGTGGTAGTCGTGGCAAGCGCGGAAATATTCGTCAGGATGAAAACGGGACTCGCAGGCGAAACAGGGGATCAGCATCATGGATCCTTTGGAGCGGGTGGTGCGGCTACCAAGAAGTACCGCTTTCCACTTGAAGTCCGCTTGCAGAACGCTTACCCCGATGGGTAACAGTCTCATCACCGGGAGCATCCGGACGTGCCCGGTGCGAGGATTGCCCGGTGAACGATCTGCTCGGCCGGCTCAGGGGACTCCTGCTCGACACCGGCTACACCATCGACGGCGTCCGCGAGCGCCTCGGCGACGTCGCCGCCGCCGCGCTCTCCCGTGAGGAGACGGTCCCCGCGCTGCGCGCCACCGCGGAGGGCGACCCGCTCGCGGCCCTGATCCGGCTGTGGTGGCTCGGCGCTCCCGTGGAGGCGCGCGGGGTGCCGGCGGGCCTTCCCGTGGAGGAACTGGCCGCCGCGGGCCTGGTGACCGTCGAGGGCGGCCGGATCACCTCCACGGTCCACCTGCAGCCCTGGGAGACCGACGGCGCCGGTGGATCCGTTGGCTATGTCGTCTCCGACCGCAAGGTCAGGCCGGGTGACCCGGCCCTGCGCCCGGACCACGTCGTCGGCGCGGGCGGCGCCTCGGCGAACCTGGCCCAGCTGGCCTCCCGTCGCCCCGTCGGGCGTGCCCTGGACATCGGTACCGGGTGCGGGGTGCAGGTCCTCCACCTGGCCGGCAGGGCCGAGGAGATCACGGCCACCGACGTCAACCCGCGCGCCCTGGAGCTGTCCCGTCTCAGCTGGGCGCTGTCCGGGATCACCGGCGTCGACGCCCGGCTGGGCTCGCTGTTCGATCCCGTCGAGGACGACCGCTTCGACCTGATCGTCGCCAACCCGCCGTTCGTGATCTCCCCGGCCGGCCGGTTCACCTACCGCGAGTCGGGCTTCCACGCCGACGACTTCTGCCGTGACCTCGTACGCCGGGCGCCCCGTCACCTCGCGCCCGGCGGCACCTGCCACCTGCTGGCCAACTGGCTGCACGTCGGCGGCGAGGACTGGCGCGACCGGGTGGGCGGCTGGCTCGCCGGGACCGGCTGCGACGGCTGGGTGGTGCAGCGCGACGTCCAGGATCCCGCCGAGTACGTCGAGCTGTGGCTGCGGGACGCCGCCGAGCAGGGCACCCCGCGCCACCGCGAGCTCTACGACGACTGGCTCGGCTGGTTCGAGGCGGCGAACGTCACCGGGATCGGCTTCGGCTGGATCACGCTGAACGACTCCGGGAGCCTCGACCCCGTCGTGCGGGTGGAGGAGTACGGGCGGCCGGTGGAGCTGCCGGTCGGCGGATACGTGGACGAGGTGCTCGGCTCGATCACCACGGCGCACCGGCTGACCGACGCCGAGCTGCTCGGCTCCAGGCTCGTGGTGGCCGAGGGGGTGCTGGAGGAGCGGGTCGGCCCGCCGGGCGCCGAGGACCCGGCGCGCATCGTGCTGCGGCAGACCGGGGGGCTGCGCCGCAGCGCGGCGGTCGGGACCGTGGAAGCCGCCCTCGCGGGGGTCTGCGACGGCGATTATCCACTGGACCCGCTGCTCGCCGCGATTGCGGAGCTGACCGGTGAGGACCACGATGACCTGCGGACGAAGGCTCCCGCCGCCCTCCGCCCGCTGATCGCGGAAGGGTTTTTCCACATATCCACAGGGTGATCGTCCACAGGCTGTGGATATCGCCGCTATCGCTTGTCAATCGGATGGCAAACGCCGCGGGAGAAGCTCTGGTCGTGGGGCACGGACCCGGGGGGTGAAGGGTCCGTGCCACGTCCGGCCGGCCGTCACAGTGAGGCGGCCGACCCGCGGGCGACGCACCGGATGACCGGGCCCCCTACGCGTCGCCCGGGTCAGACGGCCGGCCGGACCTCCACACCCATCCCGAGCCACGGGGCCCGACTTCGAGGGGAACGCCGGTGATCAACCACGTCTGGATGACGCGTCTCGACGACGACCTGTACGACGGCCTGGGATCAGCTGTCGACCTGGTCGCGCTCCAGCAGAAGACGCAGATCCTCGGCCTCGGGCGCTCCGAGCCTGCCGAACAGGTCGTGGGCACGCTCGAGGCAGTCCCTGCCACGCCCGACCCTGCCGAGACCGTTGAGCGCCTTGCCTAACACCCACAGCGCCTGCGCCTCGCCGTACGGGTGGCTGATCTCCCGGCTCACGGTGAGAGCCTGTTCCGCGTGACGGGCCGCGTCCGTGAAGCGTCCCGCGTTGATGAACGTCTCGGCCAGCCGGGAGCAGACCCGCTGCTCCCAGACCCGCTGCCTGCTCGCCCTGAAGAAGGCGAGGCACTCGGCGTGGTGGTGGACCGCCTCGTTCAACCGGCCGACCCGCGACAGGATCATCCCCAGGTGGTAGCGGGCCCTGGCGGTTCCCGCGCTGGAGCCCATCTCGATGAACAGGGCCAGCCCCTGCTCGGCGGCGGCGATCGCCTCCTTCGGCTGCTCCAGGAACAGGTGGTCGCGGGCGGAGTAGCTGAGCGTCAGGGCCTCCCCGCCCCGCGCCCCGACCTCCCTGAACGCCTCGCGCGCCGCGCCGAACCAGGCCAGGGCCTCCTCGTGGCGGCGCCGCCGCCCGGCCACGACGGCCAGCGCGTTGAGCACCTCGCCGGTGACGATGCGGTCGCCTCCGGCCGACAGCTCCAGCGACGTACGGAACTCCTCCTCCGCCTCGGCCAGCCGGTTGGCGCCGAACAGCACCCGCCCGAGCACGTAGCGGCAGCGCAGCTCGCTGGAGACGGCGCCGATCCGCCGCGCGACGGCCAGCATCTCCCGCGTCCGGCTCTCGAACTCGCGGACGTGGCTCCCCGACTCCAGCAGCGGCTCCATGGCGAGCAGCAGGTCGGCTCCCGGCAGCAGCTCGTCGGCCTTGTCCGCGCAGGTCACCTGGGCGATCGACGCGAACAGCGACTCCGCCTCCACCGAGAGCCAGGCCACCGCCTCGTCGGCGGAGGCGAAGGTGTGACCGGTCCCGGTGACTCCCAGCCGGTCGGCCATCGTGCTGCCCTCGTAGGCGAGGCGGTGCGCCGAGCGCGCGGACGCCAGGTAGAAGTCGAGCAACCGGCGCAGTGCCGCCTCGCCCTCCCCGCCGATGGTCACGCTCACACCGGACCCGCGCCGCTCTCCCCGCTTCGTCTCGCCCTCGGCGCAGCTCTCCTCCGTCGCGTTCTCGGTCCGTTCCGCGACACGGCGGGCGAAGAGCTTGAGCAGGTCGTGGAAGCGGTAACGGCCGGGAGCGGGGGCTTCGAGCAGGCTGGTGTCCACCAGGGACTCGAGGACGTCCTCGGTGTCCATCGGGTCCAGCGCGAGCAGCGCGGCGGCGGCCCCGATCGAGATGTCCGGACCCCCGGGCAGGGAGAGCAGCCGGAACGCGCGGGCCTGGGCGGGGTTGAGCTGGCCGTACCCGAGGGCGAAGGTCGCCTCCACCGCGAGGTTGCCCACGCGCATCTCGTCCAGGCGGCGGCGCTCGTCGGCCAGCCGGGGCACCAGGGAGGCGACCGTCCAGGCCGGCCTGGCGGCCAGGCGCGCCGCCACGATCCGCACCGCGAGCGGCAGGAAACCGCAGGCGGCGACCACGTCCATGGCGGCGGCGCGCTCGGCCTCCACCCTCTCCACTCCGGCGACGATGCCGAACAGCACGAGGGCCTCGTCCGGCTCCATCACGTCCAGGTCGATCAGCCTGGCCGAGGCCAGGTCGGCGAGCTTGCCCCGGCTGGTCACGATCGCCGCGCACCCGGCCGAGCCGGGGAGCAGCTGGCTCACCTGGGCGGCGTCGCGGGCGTTGTCCAGCAGCACGAGCATCCGCCGGTCGGCCAGGAGCGAGCGGAACAGCGCCGACCGCTCGGCCAGGCCGTCGGGGATGGCGTCGGCGGGCAGGCCGAGACCGCGCAGGAAGGCCGCCAGCGCCGACTCGGGCGCGGTCGGTTCCTCGCCGTACCCGCGCAGGTCGGCGTAGAGCTGGCCGTCGGGGAACAGGTCGTGCATGGCATGGGCGACGTGTACGGCCAGGGCCGTCTTGCCCACGCCGCCGATACCGGAGATGGCCGCCACCGGCACGCCCTCGGAGCCGTCCTGGGCCGACAGCAGCGTGCGCAGCCGCGCGATGATCTGGCGGCGGCCGGTGAAGTCGTTCACGGCGGCGGGAAGCTGCGCCGGTCGCGGCAGCTCCGGGCTCGTCGCCGTCGCCCGCGCCTCCGGCGCCCTCGCGGCCTCCGGGTCCGCCTCCGGGGGCGGTTTCGCCTCGGAGCCCTCCCGCGCGGCCGTCTCCGCGGCCTCGGCGGCCCTGCCGACCCCGGCGGGCGCGGCGGGCGCGGGCCGCGACGGTGGGCCGACCGGGGCCGGCGTGAGGGCCGGGTCGCCGGTGAGGATGCGCTGGTGCATGCTCGTCAGGTCGGAGCCCGGCTCGATGCCCAGCTCCTCGATCAGCGTGGCGCGGGTGTCGGCGAAGGCCGCCAGCGCCTCCGCCCTGCGCCCGCACCGGTAGTAGGCCAGCATCAGCTGGGCTCGGAGCCGCTCGCGCAGCGGGTGGTCGCCGGTCAGCGCGATCAGCTCGGACAGGACGTCGGCGTGCCTGCCCAGCTCCAGGTCCAGGTCCATCAGGACCTCGATCACGCTCATCCGGCGCTCGGAGAGCCGCCCGCGCTGGTGTTCGGCGTACGGGCCGACGGCCCCGGCGAGCGGCTCGCCGGTGTGGAGCGCCAGGCTCGCGCGCAGGCTTTCCGCGGCCCGGGCCAGATCGCCCTCGCGGCGCGCGGTCTCCGCCTCCTGAAGGCCGCGCTCGAAGACAAGCAGGTCGAGGGAGCCGCCGTTCAGCCGCAGCGCGTACCCCCTGCCCACGGAGGTGAGCAGCTCGGGACGGGTGCGCGGCGACCTGCCGGGCTCCAGTACGGCGCGCAGCCGGGAGACGTAGGTACGCAGGGCGCCGAGCGCGCGGGGCGGGGCGTCCTCCCCCCAGATCGCGTCGATCATCTCGGCCGGCGTGACCGCCCGGCCCTCCCTCAGCAGGAGCATCGCCAGGATTGAACGTTGCAGCGGGGTGCCCAGATCGAGCTCGGAACCGTCGCGCCATGCCTGGACAGGACCGAGCACCGCGAACCGCAGTCCGTCTTCGCTGCCCTGAACAGCCATTTCTTGAATCTCCGCCCAATGGGAAGTTTTATGGCCAAATGATAGATCCTCCCTTGCTTACCCCGTAGGTAGAGGCTTGCTTGTTCGCCGAGACGTTGATTGCACGTCAATCGGCTGTTGAGCCGTGCCCCCAATGCTGGTGTCGTCGGGCATGGCCCCATACGGGGGCGGCCATGCCCGACATGTCAGTGGATTGCAGGCGTGGATAAAGGCGCGGTAAGTGTGATGCAGGCACCCGGGCCTATCAATGAGCCATGGCTCCTTCGGAAGCCGGGAGCCGCACCCCTCAAGGAGAGAACCACCATGCGCCGCTCGATCACCAAACTTCTCGGTCTCGCCGCCGCCACCGCCGTCATCGCGATCGGTGTCCCCGCCCTCGCCACTCCCGCCTCCGCCGCCACCCTCACCGCCTCGAGCGGGTACGACGAGGAGCCCTGGGGCTACTACTACTCCAAGTACTACGACGACTCCCGCGCCGCTGCCAGGGGCACCGTGTCACTCGACGAGGACGACCGCCTCCACGTCCAGGGCAGGCTCTACGACAAGTACTCGCCGGGCCGGCTCTGCGGCTACGTCCAGTTCAAATTCGAGACCCACGACGGCGACGAGGACTACACCTGGGCCCGCAAGTGCGGCACCAGCGGCTACCAGCGCTTCCACTACGTCGCGGACGAGATCGACAACCTGCAGGTCAGGGTCTGCTACTGGGACAGGCACCACGCCAAGAAGACGCTGTGCGGCAAGTGGCGCTACATCTACGAGGTCGAGTCCGACGAGGAGTGACCCCGGGTCCCGGTGGATCCGTCCGGCAGCCGTACCGGTTGTGCCGGTGGACGAACACCCTCCCCTCACCCGCGATCTCCGTTCGACCCGCTGACCACGCGAGCCGCGATTCGCGTGCGACATCGGACGAACACCGGGCCCGCCCGAAATTTCGGGCGGGCCTTTTGTTCCATTAAGTAATTAAAATACCGTTTTTGACGCTATGTGCTTTCTGTGTAATTTCTAGCTATTTATCCTTTTGGTCGTTCACCGCTCCTCGTATTACCGCACGTAGGGTGTCCGTCTCACGCGGCCTCGACCAGGCCCATCCGCGCGTGCATCCGTTCTCGGACGACCGGCCATTCGTCACTCAGGATGGAGTAGTACGCGGTATCTCGGACCGTGTCGTCGGCGCCTCGGCTCTCCGCCCGCCGCACACCGTCGAGGTGTGCGCCGAGGGCTTCGATGGCGGCCCGGGAGCGTACGTTCCGTATATCGGCCTTGAGGGTGATGCGGTGGACCTGCCAGGTCTCGAAGGCGAGGGAGAGCATCAGATACTTGCTCTCGCGGTTGACGCCGGTTCCCTGCGCGGAGGCGGAGAGCCAGGTGTAACCGATGTCCGCCACGGACGGGACATCGCCCACCGCCCCACGGGCGCCCGGCGGCCAGGGCATGGGGCCCTGCCAGTACTCCAGGTTCATGAGACGGGTGGCACCGACCACGCGATCGGTGTGAAGCCACCGGATGGCGAAGGGCATCGTGCGGCCCTCCGCCTGCTCAGCCAGAGCGGCCTCCACGTAGGAGACCATCTCGTCCCGGCCATGGGGGACGCGAGTGAAGGCGTAGGTAGAACGGTCTTCACTCGCCGCGGCGACGAGATCGTCGACGACCGCGAGGCTGAGCGGTTCCAGGCGCACGAGGCGCCCGGACAGGGTGACAAAAGCGGGCATGAGCACATAATGAGGGCTCTTTCCCCTGCTTGATACCAAACGACACGAGACATCTTGGTGAGCATCGAGGAACGCAGGTGGCCCGTGGGTCTTCGGGGTAAGAAATACCAGGTCAGGGCAGTTGACGCCACCCCAGAGACCTTCATCTCCCGAGCGGGCCCCACGGGGTGCGATCACCCCGCCGCAGGGCCCGCGACGGGCGGGACGCGTGCGGGGGCCGCGGGTGCTCACCGCTCCGCGAGCAGGCCGGTCAGCGCCTCGCTCAGATGGTCCAGCGAGGCCGAGATCCAGGGCAGCGCCAGGGGGTCGGGAGCGTCGAGCGCGGCCAGCCGCAGCCGCGTCGTCTCGCCGTACAGGAGGCTGGTCGCCACCCGCACCCGCAGGGCCGCCGGGTCGTCGCCGAAGGCGTGGCCGGGGAGCACCCCGACGCCGTGCCGGTCGAGCAGGCAGGCGGTCAGGTCGGCGGAGGACGCGAAGCCGAGCCCGGTGAAGTCGGGGTAGAGGTAGAAACCACCCCGCGGCGCGTCCACCCGCACGCCCGCGCGGACGAATCGCTCGTACACCGCCCGCGCCACCGCACCGTGCAGCTCGCGGCTCCGGCTCACCCGCTCGACGAGCTCCGGCGGCTCGGTGTAGGCGTACGCCGCCGCCTGCTGGACCGGCGCGGCGGGGCTGGACCAGATCTCGCTCGCCACCGCCAGGAGCCGGTCGCGCAGGGCCGGCGACGGGAGCCGGGCCACGCCGATCCGCCAGCCGCCCAGGGCGAGGCTCTTGCTGAGCCCGCTGGTGATCACGGTTCGCTCGGGAGCCACGTCGGCGGGACTGAGGAAACCGGTGTCCGGGGAGTGGACCAGGTCGCGGTAGATCTCATCGGAGATGATCGTCAGGTCGAGTTCACGGGCGACCTCGGCGATCCGCCGGATCGTGGCCGCCCCGGCCAGCGTGCCGCTGGGGTTGTCGGGAAGCGTGACCAGCAGCGAGCGCACGTCGCGCCCCTGGGCGCGGGCGCGCCTGACCGCCGCCACCACGCGCTCGGGATCCGGCACCCCACCCTCGCCGGGGGGCGTCGGAACGAGCAGGGAGCGCGCCCCGACCAGCTCGGCCTGGGCGGCGTAGCTGACCCAGCTCGGCATCGGCAGCACGATGTCGCCGCCGATCGCCGGCAGCAGGCCGTACAGCAGGGGCTTGCTCCCGGGGCCGCAGACCACCAGGTCGGGGTCGGTGGGCAGGTCGCGCCGCGACCAGTAGCCGGAGGCCGCCTCGCGCAGCGCGGGCGCGCCGGCGACGGGTCCGTAGCCGTTGAGCCCGGACGCCGCGCCCAGTCGCTCGCTCAGGGCCGGATGCACGGGCAGGCCGGCCTCGCCGAAGGCCAGGTGCAGCACGCGCTCACCGGCGCGCCGTCTTCGCTCGATGTCCTCGTTGGCCGCCAGGGTGGCGGAGAGTGTGACGCTCATCGCGGGATCCCTACCTCGTCGTGGAAAGTGCGGAATGTGCTGTGGGGAGGTGCGGAATGTGCCGGGGAGAAGTGCGGACCGTTCGCGGGCGGGACGGACCGCCACGGAACGGTGCGGGCCGTTGTGGAACGCCTTCCAGCCTGGTGGGATGGAGGCATCAGGACAAGCTTCGGTTGTCGTGGGTGGGCGTAAGGAAAACTGATGCTTGATTTACGGAGACTCGTCCTGATCTGTGAGTTCGCTCGCCGGGGCAGCATCGCGGCCACCGCGACCTCCCTCGGTTACAGCCCCTCGGCGGTCTCGCAGCAGCTGGCCGCGCTGGAGCGCCAGGCGGGCGCCGTGCTGATCGACAGGACCTCCAGGAGCGCGGAGCTGACCGACGCGGGGCGGCGCCTGGTCGAGCACGCCGAGCGCATCCTGGCCATGGTGGAGAGCGCCGAGTCCGACCTGTCGGCCCAGGTCGCGACCCCCTCGGGGCGGGTCACCGTGACCGCCTTCCCGACCGCCGCGGTGGCCTTCGCGCCCGCGCTGGCCAGGACGCTGCGCCGGCACGGTGAGCTCACCCTGCGGATGGGACAGGGCCGCTCGGGACGCGGGATGCGCGAGGTGCAGTCGGGCGAGGTGGACATCGCCCTGGTCGACGACTGGTACGGCCGGATGCGCGAGCCCGACACCGTGCGGGTCTTCCCGCTGCTGCACGACCCGCTGGTGCTCGTGGTGCCGCGCAGGCACCGGCTCGCCTCCCCCGACGTCCCGGTCGACCTGTGGGAGCTGCGCGACGAGCCCTGGATGGCCACCCCGGACGGCGAGCCCTCCCGGCTGGCGGTGGACCGGCTGATGGCCGACGTCGGCGGTCACCGGCCGGTGCCCTGGGAGTTCGAGGGACTGGGCACGATCATCGGCCTGGTCGCCAAGGGCATCGGCATCGCGGCCGTCCCCGCCCTGGCACTGGCCAGCGGGGTCCGCGGCATCGCCGTCCGCCGGTTCCCCGGGCCACCGGTGGGCCGGGTCGTGTACGCCGTCGCCCGATCGTCCAGCGTCCACCGCCCCGCCGTCTCCGTCACCCTCCGGGCCGTCCACGTCGCCGCCCGGCTCCTCGCCGCCGACCTGGAGGGGGTCGAACCGGCCTCCCGGGAACGCCCGGAGGCCCAGCCGGGGCTCGAAGCCCCGGATGAGGTGACGGCCGAAGGCCCGCATCGGGATGACGACGCCTGACCGGGGTGGTGTTCCATCGGGATGGCGTCCGGAGGCTCGCGGCCCGGTAACGTCGGCACGTGCCTCCCACCTACGCGCTCGAGCGGTTGCTGAACGACGGCGGTTCCAAACTGGTCGCCGGGGTGGACGAGGTCGGGCGCGGGGCCTGGGCCGGTCCGGTGGCGGTCTGCGCCGTGGTCACCGACCTGTCGGAACCGCCCGCCGGGCTCACCGACTCGAAACTGCTCACCCCCGCCCGCCGCGCCGCCATGGTCTCCGAGATCACCGCCTGGGCGGCCGGGATCGGGTACGGCGAGGCGTCCCACGAGGAGATCGACGCGCTCGGGATGACCGAGGCCCTGCGCCGGGCGGCCAGGAGGGCGCTGGCCGGGCTTCCCGTCCGGCCCGACGTGGTCGTTCTGGACGGGAAACACGACTATCTGGGCGCGCCCTGGCCGGTCAGGTGCGAGGTCAAGGGCGATCTTTCCTGCGTCTCGGTGGCCGCGGCCTCCGTGATCGCCAAGGTTCGGCGGGACACCTACATGGCCTCGCTGGGTTTCGAGGAGTACGGGTTCGCCGACAACGCGGGCTACCCCTCACCGGTCCATCAGGCGGCGCTGGCCGCCCTCGGCCCGACGGAGCATCACCGCCTGTCCTGGTCCTATCTGGACGACCTCCCCCGGTGGCGCCACCTCAAGAGGCATCGCAACCCGCTGGCCGGAGAGGGTCAGCTCGGGCTCTTCGGGTAGACACGCCTTTCTTCGGGGGGCGCCCCGCTCTCCGGGAACGGGGCGCTCCGCTCTCCGGGAGCGGGGCGCCCTGCTCTCCGGGAACGTCCGGCCGGGGAGGTGATCCGCCTCGGAACGAGGCCGTCAGCAGTCGACCAGCTCGGGCGTCTGGTTGAGGATCTGCGACCTGGCGGTGACGAACTCCGCGTGGGCGCCGGTGGCGGACGGGTCGAAGACGGCGACCCGGTGGCAGTTCTGGAAGGCCAGCCTCACCCCGAAGTGGCGCTCCAGGGCACCGCGCATGGCGTCGCTGGCGAGAGCGCGCAGGAGTTGGCCACGAGCGGCCTCGTCCGGCGGGGGCACCGTGTTGTCGGCGAACTCGGCACCGGTGTGCTCGCGCTCCTTGACCAGGTCGCTGATGAGCGACCAGGCGTATGGAAGGGAGTCTCTGACACAGGTGACGAATGCCGCGTCTTCCACCTCACCGGCCTTGGCCTGGTCGAGAAGATCGTTCGAAACGGTCAGCGACATGCTGCGTTCTCCTCACAGAAGGGGATTCATCAGACACTAGGTCGGGCCTACGGATCGCTCCATCTAGCGGGAGAGCGACACTCGCGTTGGCCCGAAGACGAAGCCGGGATCGATCTGGGCCGCCAGATCCTCACCGGTGGCCCTGTTCGCCCAGGCCTCCGCGTTGCGGAGGTGGAACTGCACGGCCTGGCGCCCGAAGCGGAACCAGTCCTTCTCCTGGGCGTCGAGATGGTCGAGAATCATGCTCAGAGCCCGGGAGTTGGCCGGTTCGAGGTCCTGGAGGGTGAAGGGACGGCCCTGCTCCATCGCGCGGATCGCCGCGGAGTGCTCCAGGCAGACCAGCAGGTCGTCGCCGACCTGGTCGCGCAGGAATGCCACGTCTCCCGGACCGTGGATCTTGTTGCCGACCACCGCGACCGGCACGCCGTAGTCGGCGGCGTAGTCGCGGTACTGCCGGTAGACGCTCACGCCCTGGCGGGTCGGCTCGGCCACCAGGAAGGTCATGTCGAAGCGGGTGAACAACCCCGAGGCGAAGGAGTCGGCCCCGGCCGTCATGTCGACCACGACGTACTCGCCCGCGCCGTCGAGCAGGTGGTTCAGATAGAGCTCCACGGCGCCGACCTTGGAGTGGTAGCACGCCACTCCCAGGTCGTCCTCGCTGAACGGCCCGGTGACCATGAGCCGGGGCCCCTCGGGCGTGGCGGCGGAGAATCGGGTGTGGATCGGGTCGTCCTGCTCGTCGAGGCGGAGCAGCCGCGAGCCGGACCCCGGCGGGGTGGTCTTGACCATCGCGGAAGCCGATGAGATGCGGGGGTTGTCGCCCCGCAGGTATTCCTTGATCTCGGTCAGGTGCGAGCCCATCGGCCTCGGCAGCGCACCCTCGCTCATCCCCAGCGCCATGCCCAGGTGCTGGTTGATGTCGGCGTCGACGGCCACGACGGGGCCGCCCCGGCTCGCGGTGTATCTCGCGAAAAGAGCCGACAGGGTCGTCTTGCCGCTGCCGCCCTTGCCAACGAACGCCACCCTCATAACGACGATCCAATCTGATTATGAAAATCATTTCAAGCCTTCTGGGGGCCCATCATGCCACGGAGGGCGGGGGTGCGGGGTGCGTATCGCGAGGAGAAGAGCAGACGCTCTTGCGTTGCGAACGCGGATGAGAGTGATCTCCCATGACAGATAGGGGTGAAAGGGGCGAGGGAAAACACCTGCCATGTCATGACCGGTGCCAAAGATCCGCTGTTACCGCTTCGGGGTCTCCTGTGCGGACTCGGCAATCCTCTTGGGGATCGGCGGGGTGGATGTTTACCGTCGGCGCCGGTGAGATCCGGCCGGTCCGGGTATCCCACCCCGAGTCGGTTGATCTTGACTCCCCCTGCAAGATCGTGGACAAGGGTCAGCAAGGGGCTTTGGTGGTACGTATCGGTACCTGGTCGCGTCGCGTTTTCGCGCGGCGGGTTCCTGAACAGCGGTTTTCCGGGCGAAGGGTCTCCGGACGGCGGTTTCCCGCGCGGTGGGTCCCCGATCGGCGGCTTTCCTGGTGGTTGGTCTCCGGACGGCGAGCCGGTGGGTTCGCCGCGTGCGGGATCGCGCTCGCGGTGCTCGTGACGCCGGCGCCCGTTCTCGCCGCATCCGGGACGGGTGGGGCGGAGGCGTCCTCGCCGTCCTCGCCGTCCTCGCTGCCCTCGCCGTCCGTCCGGACGAAGGCCGAAACTCCCTCGACGACGGCCGCGGACGGAAAGTCCCCGTCGGTTCCAGTGGTGAGGGGGAGGTCTTCGCCCACGGCGGTGGTCAGGGGGAAACCTTCGGCGGTGACGACGACGGTGACGAAAAAGGGGAAGTCCTCGCCCGCGTCCGTGACGGGAAAACGGGTCGCGCGGGGCGCCGCCGACGACGAGAGCCGTGCGACGGCAAGGGCCGGGGACTCGGAGGTCGAGGAATCGGCGGGTGGTGAGTCGGAGGTCGAGATCACCAAGACGGCCTCGCCCGTCCTCGCCAAACCCGGCCAGAAGGTCACCTACACCGTCAGACTTCGCAACGCCGGTGATACCGGTCGATCGAACTTCACCTTCACCGACGACCTGTCGGGCCTGCTCGACGACGCGCGCTTCGACCACGACCAGTCGGCCACCTCGGGGACGGTCTCCTTCACCGCGCCCGAGGTGACCTGGACCGGTGACGTGGCCGCCGGTCAGACGGTGACGGTCACCTACGGCGTCACGGTGGACGACCCTCCGGCGGGGGACCTGCGCCTCTCCGGCGAGCTGGTCGGCCCCGAGGGGTCCAACTGCGCGGCCGGTTCCGCCGATCCCGCCTGCGGGAACCTCGGCGCGCCCGGCCTGCCGCTGCTGTACGTCCTCATGACCGCCGACAGGGAGACCGCGGCTCCCGGCCAGGTGGTCACCTACACGATCACCGTCGGCAACGTCGGCAACGCCGTCTATCCGGGGGCCACGCTCACCGGGGAACTCTCCCGGGTCCTCGACGACGCGGCCTACAACGGCGACGCGCGGGTCACGAGAGGCACGATCTCGTACGGCGCGCCGAGGCTGGCCTGGACCGGCGACATCCCGGTGGCCGAGACGGTCACGATCACCTACAGCGTGACCGTCGACGCCCCGGCCACCGGGGACGGGGTGTTGGACAGCGCCGTCCAGGCCCCCGGGGGCGGGACGAACTGCCCGCACCCGGCACCGTGGTCCGCCAGGCTCGCCGCTCCCGTTCCCGGCGCGGGTCTCGGCTGCGCGCAGCGGGTCGCCGTCGAGGGGACGACGAGCACCGGGGCGCTCGCACCCGAGGCGTCCGAGCCGGGTGACGTCGCGGTGGACGCGAAGCCCGGATCCGACTGCCCGGCGGGGTCGTCCGGCCCCGGCTGCGAGAGGCGGCCGGTGGAGACCGCCCCCGCCCCGGCGACCGCCGACGGCTCCTCCCCGGCATCCGAGACCGTCCCCGGCCCGGCATCCGACACGGCGTCCGACCCGGATTCCGCGCCGATTCCCGCTCCCGGCTCGGTACCCGAGCCCGCCCCGGTTCCCGGTCCGGCACAGGCGTCCGCCTCCCCCTCGGAGGGAACGCCTGCTCCCGGCCCGGAGCGGACGCCGGTGCCCGCGCGGGTGCCGGAGCCGCCCTCCGACCCGTCGTGCGTGCCGGGGCGGGGACGGTCCTTCTCGGTCCCCTGCCCCGCCGGTTGGTCTCGCGTGGAACAGGCCGGCCCCTCGCTGCCGTTCACGGGCCTGCCGTTCTGGCCGGTCCTGGCGGGACTCCTGCTCTTCGGCCTCGGTCTGGCCCCGCGGCTGCGTGCCCGGCGAGGGAGGCCATAGCCGGGCTCTCGGCGCGGGCGGATCAGACCGGCCGGACCCGACGGCGACGACGGAGCAGGAACGCGCCGGTGACCAGTCCCGCGACGACGGCGGAGGCCAGCGAGACCGGCAGGACCCAGTCGGCCGTCTTCTCCGGCGCGGCCACGGTGTTGATGTCCGTGGCGCAGACCAGCACAGGTCCGGTGGCGCTCCTGCGGGCGCAGGCCGTCGTCGCCAGGTTCTGCACCGCTGCTCCCGCGACCGCGCCGACCCGGGCGCTCACATGGACGACGGCGTCCTTCTGGGGCGGGACGTTCACCGTCCACGCCACCTTGCCCTGCTTCACCCGCCCTCCGGCGTCGGCCTTCACGAAGGTCATCGACGGCGGCAGGGACTGCACCAGGAGGACGCGCCTCAGCTGGGCGGTCCCCTGGTTGCTGATGCGGAGTGTGTACGTGTTCTCCGCGCCCGGAGCGGTCTCCCTCGCCCCGTCGTCGAGGGAGATGGAGACCGAGGGGACCGGATCGGCCCAGGCGAGGGGCCATCCAAGAGTGGGTGCGGCGATTGCGGCGAGCAGACCCACGCTCGCCAGATGACGTTTCATCCTCGAACCTCCATGATGACGCTAAGTAATCACTCCATAACAGCATTCCGACCCTCGTGGGCGCTCTCAACGCGCCGGACGCGCCGAGCGTGTTGTCCGCCGGTCCGCCGGTCCGCCGGTTCACCGGCCTGTCGGGTCGTCAGCCCGTCGGTTCGTCGGCCCGCCGGGTCGTCAGTGGCAGGCGGAGTCGAGGATGACGGCGTTCGTCTCGGCGCGTTCGCCCGCGTTCCTCCGGTTTCCGGCCTGCAGCGCGGGCACGGAGCGGGGTGGGGCGGGCGGCGCCGCCAGAGTGGAGATGACCTCGCGTCTGATCAGGTGGTAGTCGGGCGCACCCGAGTAGATCAGCGGGGGGACGAACTGGAGACTCCTGATCCTGGAGTCCTTCACCTTCTCCGCCAGCTCGACCAGGTCGGGCAGCAGCTGCCGCGGGATGTCGGTGGAGATCGCGTCGACGGCGGCGGTGGCCAGTTTCTCGAAGCTCTGGAAGACCGCCATCGGATCGGCCTGTTTGGCGACGGCGTTCAGCAGGCACTTCTGGCGGCCCATCCGCACGTAGTCGTCGCTGTCGGTGCGGGACCTGCCGTACCAGAGCGCCTCCTCGCCCGAGAGTTTCCGCCTGCCCGCCTCGATGAGGCCCTCGTTCTGCCTGCCGTACACGATGGGGTCCTTGATGCGGACCCGCACGCCGCCTATCGCGTCGACGATTTCCACGAAACCCCTCATGTCGACCATCGCGTAATAGGGGATGTCGAGCCCGAGGATGCCGCTGATCGTCCTTTTCAGGAGTGTCGGGCCGCGGTGCCGCTTGTTCTGCCGGGGAACCATCTCGGGGTAGTCCTCGGCGTACTGGTAGACCTCGTTGAGCAGGCCCGGCGTGTACGGCGGCTCGCCCTGGAAGCCGTAGGGGAAGCGGTCGCGGGCCGGGCCGGGCGGCATCGGGACGTCCTCCAGGTTCCTGGGCAGGCCGAACAGCACGGTGTCGCCGGTCCGGGGGTCGACGCTGGCCACGGTCATGCTGTCGGTGCGTACGCCGACCCGGTTGGCCGCCGCGTCCGCGCCGACGAGCAGGATGTTGAGCCGGTCCATGCCCTTCCACGGGTCCTCCACCGAGATCGGCGTGGCGCTTTCGGCGAACACCGAGGTCACCACGTTGTGGGAGACGTAGGCCAGCCGGGCCGCGTAGACCATGGGAGAGATCACCAGCACGCACAGCACGCCGATGGCGGCGGCCGAGAGGTACTTGGCCGCGGGGGGCGCCGTCTCCGGCCGTACCAGCAGGTAGGAACGGATGATCACGGCGACGGCCACCGTGGCGACCAGCATCGCGGTGAGCGCGAAGACCCAGAGCCAGGCCGGTTGCACGGCGAGGGAGAGCAGGGAGGGGCCGGCGGTCAGCACGGCGGTCGCGGCGGCTCCGGCGAGGGTGAGCTCGATGCCCATCAGGAAGGCGCCGGTCAGGCGGCGGCCCACCCAGATGTGGGCCAGGCCCCAGAGAACGGCCGATCCCAGCGTCAGTGCCAGGCTCGATCCGACGCCTGTTCGCCCCGTATTGCCTGCCATAGCCGTGACATCTCCTGTCCGTCAGCCCAATACGTCGCAGGTTAGTAACGGTTTTCGGTTGAATCGGCTATGTGGTTGTTCGACGCGCTGGGGGTGGTGGGTCAAGGTTTGTAAACCAGATCTCGCCGTCGCGATGACGCTGATCCCCAAGTTCGCGTCAAAAAGAGTCCGTAACCGGTTTTGCCCGGCAAACGCGGGGATTCCCAGGTAAAGCGGTTAGGGGGCCCCGTGCGTAGAGTGATCGGTTCGATTTTGATCGCGCTCGGATGCCTCCTCGCTCCCTTCGCCCTCACCGCCCACTGGGCGGCGAACGAGATCGCGGACCCCGACCGTTACCTCCGCAACGTGACCCCGCTGGCCGCTCACCCGGCCGTCAAGAGCGCCGTCACGAATCGCGTCACCGACGAGATCGTCGTGCGGTTGCGCGGGCTGGGGCTCTCGGTCGGCGGGGAGCTCATCCGCGAGACGGTGAAGGCCGGCGTCAACGACGACTTCGCCGTCGCCTGGGTGGACATCAACAAGCTGACGCACCGTCGGTTCCTCGCGATCCTGGGTCACTCCCCGGACGCCGGCGTGCAGGAAGACGGTGTCGGCTACGACCTGGCCCCGGTGTACGAGCTGGTCAAGCGGAGGTTGCAGGTCGCCGGCATGGGGGACGCCTCGCGCCTGCCCGAGGCGCACCCCGTCACCCTGCTGCTGCCCGCCTCCGCCATGATCACGATCGACAAGGTCTACGACGAGCTCATCTCGCTGAGATGGGTCCTGCTGGGCCTGTCGCCGGCCCTGATCGTCGCGGGGGTGGCCCTGGCCCGTGACCGGTGCACCGCGCTGATCGGCGCCGGGCTCGGCCTGGCCGCGAGCATGCTCGCGCTGGCGATCGCCATGTCCGCGGTTCGCAACGTCTACCTGCCCGGTGTCGTCGCCGGTGGCCTGTCGTACGCCGCCGTGGTCGCGATATTCGACGCGCTGACCGCCTTCCTGAGGAACGGCCTTCGGATGATCTTCACGCTGGGCCTGCTCATGGCGGCGGCGACCTTCTTCGTCAGGGGCAGGCTCGTCCGTTCCAGGCTCGCGGCGGCGGCGTTCGAGGCCCGCGCTCACCAGGCCGCGGAACCCTCGAAGGACGTTCCCGAGGGGTGATAGCCGAGCCGGGTGCGCGCGGCGGTGATGTCGAGGGTCCGCTCGACGGCCAGGTGGCCCGCGGCGTAGCGGGTCAGCCGGGGCGGGCGCGGGCGCCGGAGCAGCCGTGACACGGTCTCGGCGACGGCGGCGAGGGGGTCCACCAGCGTGAGCGGCAGGTAGTACGGTTCGGCGTCGATGCCGCGTTGCCCGAGGATCGCGCGCAGGGCGTCGTCGAGCACGACGGGCTCGGCGTCGGTCACGTTGAAGACGCCGTGGTCGACCGGGCCCTCGGCGGCGAGCAGACAGGCCTGGACCAGGTTGTCCACCGAGGTCAGGCTGACCCGCTGGCGTCCGTCGCCCACCGCGAGCAGCCTGCCGCCCCGGACCGCGCCGAGGACCCGGGGGAGCAGCGTGGTGTCCCCCCTGCCGTAGACCGCGTGCGGCCGCAGGATGACCGCCCGCTCCAGGCACCGCTCCGCGGCGGCCTTCGAGGCGCCGTACGCGTTGGCGTACCGCCCGACCGGGGCGGCGTCCTCGGCGGCCATCACGGTCGGCAGGAACGGGTCGTAGACGCTCGCCGTGCTGACGTGCACGAACCTGGCGCCGGGGAAGGCGGCGGCGGCGTTGCGGGTGCCGTCCACGTTGGCGGCCCAGATGTCACGCGGCGGCCCCCAGTCCGTGACGCTCCCGGCGCAGTGGATCACCACGTCCACCTCCCCCGGGAACGTCACGGGCCGGGGGCCGAGAAGATCCCACGACGTGTACGGAGCGCCGCCGACGTGCCCGCCGCCCACCCGGGGCCGCCTGCCGAAGGCCGACACCGTCCAGCCCCGTGCCACGGCCGCGCGGCAGACCGCGCCCCCCACGAATCCGGAGGCGCCCGTCACCGCGATCCTCGGTCCCCGGCCGGTGGGCCCGCCAGGCACGGCGGGCCCGGCGGGCCGCTCAGGCACGGCCCGCTCAGGCACGGCGGGCGACCAGGTCACGCAGGGCGGCCCGGTCGAGTTTGTCGGCCCGGCCCGAGCGGGGGAAGGCGTCGAGCGGCTCGATCCGGTCGGGCAGGGCCGCGGCGTCCACGATCTCGGGAAGCGCCCTGCGCAGCAGGCCCTCGTCGTAGCCGTCCGCGGGAACGACGGCCAGCACGACCTCCTCGTCCCCGGTCTCGGGGTCGGGGAGCCCGACGATCGCGGCCTCGGCCACCCCGGGCAGCGCCGCGACACCGGACTCGTACAGGCCCGGGTAGATGTTGACCCCGTCGCGGAGGATCATGTCCTTCTTCCGGCCGAGCAGCACCAGCCGGTCTCCCTCGAGCCGGACCAGGTCGCCGGTGGCGATCTCCCGCAGCGGCTCCTCGCCGAGATAGCGCCGGGCGAGGTGGGGGCCGGAGACGAACAGCTCGCCGTCCTCGGCGATCCGGACGCCGACGCCCGGCAGGGGCGCCCCGAGCAGATCTCCCCCGGTCTGGGCCAGCTTCTCCCGGGCGGACGCGATCGCGATGGGGAGCGCCTCGGTCATCGCGTAGACCGACAGGACCTCGGGCCCGGCCTCGATCGCCCGGCGGAGCACGCCCGGCGGGGCCGGGGCGGCGCCGAGCAGGAGGTAGCGGAGGGTCGCGGGGAGCCTGGGGGTCTCGCGCAGCAGCCTGTCCAGGTGGACCGGGACGGCGAAGGTGTGGGTGGCCCGCCGCGCGGCCAGTTCCGCGGCGAGGCCACCGCCCCCGGGCAGGGACCAGGTCGCCCCGGCGAGCAGGGCGGGGAGTCCGAGCATCAGCTGGTCGGTGTGCACGACGTCACCGGGACCCAGCGGGAACACGCTCCGGAACATCTCCAGCCCGGCCGCGAGGGACCCCCGGGTGTGCACCACCCCTCGGGGGCGTGCCGTGGTGCCCGAAGTGAAGATCACTGCCGCTGGTTGGTCCGGGTCTGTCCCGTACGCCGCCGGACCGGTCGCGGGAGCGGTCTCCCGGCGGACGGCCTCGCCGTCCCGACCGGCCGGGCCGGTGGGGCCGCCGGACGACCGGAGGATCCGGGAGAGCCGCAGCGCCCCCCGGGGAACTCCCGGCAGCCACGGGCCCGCGTACAGGTGGCGGACGGGGTGGCCGGGAAGCGGGTTCGCGAGGTCCGGAAGGAGCAGGCCCCGGCGGCGGGCCAGACTTCTGAGCGGACCGCTCAGGGTGTAGAGCAGGGACTCGCTGACCACCCACGTGGGCCGGGTCGCGGCCATCCGGGCCGCGAGCACGTCGGGCGCCAGACCGGGGTCCGCGAGGACGAGCGTCCCGCCCGCCGCCACCGCCCCCAGTGCCAGCGCCACCGCGTCGACCCCGGGCCGCACCGCGAACAGCACCCCGTCCCCCGGCCGCATCCCGGCTCCCGGACGCGTCCGGCCCTCCGCTCGCTCCCCGTTCTCCGGACCCGCCCCGGCGTCCCGCAGCGTCCGGCCCTCCACCCGCGCCCCGCCCTCCGGGCCCGCCCCGGCTCCCGGACGTCCTCGGCCCTCCGGCGCCGGCCCGCCCATCGCGTCGCGGACCGCCGACACCCGGCGGGCCAGCTCACCGTAGGTGATCTCGCGGCTCCGGCCGTCGACGATGGCGGTCCGCCCCGGCTCCCGGGCGGCGACCGCCATGATCCCGCTGACGATGTCGTTCACGCGGCACCGGCCCGGCCGACCCACAGGTGCTCGTAGGTCGGGATGAGGACCCCCCTGGCCGCGCGTCGCCGTACGACGCGAAGCGGGTGGGAGAGCAGGACCGAGGCCACCGCCCGGATCTCCGCCAGGGCCAGCGGGTAGCCGATGCAGAAGTGCGGCCCCGCGCCGAACCAGAGCCTGCGCAGCTCGGGCGGGTGGGCGCGGGAGGGGTCGAACGGGCCGTACGCCCTGGCGCAGTTGTGGGTGACGATCAGCACCCGGTCGCCGGGGCGCACCCGCGTCCCGCCGACGCGCGCCGGAGCGGCCACCGAGCGCAGCATCAGCGGGGTCGGCGTGGTGACCCGCATGGCCTCCTCGATGACCACGTCCAGGTCGCCGACCGGAGTCCGGTGGTCGTGCAGGAGGGCGACGAGCCGGGGGACGAACGTGGCGACGGTCTCGGTGCCGGTCAGGAAGAACGCCCCGGCCGCGCCCCTGGCCTCGGCCGCGGACAGCCCCTGCGCCCGCATCCGGCCCATGACCGTGGACTCGTCCCCGGCCTCGTAGGCGGCCTGCGCGATGTCCCCGATCCGGTCGAGCACCCGCCTGGCGACGGCCACCTGCCGGTCCGACAGCCGCCGCGAGCGCAACGAGACCATCGAGACGACCCGCTCCCCGTCCGCGAACAGCTCCCTGGCCCGCGCCTCGGAGACCTCGCCCAGCCCGATCACCCGGCAGATCACCGCCCCGGCCATCAGCCGCATGGCGTCCACCAGGTCGACCGTCTCGCCCCGCTCCAGGCGCGCGGAGAGATCGTCGAGCGGCCCGCGGAGCACGTCGTCCACCAGCGCGGACACGTAGCCGGTGGTGAACAGCGGCATCAGTTTCCTGCGGAGCGCGAGATGGCCGGGTCCCTCCATGTTGAGCAGCACGGAGGGGCCGAGCACGGGTGTCCACAGGTCGCCGGGGGATCCGGGGCCGTCCTTGCGGAACCGCTCGTCCATCAGCACGGCCCGCGCGACGGCGGCGTCGTTGACCACGACACCCAGCCCGGGGACGCGCACCACGGGCCCGAGCCGGGCCAGCAGCCGCATGAGCGGGTAGGCGAAGGGGTGGGCGGCCAGGTGGAGGCGGGTCTCGTGCCTCACCGGACGTCGATCACTTCGGGCCGGTAGTGGTGGTCGGCGTACCAGGCGAGGGTGCCCGCGAGACCGTAGGCCCGCAGCCTGCGCACGGAGCCGAAGACCACCACGTCGCGACGCGAGGCGTACGCGGGGGTGAGGGTACGCACCCGGTTGACCAGGGCGCGGTCCTCGTGGACCTCCTCGATCGCGGTCCTGGGGAAGCCGCCCGCGCGCTCGTAGAGGTCCGCGGTGATGGCCAGGGTGGCGCCGGGCATCATCACGTACGGGCCGCGGTAGCGCGGGTCCCTGTTGCCGGGCCGGAACCGGCCGAAGGTCGCCGCCACCTCCACCACGAACGGGATGAGGTGGCGCTCCCAGAACTTCAGCCGGAACTCGTCGGTCCGGGGCCGCAACTGCCCGCCGACCATCTCCAGCCCGTCGCCGAAGGCCCGCCGGATGTTGCGCACCCAGTCGGGGCGGGGCAGGCAGTCCGCGTCGGTCCTGGCCAGGTGGGTCGCCCCGTGCGCGATGGCGTGGCGCATGCCGGTGTCGGAGGCGGCGCCCGTGCCCTTCCTCGTCTCGACGACCACCCGGACGCCGTGCCGCCGTACGACCTCGGCGGTGCCGTCGGTGCTCGCGTTGTCCACCACGAGCAGCGTGAAGTCCCGGTCGTCCTGCTCGGCCAGCGCCCGCAGCGTCGCCTCGATGCCGGGGGCCTCGTTGTAGGCGGGGACGATCACCCAGAGGTCCATCACATCTCCGCCAGCATCACGCCGGTGCTGATCCCGCCGCCCAGCCCGAGCAGCGCCACCCGGTCACCCGGCCGCCAGCCGCCCAGCGCGAGCTGGAGCGGCAGCGTCGTCGAGGCGCAGTTGCCGTGCTCGGGCAGGCTGACCACGAGCCTGTCCTCGGGGATGTCGAGCACCTCGGCCAGGAAGCGCAGGTAGGGCATCGCCACCTGGTGCACCGCCACGATGGCGAAGTCGTCCCAGGTCAGGCCGGTGCGCTTGAGCGCGTTGAGGAAGATGTCCGGGCCGATCGCCTCGAAGGCCTCCTTCAGCCGGCGCCCGTCGCCGCGGAAGTAGGAGTACTCGGGGTCGCGGGGGTGCGCCGAACCGCCTCCGGGCAGGGTGCCGACCGCCCAGGCCGTGGAGTCGGCCGCGAAGTCGCGGTAGAAAATGCCACGTTCCATGTCGGCGGCGACCGTGACCGCGGCCCCGGTGTCCGACAGCGTGTAGCCCGCGAACGAGTCGACGAACTGCGCGCGGTCCCTGACCCGCCACCGGATCGCCCGCGACGGGATCTCACCCGAGCAGACCAGCACCTTGCGGTGCGCGCCGGTCAGGATCAGCGCCTCGGCGATCTGGATCCCGTTGAGCATGCTGTTGCAGGCGTTCTTGACGTCGAACACCGGGCACGAGAGTCCCAGCTTGGCCGCGACGATGTGCGCGGTGGCGGGCTCGACCATGTCCTGGGAGGCCGACGCGAAGACGAGCAGGTCGACGTCGGAGTGGTCGAGCTCACGGGCCGCCTCCGCGGCGAGGTCCGACGCCTGCTGGTCGTCGCGGGCCACGTGACGGCGCCGGATTCCCGTCAGCCGCTCGACGACGCCTCCGTGGGGCACGTAGCCCTCGATCCGCCGTTCGACGTCCGCGCTGGACACGGTCCGCTCCGGCAGATACGTCGCGACGCCCGTGATCCGGGCTTTCATTGATCTCCCTGAACAGCGTCAAGTCTCCCCATGCTCGCGCAATGTATCTAAAACACGGTGATTTGTCCTGATCGCGGGGAGGTGAAGCGGGCAAATGGGAGGGAGGAGAACACCAAAACGACGGAACTCACTCCGGTATGAGCCGGCCGTGAGGGGGTAGCAGGTGCCGCCATGAGCGACGTTCGAACGGGACCGGTGACCACGAAGGTCCCCGCGCGGTTGGACCGGTTGCCATGGTCACGGTGGCACTGGATGGTCGTCATCGGACTCGGCACCGTCTGGATCCTCGACGGTCTCGAAGTGACGATCGTCGGAAACCTCTCCGCCCAGCTGGCCAAGGAGGGCAGCGGCCTGGCGATCACCCAGGCCCAGGTCGCGGGTACCGCCGCCGCCCTCTACGTGGCCGGAGCGTGCTTGGGGGCGCTGTTCTTCGGCTGGCTCACCGACAGGTTCGGCCGCAAGAAGATGTTCATCATCACGATGGTCGTCTACCTGGTCGCCACCGCCGCGACGGCGTTCTCGTTCTCCGCCTGGTGGTTCTTCCTGTTCCGGTTCCTGACCGGGTTCGGCATCGGCGGCGAGTACGCCGCCATCAACTCGGCCATCGACGAGCTCATCCCGAGCCGGCACCGGGGCAGGATCGACATCATCATCAACGGCAGCTTCTGGCTCGGCGCCGCGGGCGGCGCGCTGCTGACGGTGCCGCTGCTCAACAACCTGCCGCTGAACATCGGCTGGCGCGTCGCGTTCGGCATGGGCGTGGTGCTCGGCCTGGCCATCCTGCTGGTGCGCAGGAACGTGCCGGAAAGTCCACGCTGGCTGTTCATCCACGGCCGTGACGAGGAGGCCGAGGGGCTGGTCGACGGGGTGGAGAAGCAGATCGAGCGGGAGAAGGGCGTCAAGCTCGACGAGCCCGAGCGGTCGATGACCATCCACCAGCGCAAGTCCATCGGGTTCGGCCGGATCGCGCACACCATGGTCGCCCGCTATCCCAAGCGCACCGTCCTCGGCCTGTCGCTCTTCATCGGCCAGGCGTTCCTCTACAACGCCGTCACCTTCGGGTACGCGCAGATCCTGTCGACCTTCTTCGGCATCGAGACCGAGACCGGCTACTACTTCGCCGTCATCGCGATCGGCAACTTCCTCGGTCCGCTCCTGCTCGGGCGGTTCTTCGACACGATCGGCCGCATCCCGATGATCTCCGGCACCTACATCCTGTCCGGGGTGCTCCTTTTCGGCACGGCCTGGCTGTTCAACCAGGAGGTGCTGACCGCGACCACGCTCACCGCCTGCTGGTGCGTCGTGCTCTTCTTCGCCTCCGCCGGGGCGAGCTCGGCCTACCTGACCGTCAGCGAGATCTTCCCGATGGAGACCCGGGCCATGGCGATCGCGTTCTTCTACGCGATCGGCACCTTCGTCGGCGGCGTGTCCGGGCCACTGATCTTCGCCGGCCTCGTCGAGAGCGGCAGGCCCGGTGACACCGCGCTGGCCTTCTGCATCGGCGCGACTCTCATGGTCGCCGCCGGGCTGGTGGAGCTCTTCCTCGGGGTCAAGGCCGAGGGCAGGGGCCTGGAGGACATCGCCGAGCCACTGAGCACCGCGGCCGACTGAGGACCGTCTCCGACCGAGGACCGTCTCCGCCTGAGCACCGCGGTCGGCTGAGGATCGCGGCCGGCTGAGGGACGCTGCTCTGTCGGGGGAGTTTGGCGGCTCTCTGTCGCGGCAGAGGGCCACATAAGATCATTTTTCGTGATCGACCGGATTGACCGTGATCGACCTCGCCGGGCTGAACACCGTCACCCGCACCGTGATTCTGCTGGAGGTATGCATGCGTGGTACAGCTCGTGCGTTCGCCATGACCACCGCGGCCCTCGCCCTCGGGCTGACCGCCTGTAGCGCGGGCGGGCCGGTCGACGGCCGGCCGGTCGCGCAGTCCGTCCCCAAGGCCGGTGAGGAGACCGGGAAACCCGGGAAGCCGGCCGGACCCGTCACCCTGAAGTACTGGACCTTCGCCCCGCCCGCGGCCGCGCTGAAGAGGGCGATCACCGCGTTCGAGCGGGCGAACCCCGGCATCGAGGTCGAGCTGCGCACCTTCGACGAGGCCGACTACCGCAAGCGGCTGCCCAAGGCGCTCGACGGTGACGAGGCACTCGACGTCGTCGGCGTCCAGGTCCCGACGATGACCCGCGCGATCGCCGACCGGCTTCGCCCGGTCGACGACTGGAAGGACAAGGTCTCCGGCGGCTGGGTCGAGGAGCTCGACGAGAGCGCGGTGGAGCAGACGAGGAAGGCCGCCAAGAACGGCGAGCTCTACTCCGTCCCGATGGGGTCCAGCGGCGGCGCGGTCATGTACTACAACGCCAACCTCCTGTTCGAGCTCGGGGAGTCCTTCCCCGAGACGGCCGCCGATCTGGAGTCCATCGTCATGCGGGTCAAGAAGGAGATCCCCGGCCTCCGGCCGGTCGTCTTCTCCGGGGAGCCGCGCCGGCAGGAGGAACTGCTGTTCACCATCGCGGGCCAGACCCAGCCGACCCTCTCCGACGACCTGCTGGCCGGTGACAAGCCGTGGAACGGCCCCGAGACGGTCTCGGCCCTGACGGCCTACAGATCGTTGTTCGACCGGGGCGTGCTGGCGAGGTCGGCGCTGACCCTCGAGGGCGACCGCCCGGCCGAGCTCTTCCGCGCCGGCAAGGCCCTGTTCCTGGTGGACGGCTCGGACCGGAGCCCCATGCTGTCCGCGTCCTACCGCGAGACCACGAAGGCCTCCGTCAAGAAGGTCGGCGCGGGTCCCTTCCCGACCATCCTGCCCGGTGCCGAGCCCGCCGTCCGCAGCACGGTCGAAGTGGGCCTGGCCGTCCCCAGGAGTTCCAAGCACGTGGCCGAGGCGGCCACGCTGATCGAGTTCCTGACCGCGGGCGAGGGCGTCTCCGGCTGGGCCGGAGACCTGACGATGGTCCCCTCCCGCGAGGACTTCCGGATGAACTCGTCCGCCTTCGCCACCCCGGAGGGCAAGGACGGCTACGCCGCGATCCAGGACCTCATCAGGGACGGCGGTTCCCTGAACGTCCCCGACGAGGTCTTCCTGGAGCGCGCCGAGGGTGATGTCATCCTCGATGTCGCCCATGGCCGGACCACCGCGAAGAAGGCGGCCGACCGCCTGCAGAAGGAATGGGCCCGCGGCCAGTGACGGTTTCCCGGTACGGCCGGCGACGGCCTCTCTTCCGTGGCTCTCCCGCAGTGGCCGGATCAGGCGTCCACGAGCCGGAAGGTGCGGCGGTAGGCCATCGGTGAGACACCGATGGCCACCTGCAGGTGCTGGCGGAGCGAGGCGGCGGTGCCGAACCCCGAGCGCAGGGCGACGCCGTCCACCGGCAGGTCGCTGGTCTCCAGGAGCCGCCGGGCCAGCTCGATCCGCTGCAGGATGAGCCACTGCCCCGGGCTGAGGCCCATCTCGTCGCGGAAACGCCGGGTGAAGGTACGGCGGCTCATCCGGGCGTGGGCGGCGAGCTCGCTGAGGGGGAGCGGCTCGTGCAGCCGCTCCAGCGCCCAGGCCCTGGTCGCCGCGGTCGTCGCGGCGGTCGGGGCGGGAAGCGGGTGCTCGATGAACTGGGCCTGGCCGCCGTCGCGCCACGGAGGGACGACGCATCGCCTGGCCACGCGGTTGGCCACCTCGGTGCCGTGGTCACGCCGGACGATGTGCAGGCAGAGATCGATTCCCGCGGCCACCCCGGCCGAGGTGAGCACGTCCCCGTCGTCCACGAACAGCACGCTCGGGTTCACCTTGACCTTGGGGAACAGCTTCTGGAAGTGGTCGGCGCTGCTCCAGTGGGTGGTCGCGGGACGACCGTCGAGCAGCCCGGCCGCCGCGAGCACGTAGGCGGCGGTGCAGATCGAGACCAGGCGGGTGCCCGGCCGGATACGCGCGATCGCCGCGGCCAGGGGCTCGGGGAGCCGTCCCTCGCCGGAGGTCGTGCCGAGGGCGTGGGTGGCCGGGATCACCACGGTGTCCGCGCCCTCCAGGGCCTCCGCCCCGTGCTCCACCGCGATCGAGAAGTCGGCGTCGGTGCGTACGGGGGCGCCGTCGACGGTGCAGGTGAGCACCTCGTAGAGCGGTCTGCCGTCCGGGCCCTCGGCGCCGCCGAAGATGCGCGGCGGGATGCCCAGCTCGAAGGGGATCACACCGTCCAGGGCGAGCGTGACGATCCTGTGCATGGCCCGATTCTTACACATGAAAGATAAAGGCCATCTTCGTCAGGACCGCCTTCCGCGGGTCGTCGCGGTGTGTCCGCCCCCGCCGTGCGGCGGGCTCAGGAGTGGGTCGCGGTCGACAGCGGCAGGCGGAGGACGAGCCGGGCGCCGCGGCCGGTGGTGCTGTCGGCGGCGTAGAGCCGGCCGTAGTGCGCCACGGCGATGTCCCTGGCGATGGGCAGGCCCAGGCCGGTTCCCCCGGCGTCGCGGCTGCGCGCCGGGTCCAGGCGGGTGAACCGCTGGAAGACCCGCTCCCGCTCTTCCGCAGGGATGCCGAGCCCGTCGTCGGTGACCTCCAGAACGGCCTCGCCCCGCTCGCTCCGGACCCGGACCCGCACCTCGCTCACCGCGTGCCGGTCGGCGTTGGCCAGCAGGTTGGTCAGCAGCCGGCCCAGCTGGAGCCTGCTGCCCCACACCATGACGCCGGGGTCGCGCTCCAGCAGCAGCTCGTGCCGGGACGAATGGCGCTTCACCTCGCAGGTGACCAGCTCGGCGAGGTCGACCGGCTCCGGCGGGCCTGGTACGCCGGCGTTGAGGCGGGCGAGCAGCAGCAGGTCCTCGATGATGGCCTGGAGCCGTTCCACGTCCGCCAGCGTGGAGCGCATCGTCTCCACCGGGTTCTCCGCCTCGGGATCGGAGATCGCCAGTTCGAGTTTGGTGCGCAGCCCGGTCAGGGGGGTGCGAAGTTCGTGGGAGGCGTCGGAGGCGAAGCGGCGCTGGTTCTCCACGGCCCGCTCCAGCCTTTCGAGGGTCGCGTTGATGGTCTCGGTGAGCTGCGCCATCTCGTCCCCGGAGGCGGGAACGGGCATCCGGCGGCTGAGGTCGGAGGCGGTGATCTCGGCCATCTCGGCACGGATCCGTCCCACCGGCGCGAGCGTACGGCCGGCGAGATGCCAGGCGCCCCAGCCGAGCAGCGCGAGAAGCCCCAGGGAGAAGAGTGCCAGCGCGATCTCAAGGGAGTTGGTGCGGAGGACCGGGGGCTCCGGTGCCGCCGCGTAGACCATGACGTCGCCGTAGACGGTGTGGGCCATCCGGAGACCCACGGTGATGTAGCACTCCCGTTTCACCGCCGAGGAGCCCACGCACGACGTCCCGTCCACGCGGATGTCGCCGCCGACCGGGCGCATCCGGCTGATCGGGGGCGAGCCGAGCATGGCGGGACTGGCGGCGACCACCCGGCCGTCGTTCGCGACGACCTGGATGCGGTCGATGCGGTTGATCGGGAGGATGACGGTGTTCGGGCGTCCCCTCTGGATGTCCAGGCCCGTCTTCCTGGCCGCCACGGCCGTCGCGCCGACGAGGTCGGCCACCAGCCTGTTCTGCGCGATCTGCCACGTCGCGAACGCGCCCGTTCCCAGGGCCAGGGCGAACACGACGATCGCTATGAGGGTCACCCGACCCCGGATCGAACGCGGACGTCGCAATACGTATACCCCCCAAAAAAGCGGCTTTCCTTCCCTAAAGACGCTTTTAACCATTTATAGGTGGCAAGTATTAATCCCGAAGCAAAACGCGGCCAAGTTCTCATGCCCGTTCGGCGGCGAAGGCAATGGTTTCCACGAGCCCGGGGCCGGGAAGGTACCGTCGCGGCCTCCGGCCCCGCGGCAGGACGCCCGTTCCCCCGCTGGTCGCCGCGAAGTCTCCCGGCAGGACGATCAGGCGCCGGCGCACGAGTCGTGGGTCGCGTCGAATCCCTTCAGGCTCTCGTTGTCGTCGCGGGGAAGCGGCTTCAGACCTTTCCAGTCGTCGCCGATCGTCAGGACGAGCCTGCCCGTGGTCGCCCGGCGGACGGGCAGCGGCCTGGCGGCGAGCAGGTCGCGGCTGAGGGTGGGCGCCTTGGCGGCGCCGTTCGGCGAGTAGGCGATCGTGGTCGTCGGGTACGGCTTGCGCGACGCGTCGCCGATCCTGGCGACGTGGTAGCCGCGCTCCTCCAGCTGGACGGCCACCAGGGTGGCCAGGCCGGATCGCAGGGTCCCGTTGCGCACCTCGACCTGGATCTTCGACCGGGGCACCCTGCTCTGGCCGCCCTTGACCCCGGAGCCGCTGATCGCCCGGTCCGTCGCGACGATCTTGAACAGCCTGCCGCTCTGCGGCTGGACCCACTCCACCCGGCCGGGGTGGACCAGCGAGTAGCGCCACGGGGTGGTGATGAAGTGGATCTGCCCCGCGGCGAGCCCCTGCGCGCTGGTCGCCAGGTCCCGCATGACGCCCGGAGTGAGGCCGGGATCGGTGGTGACCGACTTCGTCGCCGCGTCGAGGAAGCCGAAGAGCCGGGTGGGGTCGGTGAGCGTCTCGCCGCTCATGACCTTCTTGACCATGGAGGCGATGAACATCTGCTGGCGCTGGATGCGCCCGATGTCCGATCCGTCGCCCAGGCTGTAGCGGGCCCGGACGTAGCCCAGGGCCTGCTCGCCCCCGAGGTTCTGGCGCCCGGCGGCCAGGTGGAGCAGGGCCTTCTTGTCGTTGATCGCCTCCGGTACGCAGACCTCCACGCCGCCGACCGCGTCGACCATGCCCTTGAAGCCGGTGAAGTCGACCTTCACGAAGTGGTCGATGTGGATGCCGGTGAGCGACTCGACGGTCTTCCAGGTGCAGGTGATGCCGCCGGAGTTGAACGACTCGTTGATCATGCCCACGTGCGGTCGCTGCCCGGGCAGCCCCTGCTTGGCCCGGCAGGCGGGAAGCTGGACCATCGAGTCGCGCGGGAAGCTGACGACCATCGCGTTGTCCCGCTTCGGCGAGATGTGCGCGAGCATGATCGTGTCGGTCCGCTCGCCCGCCACCCGGCCGTACCGCGCGTTCTTGCCGCCCCGCTGGTCCGAGCCGACGACCAGGACGTTCATCGCCTTGCCCGCCGCCTTGACCGGGCGCCGCCCGAGGTCCTCCGCCGAGACCTCGACGTGCTTGACGTTGCCGCTCAGCTTGACGTACGCGCCGGCCACCGTCCCCGCGGCCACGAGCACCACGGCGGTGACGGCGGCCACCAGCCACCACAACCACCTGCGGCCCGGCCGCCACGAGCGCCGGGCGGGCGGTGCCGGCGGCTCGGGGGGCGGTTCGGGGAACGCGTCGATCAACCCGCTGCTCACGTGACTCCCGGGGGGGAAAGCGGCCACGGCGTGCGCCCGTGACCGAGGAGCCGTATTCCGGCCGTCGCAGAGTTTACTAACCTCCCGGTACGGCTGGTCCGGGGCGGGTCTGCCCTGCGTGAGGGTACATACACCTGTCCTGTGTGGAGGTACGCATCCCTGTTACGATCCGCCGGTGATTATCCGTCACGGGTATCTCGGCGACGTACCGGCCGTTCTGGCGATGTTCGACGGCGCGGTGGCGTGGCTGTCCTCCCTGGGCCGCACCGGCCAGTGGGGCAGCGAACCGTTCTCCCTCAACGCGGCCCGCGTCGAGGGGATCACCGCGTGGGCGATGTCCGGCGGGATGCGCATCGCCGAACTCGACGGCCGGCCCGCGGGCTGCCTGGTGGTGGGGACCGCGATGCCCTACGTCCCTCCCGCCTCCGAGCCGGAACTGTACGTCCAGGGGCTGGTCGTCGACCGGAGGCACCACGGCCGGGGGGTCGGGGCCGTCCTGCTGGAGCGCGCCCGCGCGGAGGCCGCCTGGCTGGGGGTCGCGCTGGTGCGGGTCGACTGCTACGCCGGCGACGACGGCCGGCTGGTGGCGTACTACGAGAGCCGGGGCTTCACCAGGACCGAGAGTTTCAAGGTCGGAGACTGGCCGGGCCAGATCCTGGAGGCGAGGCTTCCCGCCGCCACGGGCTGAACGATCCGCGCCGGGCGGCCCGTGCTACGCGGCCCGTGCCGAGCGGTGCCGTGCCGCGTGGCCCGTGTCGAGCGGGTCGTGCCGGGAGCGGTCACGCGGCGGGGCGTCACGTGTCGATTCACCGGGGCACGTCACGCGCGCGAAATCTTGGTACGAGAGTATTGCCGGAGATTTGCCGCTGCTTGGGGGATTTGTGGTTGGCGCTCTCGATCACCGCTATCGCGGTGAGCACCCGGTCCGCACGCTCGCCTACCTTTTCCGGGAGGACCGTCTCAGGCTGTTCGCGGGGATGCTCGCCTTCCTGGTCAAGCACAGCCCGACCTGGCTGTTGCCGCTGATCACCGCCAACGTCGTCGACATCGTGGTCACCCGCGCCCCGATCGCCCACCTGTGGGTCAACGCGGGTGTGCTGCTCGCCCTGCTGCTCCTCAACTACCCCCTCCACCTGCTCTACGTCCGCTGCACGCACGGCGCCATCCGCCGGATGGGGACGAACCTGCGTTCCGCGCTCTGCCGCCGCATGCAGCAACTCTCCATCGGCTACCACGCGCGGGTCAGCGCCGCCGTACTCCAGACCAAGGTCATCCGGGACGTCGAGAGCGTGGAGCAGACCAGCCAGCAGGCGGCCGACATGGGACTGTCCGCGCTCACCATGCTGGCCGGGGGTCTGGTGGTGATCGCCGTGCAGGTGCCCGCCGCGATCCCCGTCTTCCTGGTGGTCGTACCCGCCGCGGCCCTGCTCGTGATGCACATGCGCACCCGGCTGCGCGACGACAACGAGAGCTTCCGCCGCGAGGTCGAGCAGCTGTCCAGCCGGGTCAGCGAGATGACCACGCTCATCCCGATCACCCGCGCGCACGGCCTGGAGCAGGACGCCCTGCACCGCGTCGACGGCACGCTGACCAAGGTCCTGCGCAAGGGTCTCCGGCTCGACCTGCTCAACGGCAGCTTCGGCTCGCTGGCCTGGATCCTGCTCAACGCGCTCGGCGTCGCCTTCCTCACCGGTTCCGCGCTCGTCGCCTACTACCAGGTCATCCCCATCACCGCGGGCGACGTGGTCATGCTCACGAGTTTCTTCGCCACCCTCACCGCCGCCGTCACCTCCCTGCTCACCCTCACTCCGATGATCAGCAAGGGGCTGGCGTCCGTACGGTCCATCGGGGAGGTGCTCCAGGCGCCGGACCTGGAGCACAACGCGGGCAAGGAGGAGGTCGCCTCCGTCCGCGGCGAGATCGCGTTCCGCGACGTCGGGTTCTCCTACGGCGAGGAGGCCGCGATCACCGGGTTCGACCTCACGGTGACCCCCGGCGAGACGATCGCGCTGGTCGGCCCCTCGGGAGCCGGTAAGTCGACCGTGCTCAACCTCGTCATCGGTTTCCTTCGGCCCACCTCCGGCCGGATCCTGCTGGACGGGCGCGACATGGAGACGCTGGACCTGCGGACCTACCGCAGGTTCCTGTCCGTCGTGCCGCAGGAGTCGATCCTGTTCGAGGGCAGCATCAGGGAGAACGTCACCTACGGCATGGCCGACGTCTCCGAGGAGCGGGTACGGCGGGCGCTCAGGGACGCCAACGCGCTGGAGTTCATCGACCGGTTCCCCGACGGCCTCGACACGGTCGTCGGGGAGCGGGGCGCCCGGCTGTCGGGCGGGCAGCGCCAGCGCCTGGCCATCGCCCGCGCCCTGATCCGCGACCCGCGCGTGCTGATCCTGGACGAGGCCACCTCCGCCCTGGACACCCGCTCCGAGGCGCTCATCCAGGAGGCGCTGACCCGCCTGGTCGCCGGGCGTACGGTCCTCGTCGTCGCCCACAGGCTGTCGACCATCCGAGGCGCCGACCGCATCGTGGTCATGCGCGACGGCGGGATCGAGGAGGTGGGCACCCACGAGGAGCTGATGCGGCTGCGCGGCGCCTACGCCGGACTGCAGGGCGCCCAGCTCGCCTGAAGGAGGTCCCAGGCCGGGTTCCCAGGCTGATTTCTCCGACCGAGGAAGCCTCGGAAGCCGGAGACGCGAGGAGGGTGCGGGACCCGTTCCCACGGATCCCGCACCCTCCTGTCCTGCCGGGTGGACTCAGCCCGCGGTGCCCGTCGAGGCCGGGTAGATGCGGAGCCAGTCGACCTCCATCCACGCCTCTCCCGAGCTGCCCTGGCCGGGGAACCAGTCCAGCTGCAGGCAGACCGACATCGAGCTGCGGGTGGCGTTGCCGGAGCGGAACCACTCCTGCCCGTCGATGTAGCCGACGACGCTGTCGGGGGTGACCTCCACGGCGTAGGTGTGCCAGGTGGTCATGTCGATGTTGGCGTGGGCCTGCTCCTGCCCCTGAGGGGTGTGCAGGAAGAAGTTCGGCCGCTGCCTCTGCGGATCGTCGATGACCTCGAGGAAGTCGATCTCCTCACCGGTGGAGCTCCGCACGTTGCCGCCGCCCTCCTTCGGCCACAGCAGGGCGACGGGGTGGTACGACCCGGCGCCCGGGTACAGGCGGATACGCGTCTCCCAGCGCCCGTAGGCCTGGTCGTGACGGGCGGCCAGACCGGCCGTGGTCCCGTCCTCGCGGCCGTACAGGTAGAGCGCCCCGTTGCCGAGGTAGAGCTGCTGCGGGGAGCGGCGGCCGTTGCCGGCGTGCCCGGCCGAGTCGTAGAACACCCAGTCGGACTCGTCGAGGTAGTCGTCGAACTCCGCGCACCAGGACGGTGCGCCCCAGTTGAGGGCTTGCGCGGCGCTGGCCTCGCCGGTGGCGGCGGGGGCGCAGGGTGCCGCCGAGACCACCTCTCCCTGGGCCGCGCTGAGAGTGCTCACCGTCAGCGCGGCCACCATGCTGAGTACGGCCACCCGCACGTGGGATCTGGTGATCATGATTACTCCTCCCAGGATCTGGCGCAGAGTGTGGAGGGGCTGAAGCTCCAGCAGCCGGTGCTCGTCGGGCTGGGGATCGACGACGCGGTCGGGCTCGGCAGCGGCTGGGCGGGTGAGGCCGGCGGCCCGAACACCCAGCGCGGTGCGCCCGCCGGCTCCTGGTTCGCGATCAGCAGGACGGGGGATTCCGAGGTACGGCCCCGCCAGGGCGCGAGGCTCCAGCACGAGGCGATGTCCTCCGGCTTACAGAAGTCGGAGGTGGAGCGCTTGAGCGGGGGCAGGGGCAGGACGGTGGGGATCGAGGGCGCCGGGGACGGGGCGGCCATCGGGGATCGGGTGCTCTGGACCGGTTCGGTCAGGAGGGAGGGCTCGTAGGCGCCGGTCCGCGTGGGCGCGGGCCGTGGCGCGTTGGTCGCCCAGCTCGGCGGACCGGTGCGCGGCGGGGCGGTGAGGCTGGAGGTCGGGCTCGCCGGGGGCTTCGGCGTCCCCTTCTGAGGGGTGGTGGGCCTCTGGGACGTCGACCGGGTGGGCTTGGGCGCGGCGGTGGTGGTCGGCGCCGGCTTGGTCGCCGTCGCCGTCGCGCGGGGGGCCGGGGGCCTGGGACCCGGGTGCGTGGGCGCCGGGTTCGGCGCGGGCTTGGTGGCCCTGTCGGAGGGTTCGGGGCCGGGGGGTTTGGGCGTCGCCTTCGGCGGTTGCGGCCTCCCGGTCGCCGTGGACGAGGCGGTGGCGCTGGCCGACGGCGCCGGGGTGTTCGGGGCGGAGGTCGCCGACGGCTTCGTGTTACCGGGCGGCGCCGGGGCGGGCGCCGTGTTCTCGGGCGGTGCCTGGGTGGCCTTCCTGGTCTCCGGGGGCGCGTTCGTGGGCGCCGTGTTCTTCCGGGGTGCCTCGGTGGCCCTCCTGGTCTCCGGAGGCGCTTCGGCGGTGGGCTCGGTGTTCCTCGGGGCCGCGGGTGGGGCCTGGGTGGACCTGGTGTTCACGGGCGGTTCCTCGGTGGGGCGTGCCCTCCTCGACGGCGGGTTCGTCGGCACCGCGTTCCTGGTCCGCACGTTCTCCCGCGAAGGCGCGGAGAACTGTTCGGCGGGAACGTTCTCCTCCGTGCGGGGGGCGGTGGTTCGCTGGCCGGGACGGCTACGGGACGCGGGAGGGGAACTGCGGGTCTCGGGAGGTGACGCGTTCTCCGCGGGCGGGCTCCGGTCGGGGCCGGAGGGGGAGCCGCCCTCCGCGGGCGGGTTCCCGTCCGGCGTCGAGCCGGAGTCGTGGTTCGAGGGAGGCCTCTCGTCCGGCCCGGAGGTGTTCCCGGTCTCGGGGACGGTGGTCTCCGGAGGGGACTCCTCTCGTGCGGGGGGCGGGGCGGCGGGGGGAGCGGGGGGGACGGCGAACTCCTGCGACGGTGAGCCCGAACTCACGCCGGGATCCGCCAGGGCGGCCCACGGCTGGGCGATGACCGCGCTTGTCGTCGCGGATACCGCGGCCAGCAGAAGGCCGGAGAGTAAGGTGACACGCCGGGACGAGCTGCGTGGGGGCATTGATCGCTCTTCCTGGATCTATGGGGTGGGCTCTGGGCCGGAGATGGGTTTCCAGCCCGCGGCGGTGAATTCCGGGGTGCCCGGGAGGGCGACCTGCGGCACGGAGGTGGCGAGGGGGTCGGGGACGTTGACCCAGTCCCCCTGGTTCGCACCGCGCATGCCGGGCTGCCAGACCATGAGCAGGCTCATGGCGTACGGGCTCGCATAGGTGGGATCGGTGTCGCCGACGCCCTTGGTCGCGGTCACCTGGACCAGGACCGAGACCAGCACCTGATCCTGGGCGCGGGCTTTCCACTGGACGCCGATCGTCCGCGTCCGCATGGCGGCGCCGTCGGGGAGTGCCCCGTCCTTGGGAAGGCCGAGGATCTCCCGCCATCCCGCGACGGCCTCGCGGGCGCCGGCCCGTGCCGCGTCGTGCTGCTCGGGCCGCGCGTACAGCACCGCGGCCTGCTCGGCCTGCTCGGCGTCCAGGGTCCACGCCGCCTCCAGCGCCGCGGCGGCGGCCGAGGCCGCGCCCAGCTCGGTGCGGGGGAACCCGACGGGGTAACCGGCCGCGCCCTCGTAGCCGGAGGGCGGGGCGAGGAGAACGGTGTCCCCGACGGCCTTCGGCGCGGAGACGTTCACGGGGGTGGAGTCGGTTCGAAGGAGCTGCCATGCCCCGGCCGCCAGCAGGATCGTCCCCACGATCGAGACGACCACGATGAGCATCCGCCGCCGGGCGCTCGGCGGCGGGCCCAGATCCCAGTTCAACGTGGGATCGTCGGCGACCGGCCGCACTAGTGGCTCCGGTCGGGACGCTGCCCGAAGGTCTGCCCGGCCGCCGCGGCCAGGCGGAGATACGCGCCCCGCGTCGTGGGCCGCAGGCGGACCAGGTCCACCTCGGCGCCCTCCTTGAGGTGCGGGTCGTAGGGAATGCGGATCACCGCGCGGCAGCGGGAGGTGAAGTGGCGCTCCAGCAGGCCCAGGTCCACGTCGGACTTGGGTTCCACGGCGTTCAGCACGACGATGGCGTTCTTGACGAGGTCGGCGTGGCCGTGGGCGGTCAGCCAGTCCAGCGTCGCGGCGGCCGAACTCGCCCCGTCCACCGCGACCAGGCTGACCAGCACGATCTGGTCGGCCAGTTCGAGCGTCGCGCCCATGGCCCCGTGGAGCAGGCCGGTCCCGCAGTCGGTGATGCAGATGGAGTAGTAGCGCTCGATGAGCCCGGCGACCGTGCGGTAGTCCTCGGCGTTGAACGCCTCGCTCACGGCCGGGTCGGTGTCGGAGGCGAGGACCTCCAGCCGGGCCGGCGACTGGGAGGTGAAGGCGCGGGCGTCGGCGTAGCGCAGGATGTGGGGGGCCTCGGCCAGCATGGTGCGGATGGTCGCGGCCGTCTCGGACTTCACCTTGATGCCGAGGGTCCCGCGGTCGGGGTTGGCGTCGATCGCGATCACCCGGTCGCCGCGCAGGGAGGCGAGCGTGTTGCCGAGGGCGACGGTCGTCGTGGTCTTGCCGACCCCGCCCTTGAGGCTCATGACCGCGATCCGGTGGTGACCGCTCGCGACAGGGGTCTGCGCCTGCGCCATCAGCGTGCGCCGTTCCAGTTCCGCCGCCGACTCCGCGGGGATGATGCGCTTGCCGGAGAGCTGCCAGACCAGACGGCGCCATCCTCCGGCGGGCTCGGGGCGGCGGTTGGTGAGCAGGTGCTCCGCGGTGAGCGGGACCGTTTCGTGGAACTGCTCGGGCGGGGTGGGCGGCGATGTCTGGATGTGGGGAGAGGTATCCGTCATTGCCCTGGTCCTTTCTCGAAAAGCGATCTTGGGGGGATGGAAGGTCAGCAGGTCCGCCAGCGCACCGTCGTGCTGACCGAGTCGTCGAGGCCGTGAACGGTCATCGGGGCGGTGACCGAGGCGGGGGCGCCGCACCAGTTGCGGACCCGGTGGGCGCGCAGGTTGATCACCTGCGTGACCCCTTCCCGCAGCGTGCCGCTGGAAGGGGTCACCGCCAGGCCGGGAGCCGATATCCGCCATTTCAGCGGCTCTCCCGAGATGGTGAGGACCATGCTTCCCAGGCCGAACTCGTCCAGCGTCACCACGGGCGGGACCCGCAGGCGCGAGGCGAGCCCGTCCTGCCGCGCCGGCGCGCCGGCCGTGGGAGGCGGAGACCGGGTGGCCTGGCTGGTGGACGCCTGCAGCGAGCTCGCGGGCTCCTCGGACTCGATCGCGGGGCCGAGCAGGTTCATCCCGGTCAGGGTGCCCGCCGCGCCCGCCACGACGATGATGACGAGCTTGATCGTGGTGTTCCTGATCCGGGCGCCCGCCCAGCTGAGCGCCTCCAGCACGCGGATCCCCATCTCGATCCGCTCCTCGTCGGGGCGGTCGTCGGGTTCGGTGTGGAAGCGCAGCGCGGGAACCTGGGCGTCGTCGCGCAGCCCGGTCTCGCGGTTGCGCACCCCGATCTCGCGTGTCGCGGCGTCGCGTACGCCGGTCTCGCGTACACCGGTCTCGCGTCTCGCGATCTCGCGTGTCGCGGTGTCGCGCATCTCGACGGAGGCCTGCCCGGCGATGACGACGGGTTCGGGCTTGACGACGGGTTCGGGAGCGGGCGGCGCCTGCCTGGGGATGGTGCCGGTGAGCTCCTCGCTCTGGGCGAGGACCTCGCGCGCCCACGCCTGGGTGAGCAGGGCGTCGTAGAGCGGGGTGTCGTGCCCGGGTACGGGTGGCGCGGACGGCGGGCGGGCCGGCCGGGTCCTGCGAGGCGGCAGGGCGGGCAGCGGGGGCAGTCCCGAGGGGTTGGCGGGATCGGAGGAGCCCGTCGCGGGCCCGTCTCCCGGTGCCGTGACCGGTGACGCCGCACCCGGCGCCGTACTCGACGGCGTCGCGGCCGGTGGCTTCGCGGACGGCTTCGAGGCCACCGGCGGGTAGGGAGGCATGCGGACCCTGGGCGTGGGCGTGGACGCCGCCGCGGCCGACGGTGGCGGGGAGGCGGGCGAGGCGGGCGAGGCGGGAGACCGGTGCCCGGGTGGGGCGATGGACTGGTGCCCGGGTGGGGCGGGGGTCCGGCCCCCCGGCGGGGGCGCGGGAAGGACCGGGGACCGCCCCCCGCCCGGAGGAGCGGACAGGAGAGGAGACCCGTCCCGGGCCGGACGCGCGGGCGGGATCACCTCGGGGGCCGCCTCGGGGGCCGCCTCGGGGGCCGCCTCCGCGGACGCCTCGGCGGAGACCTCGGGAGGCAGCGCGTCCGTGAGCCGCTGCCGCTCCTCCGCGGAGAGCGGCGCGACCGGGGGATGGGAGATCATCTGCGGCACCGTGTAGCGGATGTTGATCGGCCGCGTGCACACGGAACACCTGATCATGTGGGAGAGCAGGCGCGCCTGGGCGCTCTCCGGGTCGGCGGGAGGGGACGCCGCCCGCCCGCCCGCCGGGCCCTCGGGGAGACCGGCGGGGAAGACGCCGGGAAAGACGGTCTCCACCAGCGGGGCGAGCTCCGGGCAGGTACGCCGCCCGTGGGCGAGCGCGTCCAGCCCGCTCACCAGGGTCTCGATCAGGTCCTGGGTGCGGGTGGCGAGCCTGCCGACCTCGTCGACGGGCATCGCCAGCACATGGGAGAGGTCCTCCATGCCGAGCGCGTGGCGGTACGTCAGCCTGAGCGTCTCCGTGCCCAGGGGGTCGACGATCGTCCACACCCGCTCGATCAGCGAGGCGTCGGGCATGCCGGGCCCCGAACCCGGCACGTACCGCTCCCGGTACCCCGGAGAGGTGCGGCAGTCACGTCGCAGTGCGGCCAGCAGCCGCCCCCGGGCCGTGACGTCCCCGGGAGCGGCCTCGACCCGGCCGGCCGCCAGCGCGGCGACGACCGCCGCGCGCGCCCGGCCGGATTCGAGGTGGGAGGCGGCGTAGTCCATCAGGTGCGCGCCGTGCTCGCGCACCCAGGCCGCCCCCTGGCCGGGGCCGGGCGTGAGACGCCCGGTTCCGGTGGGTGTGCTCATCGGCCGTCGTACTCGACCGGGTCCGGCTCGACCTGGCCTTGGTCGGGCCGGCCCTGGTCGGACTGGGAGGGCGCGGTGTTCTCGCCCGGCCACTGCTCGGGGACGTCGTCTCCGCCGTCTCCGGGGTCTCTGGGGGCCACGGCGTCCTCGGGTCCCGGCTGGGCGGGGTCCAGCCCGCCCGTGTCCGGCTGCCAGGGCTCCTCCTCGCCGGGGACGCCCTGCCGCTGGTCGGGCCGTCCCTGGTCGGGCTGCGGGACGACGCTCTCGCTGGGGATCGGGCTGGGAAGCGGGACGGGCGGGGCATCGGTCACCACGAGCTCCAGGTTCCGCTGGGGCAGCCCGGTGAACTTGGTCCAGTTGCTGATCTGACCGGGTGCGGGCTCCGCGTAGAGCCAGCGGATGAAGGCGGGCCACAGGCACGAGTCGCGGGGGATCATCGCCTGGGCGCCCGGGGACGGGCTCGGGCCCTGGGACGCGCTGAGCGCCTGGATCTCCTCGGTGGTGTAGTTGCGGCACGGCGGGGTGCCGGGCGGGGCGATGTTGAGGTCCCACACGCCGTTCTCGTCCGTGTAGCGCATGCCCCTGTCCAGCCCGAGGGCCTCGTAGGCGCGCCGCAGGAGCTCGGGGTTCTCGAAGACCGGCAGCGAGACGCCGCCGTCCGGGCCGCCGCCGGGAAGCCGCGGGTCGGCCGGCATGAGCACGGTCCCGTCGGGACCCTGCGACGCGTTCTCACCGGGGCCGACGGACGGCTGCGGCTGGACGGGCCGGGACGGCCCGGCCGAGGGAAGTCTCCGCGACGGGCTGGGCGCCTGCGAGCGCTTCTGGCCACCGGGCGGCTGGGCCGGACCCTGGCCGCCGCGCGCGGTCGGTGCCACCGAGGCCGGCGGCGCCGAGGGCGCGTCGCCGGTCGGCCTGATCTCGGGAGGCGCCGTGGGGAGGATGATCTCGCCCGAGGGCACGAGCGGCCGGCCGGGGCCCGACCGGATCGCCGGCTTCAGGGTGCCCGTCGGCCGGGGGTTCCTGGCGTCGTCCCCGGGCTGCGGGGGCCTGACGTCACCGGTGGGCTGGGGCTGCTGCCTGTTCCCGCCGGTGGGCTGGGGCTGCGTGGGCTTGAGACCGCCGGTGGGCCGGGGCTGCTGCTGCCTGTCGCCGTTGGTCGCCGGAGGCTGCTGCCTGTCGCCGTTGGTGGCCGGGGGCTGCGACCGCCCGTTCCCCCCGTTGGGCTGCGACGGCCGCGACGGGCCCGAGGACCTCGTCCCGCCGGACTCGGGAGCCGGCTTGGGCGGCGGGACGAGCTCGATCTTCTTCTCCACGGGGCGCTGGATGACGCTGCCGCTCTCGTTCTCGCTCTCCGAGATGTTGCCGCTGATCTTCTTCGTCGGGGTCGGAGGCGGTGGAGGGGGAGGCTGGACGGGCTGGTTGTTCGCCGGCGGGGGCTGAGCGGGGGGTTGCACCGGCCCGGGGTTGGGAGCGGGCTGCACCGGTGCCGGATCGGGCTTGGGCGGCGGGTCGGCCTTCTTGGGCGTCGAGGGTTTCGTCGGCGCGGTCGTCTTGGGAGCCGAAGGCGGGGTCGGCGTGCTCTTGGGGTTTCCCGGCCGCTGAAGGGGCGCCACCGCGGCGGCTGCCACGCCCAGGACGGGGAGGGCGACACAGCCCTCCGCGGAGCCCCCGAGCGCGTGCCCGTCGGTGGTGGCGGTCAGGCAGACCCGCTGGTCCCCGGCGGCGGCGGCCCGCCTGGCACCGTCCGCGATCGTGCTGCCCGCGTCGGCGCCGGAGAGCGGGAGCGGCTGGTCGCCGCCGGGTGCCGCGCTCGACGTCCAGGCTCCCGCCTGGTCGTCGAGGAGGTACGTGCCCGCGGCCAGCCGCATCACCTGCCCTTCGCCGGGATCGGGGCGCATGGCGATGACGGTTCCCAGCCCGGCGCCGGCGCCGAAGACACCGATCGCGACACTCGCAGTGATCACCGTCGCGCGCGATGGCTTACGTGAGGGTGTCATTAGAATGTTCCTTTTCTTCCGGTGAAAACGTCAGTCGCCGTGGCTCTCCAGGACGTCGCTCCACTCGCCCAGCACGCGAGCGGGCTCGTTCGAGCCGGCGGGGGGGACATGTGTCACATACATGCGGCCGTATGTGGCGCTCACCGAGTGGGCGAAGGCCTTGTCGCGGGTGCGGACGGCGGCCGAGCCCTTCAGCTTGACCTTCGCCCCTTCCCGAACCGCCTCGCGGAGCTCGGTGGATCGGGCTCCGTACCAGACCAGAGCGCCCCCGTCACTGGTTCTGAGCGCGCGTACCGGTCCCTCAAGCCGGTACGACAGCGTGATCTTCCAGTCGGCCTGCTCAAGCCGGACGCGTTCCTGCTGCCAGAACAACGCGGCCTCGCTGGTCCACGGCCCCTCGTCGAACCGCGGGTCGACCTCGGCGTTCTCCAGGCTCGCCAGATGCGCGCGGGCGATCTGGCGAGGGGTCGAGCTCAGCCCGGTGGCGTTCTCCGGGAGGCTCGTCGCGTACCCCTCGCCGTCGGTCGCTATCTTGGGGAACCGCGCCGGGGTGGCGCGCGTGTCGGCGGCCGAGGCGACGAGCCGCCAGCCGCCGGGGGCCGAGCTCATCACGTCGACGATCCGCGCGACGCCGGGCTCGTACGAGACCGCCACGAACCAGTCGGCGGCGCCCTCGACATGACGCGGGATCCACACCTGGGGGTTGGGCCATATCCCCGTCGCGAGTGAGGTTCCCTGCATCTCGGCGGTCTTGAAACCCGCCCTCGTCATCTCCAGCGCGAGCCCGTGCTCCAGCTTCGCCATGGCCGCCTGGTCCTTCCTGGCCTGGGCCACCGACAACCCCCGCTGGTAGCGGCCGTGGATGCCGTACGCCTCCTTGGCGGTGAGCTGGGGCGAGCGGGATCCGGCCGGCGGGTCGGCGGGCGGCGGGGTGGTCCTGGTCTCGGTCCGTGGCCGCCTCGTGGGGGTGGCCTCGGGGCGGGGGGACGTGGCCGTGCCGCTTCCGGCGGGTTTCGGGGTCGATTTGGGAGTGGAGCGGGCGGGGGTCGGCGTCGGTGAAGGCGAGGAAGGAGCCTTCTCCCAGCCGGTGTCCGAAGGGTCGGGGGTGGGGTTCGCCGCCAGGGACGAACCGGAGGGTGCTCTGGTCGCGAGCCAGAACACCGCCACGGCGATGATCGCTAATACGGCCGTGAACAGAATAACCTTCCGCCAATCGAATGACAGGAGGCGTTCGGGATGCCAGTCGGATGCGTGTTCGGAATCGTGCCTAGAGGAACCACTGCCACGGCCAGAGGACCCAGCCTGTCCATCTGGGAAATCTGATGCACGCCATGACATAGGTCCAAATATTAGACTGACCGTGATCTATTTGGAAGGTAAAGGGCTCAGTAATTGCCACTTATGGTTATTGGATTATAAATAACACCTAAGTAGATATACGGCCCGTCCGAAACCGGCAATGCCCCCACCTGCTGCCATCCTGCGGGTGGACCGTGCCACCGGTTCTCTAGAGAAGTACGGCCTCACCGAGGTTTCGGATGATCCTTCACGTTTCTTGTTGAACTGCCATTTCCCTGACGCGGGCCGGGCGTTCGTCTCCTGTTCGGTTTTCCGGCGGTCGCCCGCGCCCTCGTCGCGCACAGGAAGATCGCGATACCGTTTCCCACTCCGGATTGGTGCAAGCCGTCATAGCAACTTGATATGTATGCGTTTCCTCTGTTTGGCGGTTCGGCTCCCGGCCCGCGTTCGGGTAATTGGAACCCCCGCTTTTCCAGGGGTGCGCGGACGGCGGCCTTCCGCCCTCGGGGAGCCGCCCGGCGGGACGTGCGGGCGCGCGATCGCCCGGGACGAGGACGAACGGGTACGCCGCCGTCCAGGGGCCGCGGGGCGTCCGAGGCGATCCCCGCCGGGACTCGTCCGGTCGGCGCCTTCGGCGGGCCGGCGCGCCCGGTCGGCGCCTTCGGGAAGTCAGTGGGGCGCGGCTCCGCCGCCCGCGCCGAAACCCGTCTCGTGGTTCCACAGGTGGGCGCATCCCGGGCACTGCAGGTGCAGCAGGCTTCCGGCGTTGCCCAGGAGGTAGCGCCAGTGCTCCCCGCAGTTGCGCCCGCCGAGGCAGTCGTCGCAGTCGCGGTGGTCCCGGCAGGAGGGACAGGGCACCCACGCCCTGCGCCCGAGGTCGGCGTGTGGATCAAGTGGCAGCACGGCCGGGCCTCCTCCGGGGGAGCACGCCGGCGGCCACGAGCATGTCGTAGGTCTCCTGCTGCCGCTCGTCGAGACCGGAGTAGAGGAGGTCGTACGCCTCCTCCTCGCCCCGCATGACCGCCACCGGGTCCCAGCCCGGCTCCAGCGCCGCGATGACCGCGGCGCGGCGGCGAGTCTCCTCAAGGGTGAGGTCGATCTCGAAGTCGGTGTGCGGGCTGGTGCCGTCCTGGTTCATCGCATGACTTTCCGGTCGGCCGGCGGGCGCGCCGGAGAGGGGGCCCGGAGAGAAGGCGGGGCCTCCGGGCGGTACCGGGGAGGGACTCGCCTCCGCCGGGGACGAGCCGCTCTTCGCGACCGGCCGTACGCGCCTTGGGAGGAAGCCCTTCATTGGGGAGATTTGTCCGCTACATACCTTATGCGGCTTTCGTCGTATTTCTGTGTGATGCGTGTTACAGGCAGCCGCCGGCCGGTACGCCCTCACCGCGCCTTTCCCCGCATCGCCGAGCCGTTCCCTGTGAACGGGCCGGGCCGCGTCCCGGACGACCCCTGGTCGTCATCTCCAGTTCGTCAGGCGGCGCAGACCGTACTCCACGGGACCGTAACGGTGGCCGCGCAGCCACCACGCGCTCAGCGCGAGCAGCGCCGCGTAGATCACGACGGCGATGCCCATCACCCCGAGGGGCGGGATCCGGCCCATCAAGCCCAGGCCGTAACCGGTGAAGACCAGGCAGAGCAGCACGGACTGGCCGACGTAGTTGGACGCCGCCATCCGGCCGGCGGGAGCGAGCACGCCCGCCACCGAGGGAAACCGCCTGATCAGGCGGAGCAGGGTGGCCACGTAGGCGGCGCCGAGAAGCACCGAGGTCGCGATGGTGAGCGCCACCGCCACCAGCTCCGCCGTGTTGCGCCGGCCGGAGGTCACCGCGTAGAACACTCCCGCGGGCAGGCCGAGGCCGAAGCCGATCCACTGAACCCTCGCGAGCAGGTGGGCCCACCGGTCCGGCTCTTCGAACAGCCGCGCCTTGCCGGCCGCCAGGCCGAGCAGGAACAGGGCCATCGCCATCGGCCCCTGCAGCAGCCAGATCATGATCGCTATCCGCGGGTACTGCGTCAGGTGCAGACTCAGGTAGTCGAGAGGACCGCCGGTGGTGGCGGCGAGGATCCGCGCGGCCTCCGCGGCCTCCGCGGTGTCCGTACCCGTGCCCGTGCCCGCGGCGGGTGCCCCGGGGAGGAGGACGGTCAGACCGGCCAGAAGCAGGAAGACGGCCGACGTCAGAGAGATGAGCACGATCGCGGCGATCGTGGCGGCCCGCGCGCCGATGTTCCGTGCCGCCAGCAGCACCAGGCCCAGCGCGGCGTACAGGGTGAGGATGTCACCCACCCACAGCAGCAGCCCGTGCAGCACGCCGATCACGAACAGGCCCAGGCATCTCCTGAGGGTCCTCGCCCTGACACTCGCCCCGGCGCGTTCCGCCGAGCGCATCTGCAGGGTGAAGGAGTAACCGAAGAGGAAGGAGAAGATGACGTAGAACTTCAGCTCGAGCAGGGCCTGCACGACGAACCGCACCGGCCCGTGCTCCCCGCCCCCGACCCCGCCCTCGCCGCCCATCGCCGCCAGCAGCCCGGGGTCGCCGAAGAACTCGATGTTCACGGCCAGGATGCCCGCGAGAGCGAATCCGCGCACCGCGTCGATCTCATGAATGCGTCGACCGTCCGGCACGCCGCCCTGAGCCATGCATCCGAGATTAGGAAGACGTTGCCGCCGGCACAATGACTTTTGGCACATGCGGTGCCGGCCGGATTCCCGGGGAGGAGGCCGGCGCCCGCGGAGAGGACGGACGGGAGCCCGCACGGCTCCCCGCCCCCGGGAGGCCGGACCCCCTTGATCGTTCCGGAGGCCGGGCCGGGCGACGGCGTGCGCCTGCGGGTATCGCCAGGTCAGGGGAGTGCGGTCGTCCCCGGGGGTATGGACGTCTCCGAGGAAGACCACGGCCCGGAGGCTGCCATGACCGCGTACACCCTGTCGATCGTCGAAGGCGACACCGATGACGTCTCGTCCGGCGACGACATCTTCTCGCCCGCCTCCCCGGTCGACTTCAGCCGGCTCGACCCGTACACCCTGCTGTGGCTGACCGAGCACGGCTACGAGGACGAGGGAAGGCGGGTCGTGGTCACCCCGGCGGGTCACGAGCCCGAGGGGGTCCGCGTGGTCGCCTCCCGCGACGTGGATCTCTGATCCCCGAGGACGGTCGCCGCTCCCGCCCGGCCGGGGAAGCCGGCCTCCCCGGCGGCCGCGGCGGGCCGGTCACACGGGAGCGATGCGGCGTGGTATCCGCGGTGAGGACGATTTCCACCTGACAATCTAGGCGTGAACCGACATTCCCGGAGATCGTTTCTTCAGCTCGGCGGTGTCGCCGCGACGGGGGCGCTGATCCCGGCGCATGTCGCGTATACGCAGACCGCGCAGGCGGAGGCGCACATCGGAACCGCACACCCGGAAACCACGCCGCGCACGCCGGCCGACCCCCTCGCCCCGCTGCGCCACCGGTGGCGGGACGTGACGGCGGGGTCGGGGTTCGACGCGACGGCCGAGCCGTACCGGACCCGGCTGGCGATGCTGGGGAGGAGGGCGGCCGGGTACCGGGACGCCATGGCGCCGGCCGACGCGTCGCTCTGGCCCGACCTGGCGTTCCCCTCGCTCGGCGCCACCCCGGCCCGGCTGCGGACCATGGCCCGCGCGTACGCCCTGCCGGGGACCGGCCTGACCGGCGACGCGAGCCTGGCCGCGGCCGTCGCGGGTGGCATCGACCACTACCGGCGGCGGGTGTACGCCGCGGACGCCGACGAGGTCGGCAACTGGTGGTACTGGCAGATCGGCACCCCCAGGAACCTCCTCGACGCGGCCCTGCTGATCGGCCCGCACCTGACGGAGCGGCAGAGCGGGGCGCTGCGGGAGGCGGTGGACCACTTCCTGCCCGAGTGCCGCCTGGACGACTACAGCGGGACCAGCACCGGGGCCAACCGGGTGGACCTGTGCGTGGTGACACTGCTGCGGGCGATCCTCGGCTCCGACCCGGCGAAGGCCGCGCTGGCCGTCTCCGCGCTCTCCCCGGTCTTCCCCCATGTCTCCGAGGGCGACGGGTTCTACCGGGACGGCTCCTTCGTCCAGCACACGACCGTCCCCTACCAGGGCACGTACGGAGCGACGCTGCTGTCCGGTCTCGCGACGCTGTTCGCGGTGTTGCGCGGCTCGCCGTGGGAGGTCACCGATCCGAACCGGCAGGTCGTCCTCGACAGCGTCGAGAGGACGTTCGCGCCGGTCGTCCACGACGGCTTCTGCATGGACCTGGTCAGCGGCCGGGCGATCGGCAGGCAGCCGTACGGCGACCACCGGAGGGGGCGCGCGATCGCCTCCGCGATCCTGCTGCTCGGGGAGACGGCCTCCGCCGCCGAGCGGTCCCGCTGGCAGGGCATGGTCAAGGGGTGGGCGCTGCGGGACACCCACCGGCCCATGCTCGACGCGGCCGAGGACGACGACCTGGGATTCCACGCCCGCCTCGCCGCGATCCTGGACGACGACGCCGTACCCGCGGCCGAGGAACCCGCCGGGCACCGGCTGCTGGCGATGAGCGCCCGCGCCGTGCACCGCGGGCCGGGCTGGTGCGCGGGCCTCAGCATGGCCTCCCACCGCGTCGGCCACTACGAGCACGGCAACGGCGAGAACCTCCGCGGCTGGCACACCGGCTCGGGGATGCTCTACTGGTGGGCCGGCGGCCACGGCGACCAGTACTCCGACTCCTTCTGGACCACCGTCGACCCCTACCGCCTGCCGGGCACGACCGTCTCCACCCGGCGGCTGGCCGACGGCGCCGGTGAGGCGTGGGGCGACACCTGCCCGCCGTGCCGCTGGGTGGGTGGCGCCACCGACGGCGTGTACGCGACGGCCGGCCAGCACCTGAACGGCTTCGAGAGCACCCTGGACGCCTTCAAGTCGTGGTTCTTCCTCGACGACGCGGTGGTCTGCCTCGGTGCCGGGATCACCGCCGAGGACGGCGTACCCGTCGAGACCATCGTGGACAACCGCAGGACCGGCGCGCTTCTCACCGTGGACGACGGGAAGGGCTGGGCGCACCTGGAGGGGCACGGCGGCTACGTCCTGCCCTGCGGCACCCGCCTGCGCACGCTGCGCGAGGAACGCGCCGGCGGACGGGACCCGGTGACCCGGAGCTACGTGACCCTCTGGCTCGACCACGGTGTCGATCCCGTCTCGGCGGGCTACGTCTACCTGCTGCTGCCGGGCGCGAGCCTCGCGGAGACCCGGGCCCGCGCCGCCGACCCCGGCTGGGCGCGCGTGCTCGCCAACACCGCCCGGCAGCAGGGTGTCCGGGTACCGTCACTCGGGATCACCGCCGTCAACTTCTGGAACGACGGAGCCGCCGGGGACCTCGCCGCCTCCGCCCCGTGCGCGGTCCTCGTCAGGGAGGGCGGCGACGGTACGGCCACGTTGACCGTGTCGGATCCCCGGCGCGACCTGGACGAGCTGACCGTCACCTGGAACCGGCCGGTGACCGAGGTGCTCCGCGGGCATCCCCTCCTGTCGGGCGCCACGACCGGCGCGGGCCTCACGCTCACCTTCGGACGTCTGGCGGGCCGGGGCGGCGGCTCGAACACGGTCACCGTACGCCTCGGCCAGGTCCTGTTCCGCGGCGGGGACGCGGGAGGCGGGTCGCGCCCCCGCCGGTGAACGTCACGAGTTCGACGCCGGCCGGTGGGAGGCGGAAGGAGCGACGCCTCCCACCGGCGTTCCGGCGGAGATTTCCAGCACGCCACACGGGACGGGGGCCGGGTCCCGGCGGGCGACGGAGTGAGCCGCCCGCCGGAACCCGGCCCAGGGGTTTTCCAGGGACTCCGGGAGATCAGCCGCCGATCTTGCCGACCCCGGCCCCCGCGCTGACGATCGCCTTCACGGAGTTCGGGTCGTCCAAGGTGTAGCCGTAATACGAGCTCGCCTCCTGCACGCTGCCGCTGCACTCGGGCGGGCCGGAGTCGTCGAGCACGTTGTTCCGCGCGACGCACCTGCCGGCGGTGCCGGCGTAGGTGTTCGTCGCCGGGACCTCGACCCGCTCGAAGTAGTTGCCCTCGATCAGGCACCCGGCGTTCAGCTGGCAGGCCACCCCGACGTCGGTGTTGTAGACGTAGTAGTTGTTGAACACGTGCACCGGCTCGCCGAACCGCACCCGCGGGTTGCGCTGCGGGGTCTGGTTGAACCAGTTGTGGTGATAGCTCACCTTCAGCCGTCCGACGTCCTGTGCGCTGTTGCCGTCGTCGTGGCCGAGCAGCATGTTCTTGGTGTGGTCGTGCGTGTGGTTCCACGACACGGTGACGTACGACGAGCCGCGCTTGATGTCGATGAGCCCGTCGTACCCGTCGGCCAGGTCGTTGTGGTCGATCCAGACGTGGTGGGAGAACATCTGCACGTTGATCGAGTCGTCGCTGGCGTTCCGGAACGACAGGTTGCGGATGATGACGTTGTTCACGGCGTTCGCGGGCGGCGAGGTGACCGAGTTGTCGAGGGGGAGGCCGATGTTGAGGCCGCCGCCGCTGATGCCGCCGGTGGAGCCGATGCCCACGATCGACTTGTTCGAGGTGACGTTGTGCATACCGGCCGGAACCGTGATCATCCCGCGTACGCAGATGTTCAGGGGCCCGCTCTGGCCGATGGCGGAGATCAGCTCGCTCGCGGTGTCGACCTCGACGGTCGGCCCGCCCGCCCCGCCCGTGGTCCCGTTACGGCCCCAGGCGTTCACCGAGGCGAACCCGACGGGCGTCCCCGAGGTGGGGCAGGAGCCCGGGGGCGGTGACACGGTGGGGGTGACCGTGGGCGTGACCGGCGGCTCGCTCGGCCCGCCGACGTCGGTCACCTGCACGTCGTCGAACGACGCGCTCGCGTAGTAACCGGCGAGGCCCACTTTGCCGGAGGAGAAGGTGGAGTCCGTCGCCGACACGACCTCCACGTTGTTCACGAAGCCGCGCAGCGTCGTGCCGAACGCCTCGAGCCTGAGGGTGTACCAGGTGCCCGGGGTCACCGTCGCCGCGGCCGAGCCGAGGGTCGTGGGGGCGCCGCCGGTCCGCTTGCCCAGGACGACCGAGCCCGAGTTGCTCAGCCCGAGGAAGTAGTAGTTGCTGGTGCTCTGCGCCCTGGCCAGCACCGCGACGTACCGCCCGCCGCCGTTGAACGCGATCGGCTTCACCCGCGCCTGCACCGCCTGGCCCGACCAGCCGGTACCGGCCACCGTCCTGGCGTCCGCGCCGGTGCCGGACTGCCGGTACACCTGGGAGCCGTCGGCCACCACCGACCAGCTTCCCCCGGACTTCGACCAGCCGTTGGAGTTGCCGTCCTCGAAGTTGTCGCCGAACAACGACGCGGCGAGCGCGCTGGGCATCGCCACGAGCACCAGCGCCCCGATCACCGCGAGAGCGAGCGTCGTCGCGAGCGCGGTGAACGGCGAGCCGCCGAGCCCTTTCCTTCTTCGCACCGTGGAACCTCCAAGTTCCGTCAGTACCGACCGGCCGTGCTCCCGGTCCGGTCGGCCATGGCCTCGCGCCGGGACCGGACCGGCGACGCGAGCGTGCCGCGTTCCGCGGTCACGCGCCGACGTCGCCGGGGTCCCGGCGAACGATGTCCGTCGGGCGGCGTGCGAGCCCGCCCACGATCCCCTGGCTGGGGACTGTGGGCATGGCTGACCTGCGGCGGAGTACGCCGAGCAGACCCGTCACGACGCTCTGGGACGAAGGGTGGGAAAGCGCTATCCAACTCTTTTCGCACTTTTACGCCCGGAGAAAGGTGCAGTCAAGCGCCCAGTTCGTTCGGAGACCCCGAGGACCCGGTCCTCCGCCCGGCCGGAACGCCGTTCTCCCAGGTGGGAACCCGTCGAGGCCGGTCCGGAGGCGACGCGAAAGTTCTCCCGCGAACGCGCGGGGATTTTCCCGCGTCCGCGCCGGGCGGCGATCACCCCCGCGCGTCCGCGCGCCGGTGCCGGAGCAGCACAACCTGGGAGTCGAACGTCCGCGACTCGACGAGTTCGAGACCGACCCGGTGGCTCTGCTCCTGGAAGAGCGGCTTGCCGCCGCCCAGGATCACAGGGTGGACGAAGACCCGGTACTCGTCGATCACGCCGTGCTCGGTGAGGTGGGAGGCCAGCACGGACCCGCCGAACAGCAGCAGCGTGGCGCCGGACTCCTTGAGCGCGGTCAGCTCCTCGACGACGTTCTCGGAGATCACCCGGGTGTTCCAGCCGGCCTTCTCCACCGTGCGGGAGACCACGATCTTGGACGCCTCACGCCATACCGGGGCGAAGGCCAGGTCATGCTCGTGCGTCGTGTGCTGCTCGGCCTGCGGCCAGAAGTCCGACATCATCTCCCACACCACACGTCCGTAGAGGAAAACCGTGTCGCCGCCGGTCAGCTCCCGCGAGTAGGCGGACAGCTCCGGACTCATCCGCGGCCAGTCGAACTCGCCGTTCGGCCCCTCGATGAAACCGTCAAGGGACTGGTGTACGAAGTGGATGAGCTCGCCCATGATGACGTCCCGTCTCTATGGATCTCTCGCGCTCTCGGAGCGCGCTGTCACCCGGGAGTCGGAGCCCTCGCCGGGTTCTCGACATTCGCCGACGGCTCTCTCACCTCCTCCCGCCCGGCGACGGCCTTTCCTCATCCGGCGACGGCCCTCCGAGGGCGGCGGGACCGAGGCGATCCTCCGGGAGCGGGCGTGCGGGCCGCCCGCCGGGCACCACCGGCCCGCGCGTACCATTCAGCGGTGGAGGTTCTGGAACCGGAGGAGTGGCGGGCGCGGGCGGAGGCCCACCGGCGCCGGGTCGAGGTGTGGGCGGAGCCGCACCTGGCGCGCAGGGCGCGGGGCGAGGCCCACCCCATCGAGGACTTCCTGTTCACCTACTACGGGCACCGGCCGGCGCGGCTGCGGAAGTGGCATCCGGGGGCCGGAGTGACCTTGAAAGGGGCGCGCGACTTCGGCCGCGACTACCTCGACACTCCGGAGGGGGCCACGCTCGACACCGCGGCGCTGTTGGACAGGCGCGGGTCCTCCATCGAGTGGATCATGCGGTTGCTGGCCGCCACCGCGGCACGGCCGGGATATTTCGGCTGCTTCGGCCTGCACGAGTGGGCGATGGTCTACAAGGCCGAGGAGGTGCGGCACGAGGCCTGGCCGCTGCGGCTCAGCGGGGAGGAGATCGCGGAGGTCGTGGAGCAGCGGGGGGTGCGATGCGGCCATTTCGACGCGTTCCGCTTCTTCACCCCCGAGGCGCGCCCGCTCAACGTGCTGCAGCCGACGCGGGAGCGGCAGCCGGAGCTGGAACAGCCGGGTTGCCTGCACGCCAACATGGACCTGTACAAGTGGGCGTACAAGCTGTCACCGCTGGTGAGCGGTGAGCTGGTCGCCGACTGCTTCACGCTGGCCCGCGACATCCGCGCCGTGGACATGCGAGCCAGCCCGTACGACCTGAGCTCGCTCGGTCAACGGGCGATCCGGATCGAGACGCCCGAGGGGCGGGCCGAGTACGCCGCCGAGCAGCGGGGGTTCGCCGAGCGGGCGAGGCCGCTGCGGCAGCGCCTGCTCGACTCCTGTGAACGGCTGCTCGCCGGCACCCGCTCCTGACCCGCCTCCCCCGACCCGCTGTGAGGCCGCGGGTGCCGTCAGGGCTCCGGCGCCCGGGACGCTGAGAGTGCGTTCGGCCGAGCACGGCCCATCCGGTGCCGTCGGGGATCCCCACCCCCTGATCGGTGCGGGCACGGTGCTGAAACTTACATCGGGCATGGCTCGCCCCGGTGCGATGATCCCGCAAGGTTTCAGGAGGCAGGGACAAAGGTTGGGACATGTGCCGGGTTTGCATGCCCCGATGGGTCAACCGAAAGTTTCTGGGCGACCTTGACGTATTTCGGGGAGGTTTCCACACTGAGTCCCCAAGGCGTCCTCCTACGGCCGGGCCGGTGGTACGCAGCAGGGCCGTCGTCTGCGACGCCCCGGTGGTGTGCCTCCCCGGCAATGGGCGCGGCGTCGAGTTCGCGGGGCCGTCCCCCGCGTTCCCGCTTTCCCGTGACGCAGTTATGGAGGCTCAGGCATGGGCACAAACGCCATACCCCCGCCCGGCACCCGGCGACCTCTCGGCGGCCTTCGCCGTGCCCTGGTCGCCGGCGCCCTCGGCACCCTCGTGCTCGGCACGCTCACGGCGGTGACCGGCCAGGTCTCCGCCGGTGCCGCTTCCGCCGGTGCCGCGGCGTCCACGCTCGGCGCGGCGGCCCAGCAGAGCGGGCGCTACTTCGGCACCGCGATCAGCGCCGGCAAGCTCGGCGACTCGCAGTACACGACGATCGCCAACCGTGAGTTCGACATGATCACGGCCGAGAACGAGATGAAGATCGACGCCACCGAGCCCAACCAGAACCAGTTCAACTTCTCCGGCGGCGACCGGGTCTACAACTGGGCGGTGCAGAACGGCAAGCGGGTGCGCGGCCACACGCTGGCCTGGCACAACCAGCAGCCGAACTGGATGCGGTCGATGGAGGGCAACGCGCTGCGCCAGGCGATGATCAACCACATCAACGGCGTGATGAACCACTACAAGGGCAAGATCTACGCCT
>NZ_JBPXMB010000031.1:0-94445 GCF_051918945.1 Streptosporangium sp. LJ11
CAGGCCAAGAAGGACGCCCTGGAGAAGGTCGGCGTCCGCGTCGGCAGGACCCCGAGCGAGACCGCCCGCCTGATGCGCGAGGTCGTCAAGTCGCTCTAGCGCACGGCCCCGGGAACGGGAGAACGCGGCGGCGCATCGCCCCGGAGCACGCTCCGGGGCGATGCGCCGCCGCGGTTTCTCACCGGTGATCGTCCGATGGCCCGATCGTCCGATGGCCGTACGTCCCTCTCCGGGGAGGGGACGCGAGCGGTTCCCGTGCCGGCGCGGCCCGGATACCACAGGGGACTCCTGTCACACGGTGCGCGACACGCGGGCGCGGGAGTCCCTTCCGCACCGAAGATCCTGAGACCATCGACTACTGTGACGGCCCTTTTCGATCAGCTACGGACGGCTCCCCGCAACGTCCTCAGCCGTATCCCCCTGCCCGGCCTCACGGGTGACGACGACGACGTCCGCCGGCCGCTTCCCGTCTCCGGGATGCTCGCCGCCGCGTGGACCCTCGGCGTGGGGCTGGCGGTGCTCACCACGCTCACCCTGGTCGGCTGGATCGCCGCTCCCCGCGGTGCGCTCGGCGCGGGCCTGCCCGCGGTGTTCCGCACCGCGTCGCAGCTCTGGCTGGCCGCGCACCACGCGGGCTTCGCGATACCCGGCGGCTCGGTGGGCCTGCTCCCGCTCGGTCTGACGGTCCTGCCCGCCTTCCTGCTGTACCGCGCCGGGATGTGGATGGCCCGCGACGCGGACCTGCGGCTCCGGCTGCCCGCCCGGCTGCCCAAGAACACCCCGAAGGAGGTGTCCAACGCCCGCCGCAGGGCGCAGCTGGTCCTGATCGCGCAGGCGGGCATCTCGCTGGCGGCGCCGTACGCGCTGCTGGCCGGGCTGATCGCGCTGGTCACCAGGAACGAGATCACCCAGCCCTTCCTCGGCGACGTGCTGGTCAGCCATCTGGCGCTGGCCTTCATCGCGGGCTCCGTGGCCGTCGCCAGGACGATCGGGCCCTGGCGGTCGATGCTGCGCCTGCTGCCCGAACGGCTGCGCTCGGTCGTGGTCGGGACGTCCGCCGCACTGGCGATCATGCTCATGGCGGGTGCCGTCATGGTGCTCGGGGCCGTCGTGGTCAACTTCGGGCAGGTCCGGGAGCTGTCCGGGATCCTGGCGCCGGGGTTCGTCGGCGGGATGCTGCTCCTGCTGGTCCAGGGGCTCTACCTGCTCAACGCCGTCATCTGGGGGCTGGCCTACATCGCGGGTCCGGGTTTCGCGGTCGGCACCGGCACGCTGGTCGCGCCGACGGGCGTGCAGCTGGGTACGGTGCCGAGCCTGCCGATCCTGGGCGCGCTGCCCGAGGCGGGCCCGACCCCGGCCTGGGTGATGATCGTGATCGCGGTGCCGTTCGTGGCCGGGGCCGTGGCGGGCATCCTGGTCGTCCGGATCTCGCCCTCCTCCTCGTACGAGGGGGCGCCGCTGTGGGGGTTCGTCTGCGGGCTGGCGACCGGGGCGGCGGCGGGCCTGCTCGCGGCGCTCTCCGGCGGCTCGCTCGGCGGCGCGCGGCTGTCCGCGCTGGGCCCCGCGGGGTGGGAGGTGATGCTCTCGGTGACCCTGGAGGTGGGTGTCGCGGCGGGGATCGCCGCCGGGCTGGCCAACTGGTGGCTGATCTTCCGTGGACACAACACGGCCGTCACCAAGGCGGCGGCCAAGGTCGGCACGGCCACCGCGCCGGTGCGCAAGGCGGGCGTCAAGATCGCCAAGGCAGCGGCCTCGGCGGCCGGCAAGGTCGGCTTCGCCGAGCCGGAGGAGCTCCAGAAGCTCCCCGGCTACTGGCTGGACGCCACGGAGTGCGACACCCAGCCGATCCCGGTCATCAGGGACGACTGGGAGGACGAGCACGCCTCGGCCGCGGCGGAGAGCTCGCAAAAGGCCCGCCGCCCCGACCCGCCGCGCACGCCCCGGCGTGACATCGTCGACGAGACCGACGACAAGGGCGGTCACGTCATCTACGTCGATCCTTACGCCTGGGACCGCGACTGAGAACCGGGCGTCCACGTTCCGCCACACCCCGGCCGGGGACCGCGGCCGCTCGGGACAGGGCCGCCTGAGGTCGTGGTCGCCCAGGACGGTGACCGCCCGGGACCGGTGATCTCCCCGGACCGTGACCGCCCGGGGCCGTGACCGGAAATTCGGCCGTTCCTGGAAACCCTTCGCACGGAGCCGGGCGTATGGACGGGTATGAGACCTAAGACGGCCGGGTGAGCGGTCACGAGGGGTTCACCGAGTTCGTCGCGGCGCGGGGAGCGAGCCTGTTCAGGATCGCCCACCTCACCTGCGGGTCCCGCGACGAGGCCGAGGACGTCCTGCAGAGCGCCCTGGAGAAGGCCTACCGCAGCTGGGGCCGCCTGCACGCGGGGAGTGATCCCGAACCCTACGTGCGCCGCATCATCGTCAACACCGCGATCAGCCGCGCCCGCCGTCGCGCGATCCTGCGGATCTTCCTGACCGGCTCGCCCCCGGAGACTCCGGCGCCCGACTCCCTGAGCGGCGTCGAGCTTCGTCAGGTCCTGATCGCCGGTCTCCGGAGCCTGCCGCCACACCAGCGCGCCGTACTGGTCCTGCGCTTCTTCGAGGACCTGACCGAAGCCCAGACCGCCGAGGTCCTCCGCTGCTCGATCGGGGCGGTCAAGAGCCAGTCGTCCAAGGGGCTGGCCCGTTTGCGCGCCCTGATCGGCGCCGATCTTCACGAGGAGGAGTTTCCCCATGCCGAACGTTGAGCACGAACTCCGGCTGGCCATGGTCGAGGAGACCTCCGCGCTCGGCGCGCCTCCCGGCCTCGCCCACCGGGTCGTACAGGGCGCGAGACGGGACAGGAGGGCTCGTACGACGGCGGTTGCCCTGGTCGCCGCGGCCGTGCTGGCGGCGGCCGTACCCGGATACCTGGCCGTGACGGACCGGAGCGGCGTCGCCTCCCCCACCCGGACGGTGGGCGTGGACGGTGTCAAGGTCGGTCACCTGCCCCCGGGGCTCGGCACCCCCGTACTCGAGAGAGCCGACGCCGGAGGTCTCCGCGGCACCGCTGCGACCTGGGGGTCGGGGGACGACCTCGTCCGCGTCACGGTCTACCGGGACCCGGCCTTCCACTCCGGGGGGGCCGAGCGCGTGCTCGGCGGGATCAGGGGCACGCCCGAGACACTGCCGGGGGTCCTCGCCGCGAAGGTGCGCGGACGCGGGGCGTTCACCCGGGCCGAGGGGGACGACCTGGTCTGGGAGGAGCGACCCGGTCTGGTCCTGCGTGTCACGGTGGGCGCCCGGCACCGGGACGACCTGCGGAGGATCGCCGGCGGTCTCATCCCCAAGGATCCGACCGGCGGAGTCTTCCAGGAACTGCGCGTCACCTACGTTCCTCCCGGCCTGTACCTGAAAACCCCCTTCTCCGTGGTCGACCAGACCGGGTGGGCCGAGCTCGGGTGGGGCGGGGACGACGGCGCCTCGGTCCGGCTCCTGGCGGTGCGCGGGGTGAGCGCCGCGGACGCGGAGGCGTTGCTCACCTGGGCCAGGACCCGTCAGAGCCTGTACGCCGTCACCCCGGAGAAGGTCCGCGGCAAACCGGGGTACCGGGCCGCCGGGGGCGCGGGGGGCGCCTCGCGGACGCGGATGCGCCTGTGGCTGGAGCGGCCCGGTCTCGGATACGTCGTGGCGGTGAACCAGGGCCTCGCGGCCACGCTGGACAGGATCGTGAAGGGTCTCGTTCCCACCGAGCCGCCGTCCACCTCCGGCAACGCGGTCGACCACGTCGCCGTCGCCTACCTGCCTCCCGGCCTGCGGCGGGTCGCCGGGGAGACGACGCGGCTCGGCAAGGGCTGGAGCGCGAAGGCCGGACGGTGGTCGGACGGCTCGCGCGACGTCGAGGTCACCGTGGTACGCGGCGCGGTCCTCCACGGCAGCCGGTGGGAGGACGAGTTCCTGCGCGGGGAGAAGCGGGAGTCCGCACGCACGAGAAGGCCGCCCATGGGCATACGGACCACCGATCCTGACGGTCGCCGGGGGATCTTCTTCGAGAGCCCGGAGGTCGCCGTCCATGTCAAGGCCGATCCCGCCCTGGCCGGCGAACTGGACAGGATCGCCGCGAAGATCCGCGTCCCGCCCCCGTCCTACAGGCCGTAGCTCCTACGAGCCGTAGGTCTCACAGGCACCGATCGAGGAGGCAGGACCCGCCCGCGCTCTCCCAGGAGTGCGGGCGGCATCGCCACCGGCGGCAGGTCAGGGCGGGAAGAGGCGGGAAGGGGCAGGTCAGGGCGGGAAGGGGAACTGCACCTGGCCCGGCTGGAGGAAGGGCATCTTCTGCTCCATGGCCCGTTCGAGCTGCTCCACGCACTCGTTCTGCGACGCTATGGTGCCCGCGCCCCTGCCGCACTCGGCGTAGGCGGCCAGCTCGTCACCGAAGTAGAACTGCAGCGCCGTCACCGCGATCGAGATCAGCAACGCCCCGGCCGACAGCACGACGCCCACCACGGCGGTGCCGGCCGGCTTGGGGATGGCACGGAGCGTCCGGATCGCGCGAATCGAGGTGATGAGGGCGAAGATCGCCATGACGATTCCCGCGAGGGGGAGCACCAGCGTCATCACCGCCGCGGCGACCGCGAGCCACAGCGCCCTCCGACCGGCGTTCTCAGCAGGCCGGACCTCGACCGGTAGTGTCACCTGACCTCCTTGCGTTGTTCGTACGGACAGGCCGATACCCTTGCAGCGGCGTGAGTCCCCGTCCGAATGGAGTGCGTCGGTGTCATCCCAGGCCGTTCGGCTTGTGGTTCTCGTGTCCGGTTCTGGAACCAACCTACAGGCCCTGCTGGACGCTGTGGCAGACGAAACCTACGGTGCCCGGATCGTGGCCGTGGGTGCCGACCGCGCCGGTGTCGAGGGCCTGGTGCGCGCGCAGCGCGCGGGGGTGCCGACCTTCGTGGAGAGGCTCGCCGACCACCCCACCCGCGAGGAGTGGGACGACAGGCTCGCCGCCCGCATCGCCGAGTACCGGCCGGATCTCGTGGTCTGCGCGGGGTTCATGAAGATCCTCGGCGCGCCGACGCTGGAGGCCTTCCCGGTCCTCAACACCCACCCCGCCCTGCTGCCCTCCTTCCCCGGCGCGCACGGCGTCCGCGACGCGCTCTCGTACGGCGTGCGCGTCACCGGCTGCACCGTGATGCTCGCCGACGCGGGTGTCGACACCGGGCCGATCATCGCCCAGGAGACCGTGCCCGTGCTGGACGGCGACGACGAGGCGGCCCTGCACGAGCGCATCAAGACCGTCGAGCGTCACCTGCTCGTCGACACCGTCGGCCGGATGGCCCGCGAGGGCTGGACCGTGACCGGCAGGACTTTCCGATTCGGACGCCCCGGTGGATGAGCCGGGCGCCTCGGAGAAAACCGGAACCAACCAGGAGGAGCACGAAGTGACCCGCATCGCCATCCGGCGCGCGTTGATCGCGGTGTATGACAAGAGCGGGCTGGAGGAACTGGCCCGCGGGCTCGACGCCGCGGGCGTGGAGATCGTCTCTACCGGGGGCACCGCCGCGAAGATCGCCTCCTTCGGCGTCCCCGTCACTCCTGTCGAGTCGCTGACCGGCTTTCCCGAGTGTCTCGACGGCCGGGTCAAGACGCTGCACCCGCGCGTGCACGCCGGGCTGCTGGCCGACAGCGGCAACCCGTCCCACGTCAAGCAGCTCGAAGAGCTGGAGATCGAGCAGTTCGAGCTGGTGGTGGTCAACCTCTACCCGTTCCAGGAGACCGTGGCCTCCGGCGCCTCCGACGCCGAGTGCGTGGAGCAGATCGACATCGGCGGCCCCGCCATGATCCGGGCCGGTGCCAAGAACCACGGCACCGCCGCGGTCGTGGTCGACCCCGCCTCCTACGGCGACGTGCTCGCCGCGGTCGCCGCGGGCGGCTTCACCCTCGTCGAGCGCCGCCGCCTGGCCGCCGCCGCGTACGCCCACACCGCCTCGTACGACACCGCGGTGGCCTCCTGGTTCGCGAACGTCTACGCCGCCGAGGACGGCGCGTGGCCGCGTTACATGGGCGCGGCCTGGGAGCTCCGGTCTCCGCTGCGCTACGGCGAGAACCCGCACCAGGGCGCCGCCCTGTACTCGGGGCAGAAGGACGGTCTGGCCAACGCCGAGCAGCTGCACGGCAAGGAGATGTCCTACAACAACTACCTCGACGCCGACGCCGCCTGGCGGGCCGCCTGGGACTTCGACGGGCCCGCCGTTGCGATCATCAAGCACCAGAACCCGTGCGGCATCGCGGTCGGCGCCGACGTCGCCGAGGCGCACCGCAAGGCACACGCCTGCGACCCCGTCTCGGCGTACGGCGGGGTGATCGCGGTCAACGCGGAGGTGACCGGGGAGCTGGCCCGGCAGATCGCCGAGGTGTTCACCGAGGTCGTGGTGGCCCCCTCCTTCACGGAGGAGGCGCTGGAGGTGCTCACCGCCAAGAAGAACATCCGGCTGCTGTCCTGCCCCGCGGGGCCGTCCAACCCGGCGGAGTTCCGCCGGATCGACGGCGGCCTGCTGGTGCAGATCGCCGACCGGGTCGACGCCCCGGGCGACGACCCGTCCGCCTGGGAGCTGAAGGCCGGGCCCGCCGCCTCCGCCGAGGTCCTCGCCGACCTCGCCTTCGCCTGGAAGGCGTGCCGCTCGGTGAAGTCCAACGCGATCCTGCTGGCCTCGGACGGCGCGAGCGTGGGCGTCGGCATGGGTCAGGTCAACCGGGTCGACTCGGCGCGGCTCGCGGTCTCCCGGGCGGGCGAGCGCGCTTCGGGGGCCGTGGCGGCCTCCGACGCGTTCTTCCCCTTCGCCGACGGCCCGCAGATCCTCATCGACGCGGGAGTGAGGGCGATCGTGGAGCCGGGCGGTTCGATCCGGGACGAGGAGGTCGTCGCGGCGGCCGAGGCGGCCGGGGTGACCCTCTACTTCACCGGCACCCGTCACTTCTTCCACTGACCCGTTCCCGGTGTGCGGCCGCCGCACGGCTGTGGCGGCCGCACACAGGAGATAGGAAAGTGGCGGATTAGACAGGACTCCCTGGATGAAAAAGGTTTGACCTGCGGTTAGTCTGAAGCATCCCTTTCGTCCCAGTCGTGGAGCTCCCTTATGCCCCTGCTCGACCACGCCCTGTACGCCTTCGTGATCATGCATGGTTTCTGGATCAGCCCCTGGATGATGATCATCATCGCGCTCGGCGCGGCCTACCTCAGCGGGCGGGCCATGGAGTGGATTCCCTTCACCCGCAGGATCATCGAGCGAAGGGAAGCGAGGGAGGCGGAGCGCGGCTGATCCCGGCTGATCCCGGCGGACCCGCCGCTCCCGCCGATCCCGTGAGAGGGTTGTCCGCATGAGCGCGCGGATTCTCGACGGCAAGGCCACGGCGGCGAAGATCAAGGCGGACCTCACGGCGCGGGTGGCCGCGCTGAGGGAGCGGGGCGTCGTCCCCGGGCTCGGCACCGTCCTGGTGGGCGGTGATCCCGGCAGCCAGATCTACGTGGCCGGCAAGCACCGCGACTGCGCGGAGGTGGGCATCTCCTCCATCCGCAGGGACCTGCCGGAAAGTGCCACCCAGGCCGACGTCGAGGCGGTCGTCGACGAGCTCGACGCCTCCGCCGAGTGCACCGGCTACATCGTCCAGCTCCCGCTGCCCCGCCACCTCGACACGCAGGCGCTGATCGAGCGGATGGACCCGGCGAAGGACGCCGACGGTCTCCACCCGGTCAACCTGGGCCGCCTGGTCCACATGGTCGACGCTCCGCTGCCCTGCACGCCGTACGGCATCGTCGTGCTCCTGCAGGCGTACGGGGTGCCGATCAAGGGGGCCGAGGTCGTCGTGGTCGGCCGCGGCATCACCGTGGGGCGCTCGCTCGGCCTGCTGCTGACCCGCCGCTCGGAGAACGCCACCGTCACCCTCTGCCACACCGGCACCCAGGACCTCGCGGCCCACACCCGGCGCGCCGACATCGTCGTCGCCGCGGCCGGGGTGCCGCACCTGATCACCGCGGACATGGTGAAGCCGGGCGCCGCCGTGCTCGACGTCGGCGTCTCCCGGGTCGACGGGAAGATCGCCGGTGACGTGGCCCCGGGCGTCGAGGACGTCGCGGGCTTCCTCACCCCCAACCCCGGCGGCGTGGGCCCGATGACCCGGGCCATGCTGCTCACCAACGTGGTCGAGGCCGCCGAACGGCGCGCCCGCGAGCGGGGCTGATCCCACTCGCGGGGGCCGCGGTTCTCTACGAGGCCCTGCGGTTCGCGGTGGTGGACGACGCCGTCTGGGGCTCCGGGGAACCGGCCGCGCGCTGCGGTGGCACCACCGGGGTGGGCCTGACCAGCCCCAGGGCGACGACCTCGTTCGCCAGCCTGGTGCGCCGGTTGGTCCCCTCGGGAATGCGGAACTTCTGGTAGAGGCGCAGGAGGTGCTGCTTGACAGCCGCCTCCGTCACCACCAGATCGTCGGCTATCTCCCTGGCCGTGGCCGGTGCGACGAACGCCTCGTCCGACAGCGCCGGACGGCACAGCGACGTCAGGACATCAACCTCCCGCCTGGTCAGCTCCGGTGCCGCGGCGCGGCGGAGCTCGACCTCCGGTGCGAAGTCCTCGCGTGGCACTCCGCCGATCCTGCCTCGTGCCGCGCCGAAGGACACCACGTCGCCGTCGTCAAGCACCCTCCGGGCGATCGGCCGGCCGTTGACCCGAGTGCCGTTGCGGGACAGGCCCAGGTCAACGACGTACAGGTAGGGTCCGCGCCGGACGAATTCCGCGTGCAGCCGGGAAACACTCGGATCGGTGAGCCGGATGTCCACTCCCCGGCCACGTCCGATCGTCGTGATCTCGGGGCGCAACGGGACCACCTCGCCAGTGTCCTCGATGCGTATGAACGGCCCCTCCACGGCAGTTCCTCCCCAGGTAGCCCGCCGTAACTATTCCTACAGCTCCGGCTTACCCAAACGAGGTGATGGGGAATCGCCTTTGCCAGAAGGAGAATCCTTCGTGAAATTGGTCTGTACCTCTCGGGAGGGTTTCCGCTGCTCACAGGTAGACTTCGGACACAGATAAGCGGAGGAAACACTTATGGCGGACAAGCCCACCAAAGGTCTCGCCGATGTCGTAGCCGCGTCCACAGCGCTCAGTGACATCGACGGTCAGGCCGGTCGCCTCTTCTATCGTGGCTACGACATCCACGATCTGGCCGGCCGTACCACCTTCGAAGAGACCGCCCACCTGCTCCAGTGCGGCACCCTCCCCACGCGGGAGCAACTGCTGACGTACGGTGAGGAACTGGTCCGAGGGCGCACGCTCGGCACGCTCGCCGAGGCCAACATCCAGGAGATCGCGGAGAAGCAGGCCCCCATGGAGGCGCTGCGCACGCTGGTCTCGCTGGCCGGAGGCGACGATCCGGACAAGGGCACCAACGCCCCCGAGGCGAACCTGCGCAAGGCCGCCAGGCTGACCGCGCAGCAGCCGATCCTCGTGGCCCGCTACCACGCGGCCAGGACCGGGGCCTCCGTGCCCGATCCGGACCCCGAGCTGAGCGTGGCGGCGAACTTCCTGCTCCAGATCACCGGCCGTACCCCCGGTGAGCGCGAGGTCGAGATCTTCGACGCCTGCCTGGTCCTGCACGCCGACCACACGATGAACGCCTCCACGTTCGCCGCCCGCGTCTGTGCCGCGACCCTGTCCGACATGCACTCGGCGGTCGTGGCGGCGATCGGCACCCTCAAGGGCCCCCTGCACGGCGGTGCCAACGAGCAGGTCATGCGCACCCTGGAGTCGCTCGACGCGGGTTCCGTCGCCCAGGCCGTACGGGACAAACTCTCCGCGGGAGAGAAGATCATGGGCTTCGGGCACCGCGTCTACAAGACCGAGGACCCGCGCGCCACGCACCTGCGCAGGATGTCGCAGGAACTCGGCGAGGCCTCCGGCGACGACACGTACTACCGGATGTCCAAGGAGATGGAGGAGGTCGTCTTCGAGACGAAGGGCCTCTACCCGAACGTCGACTTCTACGCGGCGACCGTCTACCACTATCTCGGCATCCCGACGGACCTGTTCACTCCCGTCTTCTCCGTCAGCCGCATGTCAGGATGGACCGCACACGTCATCGAGCAGCACGCCGACAACCGGCTGATCCGCCCGGACAGCGAGTACATCGGCGAGCGCGACCAGAAGTGGAAGCCGATCTCCGAGCGATGAGCCGACGTCAGGGGCGAGAGCGGGTGGTGGGCCGGTGAACGCGCGAGCGGCCGAGGCGAACAGGGAACGTTGGGGGGCCTACCCCCTGGTGGTGGGCGGCGCGCTCGTCGCGCTGATCCTCGCCGTGCTGCTGGGCCTGCCCTACTGGGGCGGAATCGCGATGGGCGCCGTCATGATGCTGGGGGCGCTCGCCCGGCTGGCCGGGGGCGGGCGGCTCGCCGTCCGCCGCAAGGCCACCGACGTCGTCACGCTGGGAGGCCTCGGCGTCGTGCTGACGGTGGCCGGGATCATCCTCGAGTTCAAGGACCACATACCGATGTGAGTTCAAGGACCACATACCGATGTGGCGGGTCGGATGACCGGGTGCGCCGCGAGGTGGTCGACCACGTCCGATAGCCTCAACGGCCAGTGAGCCTCAAAAAGGACTGTCTGGCCAATTTAGTTCAGAAGGGGAACCACACGCATGCCCAAGATCAAGGTAGAGGGCCCCGTCGTCGAGCTTGACGGCGACGAGATGACCCGGATCATCTGGCAGTTCATCAAGGACCAGCTGATCCTTCCCTACCTCGACGTCGACCTGAAGTACTACGACCTCGGGATCGAGCACCGCGACGCCACCGACGACCAGGTGACGATCGACGCCGCGAACGCGATCAAGCAGTACGGCGTCGGCGTCAAGTGCGCCACGATCACCCCTGACGAGGCTCGGGTGGAGGAGTTCGGCCTCAAGAAGATGTGGAAGTCCCCGAACGGGACCATCCGTAACATCCTCGGCGGTGTCATCTTCCGCGAGCCGATCATCATGTCCAACGTGCCGAGGCTCGTCCCCGGCTGGACCAAGCCGATCATCATCGGCCGTCACGCGTTCGGCGACCAGTACCGCGCCACCGACCTGAAGATCCCCGGCGAGGGCAGCCTGACCCTCACCTACACCCCCAAGGACGGCTCGGAGCCGATCGAGCTCGACGTCTACGACTTCCCCGGCCCCGGCATCGCGCTGGCGATGTACAACCTGGACGACTCGATCCGCGACTTCGCCCGCGCCTCCATGCGGTACGGCCTGTCGCGCGGCTATCCGGTCTACCTCTCCACGAAGAACACGATCCTGAAGGCCTACGACGGCCGCTTCAAGGACATCTTCGCGGAGGTCTTCGAGACCGAGTTCAAGGCCGACTTCGACGCCGCCGGGATCACCTACGAGCACCGTCTCATCGACGACATGGTCGCCGCGGCGCTCAAGTGGGAGGGCGGATACGTCTGGGCCGCCAAGAACTACGACGGCGACGTCCAGTCCGACACCGTCGCGCAGGGTTTCGGCTCGCTCGGCCTGATGACCTCGGTCCTGCTCACCCCCGACGGCCGGACCGTCGAGGCCGAGGCCGCCCACGGCACGGTGACCCGCCACTACCGCGAGCACCAGAAGGGCAACCCCACCTCCACGAACCCGATCGCCTCGATCTTCGCGTGGACCCGGGGCCTGCAGCACCGCGGCAAGCTCGACAACACCCCCGCGCTGATCGACTTCGCCGACAAGCTGGAGCAGGTCTGCGTCGAGACCGTCGAGGGCGGCCAGATGACCAAGGACCTCGCCCTGCTGGTCGGCGGCGACGCCGAGTGGCTGACCACCCAGGACTTCCTGGCGGCCCTGGACGAGAACCTGAAGAAGAAGATGAGCCTGTAAGCCTGTCCGTCGAATCCGGCCTCCGCCCGCACGTGCCGTGCCAGGCGGAGGCTGTTTCTTCGTTCCGTGACGCGCCGGGGCGCGGTGAAAGCCGGTGACCTGAGCGAACGGGCAGGATGGCGGCGGGCCGGGCCGAAGACGTTGCGTCCGCGAACGCTTTCTCCCATCCGGCCGGCACGGCACGAACATGTACGGCGACAGCACGCGATCCGGGTCGTCGTCACGGCGCCGGGCGGCCGGTCACGGTGCCGCCACGGCCCCCAGGACGAGGGGGGCGTCCGCCGGCAGGCCGGGCACGCGGTGCGACCGCCCGGTGACGGCGTCCACCCGGAAGAAACCGAGGAGGCCGCCCCCGGCCCTGGCGCTCATCCTCACGACCACCTCGCGGTTGTTCAGCCAGCTCACGACCTCGGCCGTGGCGGGCCGCCTCGTCTCGGGCAGCGGGAGCCGCTTGAAGACCCGCCGCGACGCGGCGTCGATGACGTGGAGGCTGTGGAGGTCCTCGCCCTTCCCCGCGACGATCGCGGCGGAGTGTCTTCCGCCGGGAGAGTCGGCCCAGGTCCCGTACTTCTCCTGGAGCCAGGCGGCGATCCGCTGCGCCGGAGGCATCTGTCCTGCGGGCACAGACGTCAGGGCGCCGGTCGTGAAGTCGGTCCGCAGCCGCCGCTCGCCGAGGGTGACGGTGAAGTGGCGGCCGCTGGGGGAGACGCTCACCTGGGTGCCGTCCTCGGTGTCGGCGGGGGCGAGGACCGGTGACAGGTAGCGCTTCACGCCGCTGCCGAGGTCGTGGGCCACGTACCGTCGCTCCGCCGCGCTCAGGTAGGCGATGCGGCGCCCGTCGCGGCTGATGGCGGGGGCGAGCCGGGGGCGCTCCCTCCCGTCGCCGTGCGCGAGGCGCTGGGCGGCGTCGGGGACGCGCAGCCTCGCCTCGCAGGGTTCGCGGCCCTCGCACCCGCCGAGGCCGGGAGCGGGGCTCTCGGGGCCGCCGGAGGCCATCGTCAGCGTCCAGCCCGCGCAGGTGACGTCTCCGGCGCGCGCGGGAGGTGTCCCGACGGGGGCGTCGGGACACGGCCCAGGGACCGCGTAGCGTATCACCGAGGAGGTCCGCGGGGCCTGCCACGGTGCCGGGACGGCGCCGGGTTCCCCGCCGCCCGGCCCCGAGCCGTCCGGCTCCGGACTGGAGACCGCTCGTACGGGCTCCTGCGCCTGCGCCGCGTGCGGCCGGCTGCGCTCGCCCAGCGCCGAGTTCCACACCTCGCCCTGCTGGGACACGACGAAGGCGGCGATCAGGCCGACCGGCACGAGCGCCGCCGCCACGGCCAGGAGGGCCCCCCTGGCGCGACGCCGCCTGAGCGTGCGCATGGACCGGACGGTGAGGTCGGGGACGGAGGCCTCACCCGCGGCCGTGGCCATCCTGGTGATCAGACGGCTCTCGCTGCCCTTGGTGAGGGTGTCGACCGCCTCGGCGATCTCCGACTTCACGGTCTCCTCCGGGAGCCCGAGGAGGGAGGCCATCTCCGCGCGGGACCTGCCGTCGTGCAGGCAGGCGACCACGAGGAGCCGCTGCCGGGGCGGGATCCGTACCAGGGCCGTCGGGCCGGCGGCGCTCGGCCGCTGGAGGAAGCGGCGGTAGAGCGCGATCTGGGCGTGCGTGGTGGGGTTCTCCCACAGCGGCGGCGGCCAGGAGAGGGCGACGGTGTGGAAGGAGCGCAGGGTGAGGCGGATGGCCTGCTCGTGGCTGCCGGTGAGGAGAAGGGCGGTGCCGACGAGGGAACGCTGATCGCGCTGCACGAACTCGCGATAACCGATATATCGGCGCATGGAAGTTTTAGCTCCGGCTTGCCTGAGGGACGTACAACGGTAGCGATCTAAGCGGCTGGAGCGCCAGATTGGGGTGAATGTCGGAGATTGGGGGTGAGGGCGTCCGCTGTTTTTCGTCGTGACGCGGGCGGGGGCGGGTCGTGGTCGTGAGGGATGTGAGGTCACGTCGGGATAACAGGGGGAGAGGGCGGGTCATGGCGCCGTAAAGTTTGCCACGTCGAAGATTACGAGACCGTGGGGACGATGATGCCGGAGATCGCGCCACTGGAAGCGGGAGAGCCGCGCCAGCTCGGGCCGTTCCGCGTCGTCGGGCGGGTCGGCGAGGGCGGGCAGGGCATCGTCTACCTGGGGATCAACGCCGCGGGGGAGCGGGCGGCGATCAAGCTGCTGCACGTGAAGTTCTCCGGCGACGCCGTCGCCAGGTCCCGGTTCGCCAGGGAGGCGAGGGCGGCCCAGCGGGTCGCCTCGTTCTGCACGGCGGGCGTGATGGACGCCGACCTCGAAGGCGACACCCCCTACATCGCGAGCGAGTACATCGAGGGCAGGTCGCTGCGCGAGGTCGTGGAGACCGACGGCCCCCTCAAGGGCGCCCCGCTGCAGCGGCTGGCGATCGGCACGGCCACCGCGCTCACCGCGATCCACCACGCCTCGATCGTGCACCGCGACTTCAAGCCGGACAACGTGCTCATCGCGGCCGACGGCCCGAGGGTCGTCGACTTCGGCATCGCCCGCATCCTCGACTCCACCGGCACGATCACCAGCCGGGCCATCGGCACCCCCGCGTACATGGCGCCGGAGCAGATCTCCGGCTCCGAGGTCGGACCGCACACCGACGTCTTCGCCTGGGGGGCGACCATCGCGTTCGCCGCGACCGGCGAGACGATCTTCGCCGGAAGCTCGATCGCCGTGGTGCTCAACCGCATCCTCAACCACGAGGTCGACCTCGGCACGCTGCCGGAGCCGCTGCGCGGCGTGGTCGGCTCGGCGCTGGCAAAGTCGCCCGCCACGCGGCCCTCGGCCGACCAGCTCCTGCTCCGGCTGCTCGGCCACCCGGAGACGGTGAACGCCTCGCCCGCGATCCTCACCCAGGGCGCCAAGGTCGCCGTCCCCGAGCCGCCGCCCCGCGACGAATTCCGATCCCGGGAGCGGGACCGTGAGCAGGGCCGCGAGCAGGGCCGCGACCGGGGACACGCCGACGACGGCGATCAGGGCCGTGACAACGACGCCACCAGTCCCATGCGCACCCCGAAGCCCCGGACGGGCGGTGTCTCGGGCGACCTGCTCCTCCCGTCCACGGGATTCCAGCACCCCCACCCCGTCCACGACCAGGGCTCCCACCCCGGGCGCGGCGATCAGGGCGGCCGGAGCGGTCAGGGGGTTCACCGGGAGACCGGGCCGGGCCAGGGCGAGCGTCGCGCACCCGCCGCCCACGGCGGGCCGTCGCACATCCCCGCCCCTCCCCCCGTGGAGCATTCGTCCTTCCCCGACCAGCGCTTCCCCGACCAGCGCTTCCCCGACCAGCGCTTTCCCGAGTCGCGCCCTGAGGACCGTCGCCTCCCGCGGCAGAGCCCACCGGACCACCTCTCTCCGGATCGCCGCTCACCGGCGCATCGCGGCCACCCGTCGTCGCCGGACTACTGGGACCACCCTCCGCCTCCCGCGTACGGCGACGGCACGGGGTACGCGGAGCACGGGGAGCACGGGGGCGAGGTGCCGCCGCCCAGCTGGCAGGCGTCCGCCACCCTCGTCGGGGTCCCGGAAACGCCGCCGCGCCCGCGCAGGGGGCGCTGGATCGCCGCCGCCGTGGCCGTGCTGCTGCTGATCGCCGGCGGGGCCGCCGCGGTCCGCTGGTGGCCGGGGATCGCCTCGGAGAGCGGGCCGGAGGAAACCGTTCCCACCGCGTTCACCTCCGTGGTGGACAAGGCCGCCAAAACGGGCAAGCTCGTCGTCGGCGTGCGCGACTTCCTGCCCGGTATCGCCCTGCAGAACCAGGGCAGGTGGAGCGGCTTCGAGATCGACCTCGCCCTGGAGATCGCCAAGGCGCTGGGAGTGCCGGCGAGCGGCGTCACCTTCCGGGGCACCGGCCGCCCCGAACGGCCGAAACTGCTGGCGGACGGAGACGTCGACCTCGTCCTGGCGACGTACTCGATCAACGACACCGACGACGTCACCTTCGCCGGGCCGTACTACCTCGCCCACGTCGACGCCCTCGTCAAGGACGGTTCGCCGATCGTGGACCTGAGAGGCCTGGAGGGCAGCCGGATATGCCAGCCGGCCTCCAGCGCGGCCGTGGCCGTCCTGCAGGGCGCGGTCGAGCGGCTCGCGCTGGAGGCCGCCGAGACATACTCCGAGTGCGTCAACATGCTGCAGGCCGGCCAGGTCGACGCGATCCCGGGCGACGACCTGCTGCTGGCCGGTTTCGCCAACCGGGAGAGCATCCGCTACAAGCTGCTCGGCCTGAAACTCACCGACGAGCGTTACGCGGTGGCCCTCAAGAAGGGCGACGTGCGCACCTGCGAGGCCGTCAAGGGGGCGATCGCCGACCTCTACCGGAGCGGCACGATCCGCACGCTGCTCGACAAGCACTTCTCCAAGGTCGAGTTCCCGGGGCGGGAGAACGACGCCCCCACCATGGCCGCCTGCACCTGACCGTGAGGGCCCCCGCGGAGACCTCCGCCGGGGCCCTGGTCCGGGGCCGGCGTCAGGGCCGCGCCTCGCCGTCGCGGGGCGTTCGTCCTGCTCTCCCTGTCGGCCGGCTGCCGGCCGGCTGCCGGCCGGCTGCCGGTCCCGCCGCCCGGAGCGCGGATCGGAGCGCGCATCGGGGCACTCGCCGGACGGCCGTCCACCGTGGACGGGTAGCATCCGAGCGTCACAATTCATCCTTCGAGTGGGGGAAGGTCATGGCCCAGACTCCCGTAAAGGTCACCGTTACCGGCGCCGCCGGTCAGATCGGCTACGCGCTGCTTTTCCGCATCGCCTCGGGCCAGTTGCTGGGCGCCGACGTCCCGGTCACGCTGAGCCTCCTGGAGATCCCGCAGGCCGTGAAGGCCGCCGAGGGCACCGCGATGGAGCTCGACGACTGCGCGTTCCCGCTGCTGAGCGGCATCGAGATCACCGACGACCCGAACGTGGCGTTCAACGGCGCCAACGTCGCGCTGCTGGTCGGTGCCCGTCCCCGGAGCAAGGGCATGGAGCGCGGCGACCTCCTCCAGGCCAACGGCGGCATCTTCGGCCCGCAGGGCAAGGCGATCAACGACAACGCGGCCGACGACATCCGCGTGCTGGCGGTCGGCAACCCGGCCAACACCAACGCGCTCATCGCCCAGCAGCACGCCCCGGACGTCCCGGCCGAGCGCTTCACCGCGATGACCCGCCTCGACCACAACCGCGCGCTGTCCCAGCTCGCCGCCAAGCTGCAGGTCCCGGTCACCGAGATCAAGAAGATGACGATCTGGGGCAACCACTCCGCCACTCAGTACCCCGACCTCTTCCACGCCGAGGTCGGTGGCAAGATCGCCGCCGAGCTGGTCGACGAGGCCTGGCTGCGTGACACCTTCATCCCCACCGTCGCCAAGCGCGGCGCCGCGATCATCGAGGCCCGGGGCGCGTCCTCGGCCGCCTCCGCCGCCAACGCGGCGGTCGACCACGTCTTCGACTGGGTCAACGGCACCGCCTGGACCTCGGCCGCGATTCCCTCCGACGGTTCGTACGGCGTGCCGGAGGGGCTCATCTCGTCCTTCCCGGTCACCTCGCGCGACGGCAAGTGGGAGATCATCCAGGGCCTGGAGATCGACGCCTTCTCCCGCGAGCGCATCGACGCCACGGTGCGCGAGCTGGAGGAGGAGCGTGCCGCGGTGCGCGAGCTCGGTCTTATCTGAGCCGTCCCGATCCGAGCCGTCCCGATCTGATCCGTTCTGATCTGGGTCGTTCTGATCTGGGTCGCCACGCGAAAGGGGCCCCGGCGTGCCGGGGCCCCTTTCGCGTTCCCGGCCTCCCGGGTTCCGGCCCGTTCGGGTTCCCGGCCTTTCGCGCCTCCCCGGCCCCTCGCCGCGCGGGCGGCGGGGGAAGGCGAAGGAAAAGGCGGCGTGTCGATCATCGCGGAGCGGCGCGACCCGGCGTTCAATGATCACTTGTGGTCGGGGGATCGGTGTTCAGGGAGTACGCCGCGGTGCGGATCGTCGCCGGGATGATCTGTCTCGCGCTCGTGGCGACCCCCCGTGGGGCGCTCGCCTCTCCCGACGACGACGGCTGGGGCGGCGCCGACCTGTCGGTGCGGCTGACGGTCTCCCCGAAGCGCGCGCAGCCCGGTCGGCCGCTGACCTACCGGGCCGAGGTGCGCAACGACGGTCCCGGCGACGCGGTGCTCCCGCTGCTCACCGTACGACTGCCCGAGAAGGTGGCGGTGGCCGGCGTCAACGTCGCCGAATGCCTTCCCGGCGCCGCGGCCGGAGAGGTGATCTGCCCCTCGCCGACGGACGTCCTGGCGGGGCAGACCGGCGGGGTGACGATCACCGGGATGGTGGGGTCCGGCGCGCGGGGCCCGCTGAGGGCGAGCGCCACGCTCTCCTCCGAGGTCGTGGACGACGACGAGACGGACAACTTCTCCGAGACGCTCACCGAGGTGGACAAGGGTGCGGACCTGGCCGTCAGGCTGTCGCGCGCGACGCGTGCGGGCCGCCTGGTCACGGTGGCCGCCGTGGTGCGCAACCGCGGGCCGCGGCGCGTCCACGACGCCGGGGTCCTCTTCGACACCGGCGGGGCGCATCTCGTGTCGGCGAGGGGCGCGCGGTGCGACTCCCACCTCGCCTACGTCGGGTGCAGGCTTCGTACGGTCGGCGCGGGCCGGCGGGTGAGCTTCACGCTCGCCTTCGTGGCCCGCGCGCACGCGCCACGGGCCGAGGCGACCGTCTACTCCCTCCGGCTGGGCGACCGCCGCCCGGCCAACAACACGGCCCGCTTCGGCCTGGGGTAGGCGCGGCCGGTCGGCTCGCGCCCGGCCCCGGTCGCAGGTTTCCGAGACCGGTGGCGCGGCCGGGGCGGCGGAGTGGAGCGGGGTGGTGTCAGCCGAGCATGGCGGCCCAGGCGTCGGCGACGACGTCGCGGACCGACGGGTGCTCGGGCTTCCAGCCGAGCTCACGCTGGATCTTCTCCGACGAGGCCACCAGCACGGCCGGGTCACCGGCGCGGCGCTCGCGCACGACCGCGGGGATCTCGTGGCCGGTCACCTCGCGGCAGACCGACAGCACCTCCTGGACAGAGAAGCCCGTCCCGTTGCCCAGGTTGTAGATCTTGTGTTCGCCCGGCGAGCAGGCGTCCAGCGCCAGCAGGTGGGCCCTGGCGAGGTCGGCCACGTGGATGTAGTCGCGCACGCATGTGCCGTCGGGAGTGGGGTAGTCCGTGCCGAACAGGCTGACCGACTCGCGACCGCCGAGTGCGACGGCGAGGATGTTAGGGATCAGGTGGGTCTCCACGGTGTGACGTTCGCGGTAGACCCTGCCGTCTCCGGCGGTGTGGGCGCCGCCCACGTTGAAGTAGCGCAGGCTCACCGCGGCCAGGCCGTACAGCCCGGCGAACGCGCTCAGCGCGGTGTCGACGGCGAGCTTGGACGCGCCGTAGGGGTTGGTCGGCCGGGTCGGGTCGGTCTCCTCGATCGGGGAGCGCTCCGGCTCGCCGTACGTCGCGGCGGTGGAGGAGAAGACGATCCGGCCCACCCCGGCGCCCCGCATGGCGTCGAGCAGGGCCAGGGTGCCGCCGAGGTTGTGCGTCCAGTAGAGGCCGGGCCGCTCCACGGACTCGCCGACCAGGGACTTCGCCGCGAAGTGGAGCACGGCGTCCGTGCCGGGCAGCAGGGCGGCGGCCTCGGTGATCGACCCCTCGACGAAGCGGGCACCCGGCGGCACCGCGTCGGCGTGGCCGGTGGAGAGGTCGTCCAGCACGGTGACCTCGTGGCCCGCCTCGACGAGTTGCGCCGCCACGACCCCGCCGATGTATCCGGCGCCTCCGGTGACGAGCAGCTTCACGGAGCCTCCTGTTTGATGATGTTTGTACTTGTTTACTTTTGTAAGTCTATCGCCAGCATATGCTGGCACATCAAATATCGGCCACCGCCGGAACAGGCGACCGCCATGACGGAGACGATCTCGTGAACAGCGTCCTGGCGAACATCGCCTTGGTCATGCTCTTCGTACTGATCGGGGGATTCTTCGCCGCGGCCGAGATGGCCATGGTCTCCCTCAGGGAGAGCCAGGTCAGACGGCTCGACACCCAGGGTCGCAGGGGGGCGAGGGCGGCCAAGCTCGCCCGCGACCCCAACCGCTTCCTGTCCGCGGTGCAGATCGGCGTCACCGTGGCGACCATGCTCTCGGCCGCCTTCGGCGCCGACACCCTCGCCCGGGACCTCATCCCCGTGGTGACCGGCTGGGGGGTGCCGGAGGCCGTGACGGCCCCGCTCTCCCTGGTGCTGGTGACGCTGGCGATCTCGTACGCCTCGCTGGTCCTCGGCGAGCTGGCCCCCAAACGGATCGCCAGGCAGCGCGCCGAGGGGATCTCCCTGCTGGTCGCGCCGTTCCTCGACCGGATGGCCGCGCTGTCGCGGCCGATCATCTGGGCGCTGTCCAAGTCCACCGACGGGGTCGTCAAGCTGCTCGGCGGCGACCCGGACGCCGACCGCGAGGAGATCTCCACCGAGGAACTGCGCGACATGGTGGTGGGCCACCAGGAGCTCACCGCCGACGAGCGCCACCTGATCGGGGAGGTGTTCGCGGCGGGCAAGCGGCAACTCCGCGAGGTGATGCTGCCGCGCACCGAGGTGGAGTTCATGTCCGCCGACACGCGGCTGGCCGAGGCGGCGATCCTGGCCGCGGCCATGCCGCACTCCCGTTTCCCCGTCTACCGCGACTCCTACGACGACGTCGTGGGCTTCGTCCACATTCGCGACCTGCTCGACCCGGTGCTGACCGGGTCCATCGAGCCGATCAGCGAGCTGGTGCCGATCCGCCCGGTCAAGCTGGTCCCCACCAGCAAGCGGCTGATGGCCACGCTGTCGGAGATGCGCAGGGAGGGCCACCACCTGGCGATCGTGGTCGACGAGTACGGCGGCACGGCGGGCATCGTCACCCTGGAGGATCTCGTCGAGGAGCTGATCGGCGACATCCGCGACGAGCACGACGTGGCGGACGAGCACGTCGCGCTGCCCGCCGGGGAGGTCGAGCTCGACGGGCTGGCCAACCTCGACGAGGTGGCGACCGAGAGCGGGATCCGTCTGGCCGACGGCCCGTACGAGACCCTCGGCGGGTTCGTCATGTGGGCGCTCGGCCACCTTCCCGCGCTGGGGGAGCGGGTGGAGATCCCGGGATTCGACCTGACGGTCACCGAGATGGACGGGCGCAGGGTCGCCCGGGTGAGGATCAAACGGAGCACGTCGCGGCCGGAGGCGCCGCCCGCGCCCGACAGCTGACGGGGAGCGCCCCGCGTGAGCGGGGCCCGTGATGGGGGTTCTTCGGCGAGGCCGCGAGCGAGGCCGTGGGCGGGGTCCGCGGGCGGGGTGCCGTGATCGGCGCGCCAACCACTCCCGGTAGCTGACAGAATTGGCTGCTATGGCCAGTCCTCGTGTCCTGTCGGGAATCCAGCCGACCGCAGACTCCTTCCACCTGGGAAACTACCTCGGTGCCATCAGGCAGTACGTCGCCATGCAGGAGGGGTACGACGCCTTCTACTGCGTCGTCGACCTGCACGCGATCACCGTGGACTACCAGCCGGACGTGCTGCGCAGGCGTTCCAGGGTCGCCGCGGCCCAGCTCTTCGCGGCCGGTCTCGACCCCGAGCGCTCCACGGTCTTCGTGCAGAGCCACGTCCGTGAGCACACCGAGCTGGCCTGGGTGCTGATCTGCCTCACCGGCATGGGCGAGGCCGGGCGGATGACCCAGTTCAAGGACAAGGCGGCCAAGGCCGGTGAGAGCTCGGCGAGCGTCGGGCTGTTCACCTACCCGATCCTGCAGGCGGCCGACATCCTGCTCTACCAGGCCAACCGGGTTCCGGTCGGCGCGGACCAGAAGCAGCACCTGGAGCTCACCCGCGACCTCGCGCAGCGCTTCAACCACCGCTTCGGCGAGACCTTCACGCTGCCGGAGCCGCACATCGTCAAGGGGGTCGAGAAGATCACCGACCTCCAGGAGCCCACGGCGAAGATGTCGAAGTCGTCCTCCTCGCCCACCGGGATCCTGGACCTGCTGGAGCAGCCGGGACCGCTCCGCAAGAAGATCATGCGCGCGGTCACCGACACCGGCTCCGAGGTCCTCGCCGACGACGAGAACAAGCCCGGCGTCACCAACCTGCTGCGCATCCAGTCCGCGCTGAGCGGCGTCGCGATCCCCGAGCTGGAGGCCCGCTACGCCGGGCAGGGGTACGGCACGTTCAAGAAGGACGTGGCCGAGCTCGTGGTCGACACCTTCACCCCGATCCGCGAGCGCACCGAGAAGCTGCTCGCCGACGAGGCCGAGCTCGACCGGATGCTCGCCGTCGGGGCCACCCGGGCCCGCGCGGTGGCCGCCGAGACCATGGCCAGGGTGCGCGACCGGGTGGGGTTCCTGCCCACCCCGTGATCCTCCTTCGCGCGGCCCGGGCGGGGTTCCCGCCCGGGCCGCGACGTTCTCCCGTACGGCCGGAGTCTCCTTCGCAGTAGGGCTCCGGCGGCCTCCCGTCCGCTCCGTGGTCCCCTGTGCGCGCACGGCCGCCTTTCCGCCGCCGTCCACGGTCGGGACGGCGGCGATTGGGTAGGGGGCGCACGTGACAAGCGTGCTGGAACGTATCCAAGCGGCCCGTGAGCGGTTCGGAAGGACACTCGGCACGGCCCGGGTCAGGTGGCACTGGCTCGATCACCTGGTCAGGACCTTCCAGCGCTACCAGATCCAGTCCGGCGACCGGCTCGCCGGAGCGGTCAGCTACTTCGCCTTCCTGTCCTTTTTCCCGATCATCGCGCTGGCCTTCGCGGTCTTCGGCTACTTCCTCTCCACCAGGCCCGAAGCCACCCAGGCCCTGCAGACGGCGATCAACCAGTACCTGCCCGGCCTCGCCGACAAGCTGCCGATCAAGCAGATCGCCGACTCCCGGACCAGCGCCGGGATCATCGGCCTGCTCGGGCTCCTCTACGCCGGGCTCGGCGCGATCGACGCCCTGCGCGGCGCGCTGCGCGAGATCTCCATGACGACCGAGGCGCCGCTCAACTTCGCCCTGGCCAAGCTGAGAGACCTGGCCGCACTCGTGATCGTCGGCACGACGATGGTGGCGTCGGTGCTGGTCGCCGGTTTCGCCACCCAGGCCAGCGGGGTCGTGGCCGGATGGCTCGGCCTGTCGGGGTCGGTGGTGGCCACCGCCACGATCTGGCTGGCCGGGCTGGCGGTCAGCGTGCTCACCGACGTCGTCGTCTTCCTGGTCATCCTGCGCGGGCTGGGCCGGTCCAGGCAGCCGTGGCGGGTGCTGCTGCGCGGAGCCCTGCTCGGCGCGGCCGGTTTCGCCCTGCTCAAGCAGCTCGCCGCACTGATCCTCTCGGGCACCCTGAACAACCCCGTCTACGGGGTGTTCGCCGTGGTGGTCGGCCTGCTGGTCTGGATCAACTTCTCGGCCCGGGTGATCATGTACGCCGCCGCCTGGACCGCGACCGCCTCCCTGGGCCCTCCGCCCGACCCCACCCCGGTCCCGGCGACCGCCATCCGCGCCTGAACGCCCGGCGTCACGGGAGATCCACCCCTCGGCATATCCTGCTTTCCGATATATGCTGCTAAGCATGACTCCAAGGACGATGACGGAGCCCGCGTTCCTCATCCTCACCGCGCTGGTCGACGAGCCGTGTCACGGCTACGGCATCGTGCGGGAGGTCGAGCGGCTGTCCGGCGGGCGGGTCCAGCTCAAGGTCGGCACGCTCTACGGCGTGCTCGACCGGCTGGCGGGTGACGGGCTGGTCGCCCTCGACCGCGAGGAGGTCCAGCAGGGGCGGCTGCGCCGCTACTACCGGCTCACCGACTCCGGGTCGCGGACGCTGGAGGCCGAGGCCGTCAGGCTCGCGGAGAACGCCAGGACCGCCGTCGACCGGCTCCGCGCCCGGCACGGCCGGCCGGCCGCCGCCGGAGGCCCCGCGTGAGGGCGGGCGTGAAGTCCCGCTTGAGGGCGGGCGTGAGGTTCCGCGTGATGGCGAGTGAGGGAACGAGCGGGAGGGTGGCGCGCCGATGAGTCTGCTGGAGGAGCGCTACCGTCACTGGCTGCGCCTGCTGCCCGCCTCCTATCGCGCCGAGCGCGAGGAGGAGATGGTCTCGGTGTTCCTGGAGGGTTCGCCCGACGTCTCCGACGCCGACGGGCCCCGGCCTCGCTGGTCGGAGATCGCCAGCGTCGCCGCGCTGGCGGCCCGGGTCCGTCTCGGGGGAGCGGGTCACACGGTGCCGAGGTTCCTCGCGTGGGGAGAGACGGTCCGCCTCGTCGCCCTGCTGGGGGTGGGCTTCCAGGCGTTGCTCGGAGCCCTCGCCGCCACGGCCACGCTGCGCATGTACGGGGTGATCGGCGAGGCCCGGCCCCTGCTCGCCCAGGTGGCCGGGCCCCCGGGCTCACCCGAGCGGCTCGTGGCCGTCCTGGGAGGCCTCACGGGCGCGCTCTGGTTCGCCCCGCTCGTGGCGCTCATCGCCGGGCGTCCGCGCGCCGCCAGGGCACTGGCGCTCCTCGCGCTCGCGCTGAAGCTGCCGTTCCTGCTCCAGGAGCGCGTGGACGTCTTCCTGTGGAGCGCGCTGATCGGCCTGCTGCCGTCCCTGGTCACGGTGCTGGCCCTGTGGGCCGGTTTCCACCGGGACGCGCGGCTCGTGCGCCGGCCGCTGTGGCTCCTGCTGCCTCCCCTCGCCGCCGGTGCCGCCCTCGTCGCGCTGTACGAGGCGGTCGCGTCCCCCACGACCACCGCCTGGATATGGCCGTGGCTGGACGATCCCGGCCTGGCGAGCGCGCTCATCCTGGGCGCGGGCGCCGCGTACGCCTGCGTGCACGTGTACGTACCCGCGCGGCGCACCCCGTCGTGGCCGCTGGCCCTGGCGATCCTGGCGCTGCCGGTGCTGTGCGTCCGTCTGGCCGAGCTGAACTACGGCGCCGACCTCGCCGACGAGACGAGCCGGATCATCACATTCGGAATGTTCGGCCAGGCGGCTCTGCTCCTGGCCTTCGTCGCCTGGAGCGCCGTCCTGGGGGTCAGGACACTCCCGGCCGCACCGGCCCGGAGCCGCGGGGGACCGGCCGAGGGGTGACCGAGCCGCCGGGGGCGGGCGAGCAGTCGCGGCGGGGCGCCCCCCGGCCCGGGGCGGACACCCCGGGCACGACGAGGGCCACCGGATCACCGCTCCCGGTGGGAGCGCCTGCGCAGGCCGTACGTCAGCCAGGCCAGGCCGCCGAGCAGGGCGGCGCCGAGGGCGTAGTAGCCGACCGGGACGCCCTCGTCGGCGGGTCTGCCGGCCGCCGCCGGGTCCTGCGCGGAGACGGGGGCCGGGGCGGAGGGAGGCGCCGAGGCGGCGGGCCCGGTGGGCAGCGGGGCGGGCTCGGGGACCGGGTCGACCAGCTTTCCGACCGGGAGGACCTTGCCGCGGTTGGCGAAGCCCCAGTCGAGCAGGTCGGCGACCTCCTCCCAGAAGTAGCCGTCGTGACGCATGATCGACACGATGACGGTGTGGCCGTTGCGCTTGGCGGCGCCGACGAAGCTGCCCAGGGCCTTGGACGTCCAGCCGTTCTTGACGCCGATCATGCCCTTGTAGCGCCAGAGCAGCCTGTTGTGGTTGCCGATCTCGTAGTAGCCCTTGGGAGCCGGGAACTTATCGGTCTTTGTGCTGATATATCGACGAAAATCGGCGTTGGCCAGGCCGGCGCGGGCGATCAGCGCCAGGTCGTAGGCCGAGCTGCTCTGCCCCGGCTTGTCCAGCCCGCTCGGCGTCTTGGCCACCGTGTCGAACGCCTGCAGGCGCTTGGCCTCGGCGTTCATGTCCGCCAGGGTCGCGGCCAGGCCGCCGTTGGCCTCGGCCAGCGCCATCGCGCAGTCGTTGCCCGAGACGAGCATCAGCGCCTTGAACAGGTCCTCGACGGTGTAGAGGGGCTTGGGGACCAGGCCGACCGCGCTGCCCTCCTCGTTCACGGCACGCCTGCTCGGCGTGATCTTCCGGTCCTTGTCCAGCTTCGGGATCAGGGTGAGGGCGGTCAGCGCCTTCAGCGTGCTCGCGGGAAGGTAGCGCCCGTGGGCGTCCTTGGCGGCCAGCACCTCACCGCTCTCGGCGTCGGCGATCACGTACGACTTCGCGGCCGTCCTGGGAGGGGCCTTCACGCCCGCGGGGACGACGAGGCCCCGCCCCCCGAGCCGGGAACCGCCGACCGGCTCCCGCTCACGGCGCGCGCCCGGCCCCTTCGCCGAAACGGCGCCCGCGCGTGGACCCGGCGAACCGGCGCCCGTACGCGAATCCAGCGCGCCGGCGCCTGTCCGCGCGTCCGCGCGCAGGTCGAGCCGGCCGTTCGCGGGCGCGTCCGCGACCCGGGCCTGTGCGGGCGCGCCAAGGAGGGCGGTCGCCGCGAGCAGCACCCCAACGGGCGCGACATGTTTGATCCCCATGATGATCTCAGGGTAGCTTCGTACCGGTTCGCATGGAGTTACAGGTGCCCTGACCAGGTACGAACCACTCGGCGGAATACTGACATCATGCAAATAACGCGAAAGATGGCCGCTTTTCTGATCGGCCTTGCCGCTTTCATGATCTTCGAATGGATCACCCTTGGCTTCAACCTCGCGGACGGCCATCCGACGGCCTTCTACGTGGTCCACGGAATCCTGATCGCCGTCAACCTCGTGCTGGCGGCCGTGCTCGGCGTGATCGGCCTACGCTGTCTGGCGCAGCGTGGCCAGCGTCCTCCGGTGTAGCTCGGCGGCCTCCTCCGCGGAGTCGCCGATGCTGGTGAACCCGAGCTTGCCGTACTTCGGGATCCCGCCCAGCATGTGCAGCACGTTCCCGGTGCGGCGCTCGCGGTCGAAGCCCAGGCCCTCGTCGTGGACCAGCTTGACCACCTCACCCGGGGTGCGGCCCCGCAGGGCGGGCGCGGCGCAGTTGTCCGTCGCCACGTAGTACTTCGGCCGGCCCGCGTGCACGAGCGTGCCGGTCCCCGGGTCGTACGACGCGCCGGTGGTCAGGACCGCGGCGCCGAACGGGTGGGTGGTGCCGCCGATGCGCAGGTTGATCTCGCACATCAGCGTGCGATAGCCGCCGTCGGTCTTGACGGCGAAGAAGTCGATGCCGAACAGTCCCACCACGCCGCGGCCCGCGAGGATCCTGGCGATCCGCTCCGCGTGCGCGCCCAGCTCGGCCCGGTACTCCTGCCGGGCGGGGAAGGTGCAGCCCTGGTAGACGTCGCCGTTGGGGCCGCCGAGGATCTGCTCGTGGGTGGCGACCACGTCGTACACGCCGCCGGGGGTGATCCGTGCCAGCGCGCTGGGGGAGTACAGGGGCCGGTCCTCGATGAACTCCTCGATCACCGCTCCCCGCTCGGCGACCTTCTCGGCGAACGTCGTCCAGTTCTCGTCCGACGCGGAGAAACTCGTGGGACAGGAGGCGAGCGGCCGGTCGCCCTTGGTCACGATGGCGTTGCCGAGTCCCGAGTAGCTGTTGTTGAGCTTGACCATCAGCTTGCTCGTGGGACCCATCGCGCGCGCGGCGTGCTCCACCTCGATCAGCGAGCGCAGGTCGCCGAAGCCCCTGACCAGCGGCACCCCGGCCTCGTCGCCGATCGTGCGTCCGCCGCTCTTGGAACCCAGGTGGGCCAGGGCGGTGGCGGGGCCGTACACCGGCAGGGAGAGGATCCCGGCGAGGCGCTCCTCGTACTCGCTCACCACGAACGGCACCATCCAGGCGGCCCTGCCGTTGCCGCCGTTGCCGCCGTTGCCGCCGTCCCCGGCGGTGGCGTCGCCCTCCCGGTGGCCGCCGAGGGCGGCGCGGATGCGCGCGATCGCGTCCGGGCGGCGCAGCAGCGCCTCGGTGAGCGGATGCGTGTCGGGATCATCCAAACTGATCATCTGCAGGCGCGTGCGGGCCTCGTCGGGATCGTCGAGGAAACCCAGGTAGTAGTCCACGACCGCACTGTCCACCGGCGTCGAGGTGAGGTAGACGACCTCGACTTTCGGCTTCCTCAGGGTGAGGAGGAGAAACAGCAGCCGCTCCTCGTAGCAGAGGGGACCGGTGATCCTGCGCAGCTCATCCTGGGGAAGCGACAACGAGGGAAGGACCACCAGGGTCCCCTCGTCCGGTTCAAATATGCTCAAACGCGACTGCCTCTCCCCGAATGGGATGTTAGCGATCATGTGAGGAGTGAAACACGCATTCCTCCCGTTTGCATCACTCCGCCGGGTTCGATGACCGGCACCTGAGGTCACGTAAATTGCCAGGTCGGCGACGTTTGGAAATGGCCCGGGGGCTACCGCCTCCCGGATCCTCCACCCCCCTGCCTAGCCATCGTCTCATAGTCAATTTGGGCTATCTTTCCTGGTCCTTCCGGGTCGGAAGGTGTACGAGTGGGGCATGGGGCGACAAAACATTTGGCCTGGATGTCGGCGAGCTGCTCGGGGGGAGGGATAAAGTCGTTGTCATCGCCAACGCGACGGCTTCTCCGGGTCACCGGCCTGCCGTTTTCGCGTCGGTGACCGACCAGCCCGCGCTGATGCGGCCCGTGAGACCCCACTCCGGCCCGTCGGCGCGGCGATCGCTTTTTTTCGAGACTGCCTCATGGGTTTCGAGATCCTGGGCAGTGGCACGGTGCGTCGAGGATCCAGGCCCGCCGGCGCAGATGGGACGGTGAGCAATGCGGGGGCGTAATTTGCGGGGAGAACTCGACACGTTCCTCGCCGGTCGCGAGCAGGAACTGATCAACTTCCGTCGAGACCTGCACATGCATCCCGAGCTCGCGTTCGCCGAATACCGCACGACGCAGCGCGTCGCCGAGCGCCTGACCGCCGCGGGGCTGGTCCCCTCGGTGCTGCCGCGCGGCACCGGCCTGCTCTGCGACGTCGGCAGCGGCGACGGCCCGACCGTGGCGCTGCGGGCCGACATCGACGCGCTGCCCGTGCCGGACGAGAAGGACGTCTCCTACAGCTCGACGGTCCCCGGTGTGTGCCACGCCTGCGGCCACGACGTGCACACCGCGATCCTGCTCGGCACCTCGCTCTTCCTCGCCCAGCAGGCCGAGGCCGGTCTGCTGCCCGGCCGGGTCCGGCTGATCTTCCAGCCCGCCGAGGAGCTTCCCGGCGGCGCGCTGGAGGTGATGGCCTCGGGCGGCATCAGCGGCGTCGACCGCATCTTCGGCCTGCACTGCGACCCGCGGCTGGACGTCGGCAAGGTCGGCCTCAAGGCCGGTCCCATCACCTCGGCCTGCGACAGGGTCACGATCAGGGTGAGCGGTCCCGGCGGGCACACCGCCCGGCCGCACCTCACCGCCGACCTCGTCTTCGCGCTCGCCAAGATCCTCACCGAGCTGCCCGCCGCGCTCTCGCGCCGGATCGACCCCCGCTCCTCGCTCAGCCTGGTCTGGGGCCGGGTCGAGGCGGGCTCGGTGGCCAACGCCATCCCGGACGACGGCGTCGCCGAGGGCACCGTGCGCTGCCTGGACGAGGCGGCCTGGCACGCGGCCCCCGACATGATCAAGTCGCTGCTGGAGTCGGTCGCCGGCGCGTACGGCGTCGAGGCCGAGATGGACTACGTGCGCGGCGTGCCGCCGGTGGTCAACGACAAGGTCAGCGTGCAGATGCTGGCCGAGGCCGCCGAGGGCGTGCTCGGCGAGGGCGCTCCGGTGCCGACGGAGCAGAGCCTGGGCGGCGAGGACTTCGGCTGGTACCTGGAGTCCATTCCCGGCGCGTTCGCCAGGCTCGGCACCCGCGAGCCGGGGTCGGCGCACCTGGCCGACATCCACCAGGGCACCTTCGACGTGGACGAGACCGCCATCGGCGCCGGGGTGCGTTTCCTGGCGGCGACCGCGCTGACGGCCCTGTGGGAGGGGCAGCGTCCCATCGCGGGCGAGCCGCTCATGGCCCTGAACGCCGACAACTAGTCAATTCTGACATCTAGTCAGCTGAAAAGTCCGGACATATCCTGAGGAGCCGGTCGATGATCCCCGAAGACGATCGTCGACCGCCGGACAGGAGTGCCAACGCCAGGCTGCGGCGGCCATCCAGGGCTACCGGCGGGTAGTCCCGCCCCGCTTCCCGGGTCACAAGGTGGCGTGAGCTGGATAACGGACCTGTTGCGGACTTGTGTGCTGGTTTGGTCAACCCTGATGGACCAACTATCTTCCGTGCAGGGTTGCCGTGCGTCTCTTCGCGCGTGCACTGAAACGCGAAGGGAGTCCATCTTGCTTCAGAACCGATTCGGCAAGCTGGCCGCGACCGCACTGGCGGGCAGCATGCTCATGGGAGCTGCCGCGTGTGGTGGAAGCGAGGAACCGGCCACGTCGGCTCAGCCGAGCGGGGCCGCCAGCAGTGCGGCGCCGGCCGCGACGGGACCGAAGGTCGGTCTCGCCTACGACATCGGCGGGCGTGGCGACCAGTCGTTCAACGACTCCGCGGCGGCGGGCATCGACAAGGCCAAGGCCGAGCTGGGCCTGGCCGAGGTCAGCGAGCTGGAGGCCGGCAACGGCGAGACCGAGGCGGCCAAGGAGGAGCGGCTCCGCCTGCTCGCCGACGGCGGCTTCAACCCGATCATCGCCGTGGGCTTCGCGTACTCCAACCCGGTCAAGAAGGTCGCGACCGAGTTCCCCGACGTCAAGTTCGCGATCGTCGACGACGCGGCGGCCGCCGCGCCCAACATCTCGAACCTGCTGTTCGCCGAGCACGAGGGTTCCTTCCTGGTCGGCGCCGCCGCGGCGCTGAAGAGCAAGAAGAACCACGTGGGCTTCGTCGGCGGCGTCCAGGTGCCGCTGATCAACAAGTTCGAGGCCGGATTCGCCGCGGGCGCCAAGGCGGTCAAGTCCGACGTGAAGATCGAGGTCAAGTACCTCACCCAGCCGCCGGACTTCACCGGCTTCAGCGACCCGGCCAAGGGCAAGACCGCGGCCGAGGGCATGTTCGACGCGGGTGCCGACGTGGTCTACCAGGCCGCGGGCGGCTCCGGTGGCGGCGTGTTCGAGGCGGCCAAGGCCGCCAAGGGCCTGGCCATCGGCGTCGACTCCGACCAGGCGAAGACCGCCGCCCCCGAGCTGCAGAGCGTCATCGCGACCTCGATGCTCAAGAAGGTCGACGTCGCCGTCTTCGACTTCCTGAAGAGCTTCACCACCAACTCCGTGAAGTCGGGCAGCACGATCTACGACCTCAAGGCCAACGGCGTCGACTACTCCACCACCGGTGGCCAGGTCGACGACATCAAGGCCAAGCTCGACGAGTACAAGCAGAAGATCATCTCCGGCGAGATCACCGTTCCGGACAAGACCTCCTGACCTGGTACTAATGAGGGGCCCGGTGGACATTTCCCCCGGGCCCTTTGTCCTCTCTGACCACCACGTTCCGTATCGGGGCATCCGTACGGAGGAGGCCGTCATCAGCACCTCGGCACCGGCCGTCGAGCTCGAGGGAATCACCAAACGATTCCCCGGCGTCGTCGCCAACCGCGACATCTCCCTATCCGTACGGCAGGGGCACGTGCACGCCGTCGTCGGCGAGAACGGCGCGGGCAAGTCCACCCTCATGAAGATCCTGTACGGCATGCAACGCCCGGACGAGGGACGGATCCGCGTCAACGGCCAGGACGTGAGCTTCCGCTCCCCCGGGGAGGCGATCGCCGTGGGCATCGGCATGGTCCACCAGCACTTCATGCTGGCCGACAACCTGACCGTGCTGGAGAACGTGATCCTCGGCAGCGAGCCCCGCAAGGGCGGGATCGCCCTCGACTTCGGCGCCGCGCGAAAGAGGATCCGGGAGATCTCCGACTCCTACGGCCTCGGCATCGACCCCGACGTCACCGTCGAGGACCTGGGCGTCGGGGCCCGCCAGCGGGTGGAGATCCTCAAGGTCCTCTACCGGGGCGCCCGGATCCTCATCCTGGACGAGCCGACCGCCGTGCTCGTGCCGCAGGAGGTCGACGAGCTCTTCGCCAACCTGCGAGAGCTGGTCCGCGAGGGCCTGACGATCATCTTCATCTCGCACAAGCTGGACGAGGTGCTCTCGGTCGCCGACGCCATCACCGTCATCCGGCGCGGCACGACCGTGGCCAGCGTGGATCCCAAGGACGTGACCGCCAGGCAGCTGGCCGAGCTGATGGTCGGCAGCGAGCTGCCCAGCCCGGAGACCCGCGAGTCCACCGTCACCGACGTGGTGGCGCTGTCGGTGCGCGGCCTGAACGTCCACTCGGCCGAGGACCGCTGCGTCGTGGACGGCGTCACCTTCGACATCCGCAAGGGCGAGGTGCTCGGCATCGCCGGGGTCGAGGGCAACGGCCAGGCCGAGCTGGTCGAGGCCATCATGGGCATGCGCGCGGCCGAGGGCGAGATCCGCCTCGGCGAGCACGACATCTCCGCCTGGACGACGCTGCGCCGCCGCGAGGCCGGCATCGGCTACATCCCCGAGGACCGTCACCGGCACGGCCTGCTGCTGGAGGCCCCGCTCTGGGAGAACCGGATCCTCGGCCACCAGACCCGGCGGCCCAACGTCAAGGGCCCCTGGATCGACCGCGCGGGAGCGCGCGAGGACACCCGGCGCATCGTCGAGGAGTACGACGTGCGGACCCCGGGCATCGACGTGGACGCCGCGGCCCTGTCCGGCGGCAACCAGCAGAAACTGATCGTCGGCCGGGAGATGAGCGGGGAGCCGGTCTTCCTGATCGCGTCCCACCCGACGCGCGGCGTCGACGTGGGCGCCCAGGCCGCGATCTGGGACCACCTGCGCGCGGCGCGCGCCGCGGGCCTGGCGGTCCTGCTGATCTCGGCCGACCTCGACGAGCTCATCGGCCTGTCGGACACCCTGAAGGTGATCCTGCGCGGCCGGATCGTCGCCGAGGTGGATCCCAAGGACGTGACACCCGAGCAGCTCGGTTCGGCCATGACGGGTGCTGGAGAGGCGGCATGAACACCCACGTAGCGCACACGCCCCCGGGGACGCGCGGATGAGCCAGGAAAGATCCACCTTCGCCGACCGGCTGCTCGGACGGGTCTCGCCGGCGGGGCTGCTCTCGCTCGCCGCCCCGCTCGTCGCCATCGTGTTCGCGGCGCTGATCACCATGGTCATCCTGGCGATCACCGGCGCCCCGCCGCTCGACACGCTGGTCGTCATGGGCGAGTACGGCATCCGGCCGCGCTCGATCGTGCTGACCCTGAACTACGCGACGACCTACTACCTGTCCGCGCTCGCGGTGGCGATCGGGTTCAGGATGAACCTCTTCAACATCGGCGTCGACGGCCAGTACCGCCTGGCGGCGCTCACCGCCGCGGCCGTCGGCGGCGCGGTCACCCTGCCCGCCCCCCTGCACGTCGCGCTGATCATGTTCGTCGCCGTGCTGGTCGGCGCGGGATGGGCGGCGATCGCCGGGCTGCTCAAGGTGCGGCGCGGGGTGAGCGAGGTCATCTCCACGATCATGCTGAACGCCATCGCCACCGCGCTCGGTGCCTGGCTGCTCAACAAGGAGCGCCTCGCGGTCGAGGTCGCGGGCAGCAACAACATCGGGACCAAGCCGATCGGCCCCTCCGGCCAGGTGCCCGGCATGGAGATCATCGCCGGCACCCAGACGAAGGTGTTCGGCCTGATCATCCTGTCGGTCGTGATGGGCGTCCTCTACCACGTGGTGATCAACCGGACCCGCTTCGGCTTCGACCTGCGCGCCACCGGCCGCTCGGAGACGGCCGCGGTGGCCAGCGGCGTCAACGTCAAGCGGATGATCCTCGTCTCGATGGTCCTGTCCGGCGCGATGGCGGGCCTGGTCGGCATGCCGCAACTGCTCGGCGCCTCCTACAGCTACAGCCTGGACTTCCCCACCGGGCTCGGTTTCACCGGCATCGCGATCGCGCTGCTCGGCCGCAACCACCCGGTCGGCATCGCGTTCGGCGCCCTGCTGTGGGCCTTCCTCGACACCTCCGCGGGCATCCTGCAGATCAAGAAGATCTCCCCGGACATCGTCACCATCATGCAGGGCACGATCGTGCTCTCGGTGATCATCGCCTACGAGCTGGTCCACCGTTACCAGATCTCCGCCGAGCAGCGCCGGGTGAGCCGCCAGCTGGCGGGCACCACCCCGACCAGGGAAGGAACGCCGGCATGAGCCAGGGAGCCCTCACCACGCCGGAGGCTCCCTTCGTGGAGCCGAAGACCCCCGCCCGCAGGTTCAGGGTCACCTGGCGGGTCCTGCTGCTCGCCCTCGGCGCGCTCGTCCTGCTGCTCTCGTTCGCGCGGACCGTCACCGGCGCCGTCGACCTCACCTCCGCGGGCGCGATCAACGCCTCCGTCGCGCTGGCCATCCCCATCGGCCTGGCCGGTCTGGGCGGCCTGTGGGCCGAGCGGGCCGGGGTGGTCAACATCGGCCTCGAAGGCATGATGATCCTGGGCACCTGGTGCGGCGCCTGGGGCGCGCTCCAGTTCGGCAACCCCTGGGCGGGCGTTCTCGCGGGCGCGATCGGCGGGGCGCTGGGCGGCCTGCTGCACGCGGTCGCCACCGTGACGTTCGGCGTCGACCACATCATCTCCGGTGTCGCGATCAACATCCTGGGCCTGGGCGTCACCCAGTTCCTGTCCAAGGTCACCTTCGCCGAGATGCCGGGCGGCGGCGACTCCCAGTCGCCCCCGGTGCCCAAGCCCGGCGTGGTGAGCGTGCCGTGGGTCGGGGATCCGCTCAGGACGCTGGAGGCCAAGCAGTGGTTCCTGCTGTCGGACGTCGCGGGCATCCTGCGCGGCCTGACCACGAACGTCTCGCTGCTGACGATCCTGGCGATCCTGCTCGTCCCGCTCTCGTACTACCTGCTGTGGCGTACGGCGTTCGGCCTGCGCCTGCGCTCCTGCGGGGAGAGCCCGGTGGCCGCGGAGTCGCTGGGCGTCAACGTCTACACCTACAAGTACATCGCGGTGCTCGTCTCCGGCGCCCTGGCGGGCCTGGGCGGCGCGTTCCTGGCGCAGGTGGCCGCCAGCGCCTACCGCGAGGGACAGACCGGCGGGCGCGGCTTCATCGGCCTCGCCGCCATGATCTTCGGTAACTGGCGGCCGGGAGGGCTGGCCGGGGGCGCCGTGCTGTTCGGCTACACCGACGCGCTCCAGCTGCGCAGGGGTGGCGAGTCGGTGCACGCGCTGCTGCTCGTGGTGACGATCCTGCTCGCCGCGGTCGCCGTCTACCAGCTCGTACGGCAGAACCGGACGCGGGCCGCGCTGATCACCGGGGTCGCGGCGGTCGCCGTGTTCGTGGTGTTCGCGCTGACCGACTCCGTCCCCTCGGAGTTCACCTCCGTCACCCCGCACATCACCACGCTGCTGGTGCTGTCGCTGGCGGCGCAGCGGCTCCGCCCGCCGGCCGCCGACGGCGTGCCGTACCGCAGGGGACAGGGCAAGTGACCATCACGCGGCACCTCACGAGCGGATCTGATTCGATGGGCACCGAGACGGGCAATGAGACGGGCGCCGAAGCGGGTGCCGAGACGGGTGGTGAGATGAGCACCGGGACGGGCATCGACTGGGCGGCGCTGAAGGCCGAGGCCGTGCGGGCCATGGGCCACGCCTACGCCCCCTACTCCAAGTTCCCGGTCGGTGCCGCCGCGCTGGTGGACGACGGGCGGATCGTGTCCGGCTGCAACGTCGAGAACGCCTCCTACGGCATCGGGCTGTGCGCCGAGTGCGGGCTGGTGTCCTCGCTGCAGGCCACCGGCGGCGGCCGTCTCGTCGCGTTCACCTGCGTCGACGGGCACGAGGAGCTCCTCATGCCGTGCGGCAGGTGCCGCCAGCTCCTGTACGAGTTCGGCGGCCCGGAACTGCTGCTGGAGACCATCGACGGCCCGAAGCCGATGGCGGAGATCCTTCCCTACGCCTTCGGGCCCGACGACCTGAGCCGGGGGGCCTGAGCATGGACGCGATCGACGTCATCGTCACCAAGAGGGACGGCAGGGAGCTGTCGGCGGAGCAGATCGACTGGGTGATCGACGCCTACACCAGGGGCGTCGTCGCCGACGAGCAGATGTCCGCGCTCGCGATGGCGATCCTGCTCAACGGCATGAACCGGCGGGAGATCGCCGAGTGGACCCAGGCCATGATCCGATCCGGGTCCAGGATGGACTGGTCGTCGCTGCCGGGGGCCACCACCGACAAGCACTCCACCGGCGGCGTCGGTGACAAGATCACGCTGCCGCTGGCGCCGCTGGTCGCCGCGTGCGGGGGGTACGTGCCCCAGCTGTCCGGCAGGGGGCTCGGCCACACCGGCGGCACCCTGGACAAGCTGGAGTCCATCCCCGGCTGGCGGGCGTCCCTGTCCAACGACGGGATGCTCGACGTGCTCGGCAAGGCCGGAGCGGTCATCTGCGCGGCCGGTGACGGCCTCGCCCCCGCCGACAAGAAGCTGTACGCGCTCCGCGACGTCACCGGCACCGTCGAGGCGATCCCGCTGATCGCCTCCTCGATCATGTCGAAGAAGATCGCGGAGGGCACCGGCGCGCTCGTCCTGGACGTCAAGGTCGGCTCCGGGGCCTTCATGAAGAACGTGGAGCAGGCCCGCGAGCTGGCCACGACCATGGTCGAGCTCGGCACCGACGCAGGGGTCAACACCGTCGCGCTGCTGACCGCGATGGACCGGCCGCTGGGCCGGGCCGTGGGCAACGCCCTGGAGGTCACCGAGTCGGTCGAGGTGCTCGCCGGAGGCGGGCCCGCCGACGTGGTCGAGCTGACCGTGCGGCTGGCGCGGGAGATGCTCCAGGCGGCGGGCCTGTCCGGGGGCAAGGACCCCGAGCGCGCCCTCGCGGACGGCTCGGCGATGGACGCCTGGCGCCGGATGATCGCCGCCCAGGGCGGCGACCCCGACGCCCTGCTGCCCAGGGCCGCCGAGACGATGGAGATCACCGTGCCCTCGTCCGGCGTGCTGTCCAGGCTCGACGCGTACGGCGTGGGCCTGGCGGCCTGGCGGCTCGGCGCGGGCCGGGAGCGCAAGGAGGACCCGGTGTCGTTCGGGGCGGGCATCGTGCTGCACGCCAAGCCGGGGGACCTGGTTCGCGCGGGGCAGCCGCTGATGACGCTGCACGCCGACGAGACCGCGCGCTTCGAGCGGGCGCTCGCCGCCCTGGAAGGCGCCTACACCGTCGGCGAGGCCGCCGACCCGGACCTGCTGCCCCTGGTGATAGACCGCGTCACCGCCTGACGCCGCCGGCCGGAACGCCCGCCCGGCCCGTCTGGCGGGCCGGGGCGCCCTTCCGTCTCGCCCGGCGGGCTAGCGGGCCGGGACGCCCTTCATGTCCGTCTCGCGGGCCGGGGCGCCCTTTTGCCCCGCGTGGCGGGCCGGTGAGCTTTGCTCCGCGTGGCGGGCCGGTGAGCCGAAGATCTCGCCGATCACGGCGCGGTGGGTGGGCAGGGCGGTCGCGTGGCGCTCGCGGCCGTCCTCGGTGATGCCGACGAAGATGCCGCGCCGGTCGTCCTCGCAGATGCGGCGGGTCACCAGGCCCGCCTTCTCCAGGCGGGCGATCAGCCGGGAGCAGGCGCTCTGGCTCAGATGGACCGCGTCGGCGATCTCCTGGACCCGGTATTTGCCCTGGCCGCCCTCGACCATCCGCTCCAGGACCTCGAACTCGCTCATGCCGAGCCGGTGCCGTTCGGAGAGCTCGCGTTCCAGCGCGCAGGCGGTCGTGGCGTACTTGGCGAGCGCCTCGCGCCACGCTCGGACCGGGTCCTCCTCGTTCATGCCGCGGATCGTACCATGCGTGAACATTAAATGCACAGACATTAAATGCTTTTGCATTAGATGTGCTTGCATGTATTGTCGGACGACATGACCTCTTCATCGACCTCGACGGCTCCACCCGATCCGTCGGTCGCACCTGTTCCAACCGCTTCACCTGCCGCTTCTGTTCCCCGGGTTCCACCGGTTCCGCCGGTCTCGCCGCCCGACGAGCGCTGGGGCGCGGGCCTGTGGGCCGCGCTCACCGTGCTCTGCGCCGTGGTCTTCCTCGACGCGCTCGACGTCTCGATGGTGGGGGTCGCCCTGCCGTCCATCCAGGCGGACCTGGGACTGTCCACGTCCTCCCTGCAGTGGGTGGTCAGCGGCTACGTGCTCGGCTACGGCGGGCTGCTCCTCCTCGGCGGCCGGACCGCCGACCTGCTCGGGCGTCGCAGGGTCTTCCTGGTCGCCCTCGCGGTCTTCGCCGTGGCCTCGCTCCTCGGCGGCCTCGTCAACGACGGCACGCTGCTGATCGCGGCCCGCTTCGTCAAGGGCGTCAGCGCCGCCTTCACCGCGCCCGCCGCGCTCTCCATCATCACCACGACCTTCGCCGAGGGACCTGCCCGCAACAGGGCTCTCAGCGTCTTCACCGCCTCCGGCGCCAGCGGGTTCTCCCTGGGCCTGGTCATCTCCGGATTCCTGACCGAGCTCGGCTGGCGCTGGACGTTCCTCATGCCCGTCCCCGTCGCGATCATCGCGCTGGTCGCGGCCCTGAAGTTCCTCCCCAAACATCGGGAGGAGCGCGCCGAGGGCGGCCACGACCTCATCGGCGCCGTCACCATCACCGGCTCCATGCTGCTGCTCGTCTACGCCGTGGTGGAGGCGCCCGGCGCGGGCTGGGGCTCGCCGCGCACGATCGCCTCGCTGCTGGGAGCCGCCCTGCTGCTGGCCGTCTTCGTCCTCACCGAGCAGCGCGTCAAGCACCCGCTGGTACGCCTCGGCATCCTGCGCTCCGGTCCGATCGTCCGCGCCAATCTGGGGCTCGTGATCCTGTTCGGCTCCTACGTCGGCTTCCAGTTCGTCGCCATGCAGTACTTCCAGAACTTCCTGCACTGGTCGGCCCTGGAGACCGCGCTGGCCTTCCTGCCCGCCGGCCTCCTGGTGGCGGTGACATCCACCAGGATGGGCAAGCTGGCCGACCGGTTCGGCACCGCCCGGCTGATCGTGATCGGCTCGGCCGCGCTGGCCGCCGGGTACGCGTTCTTCCTCCGGATCAACGGCGAGCCCAGCCTGGCCACGCTGATCATCCCCGGCATGGTCCTGCTGGGCATCGCGTTCGCCCTGTCCTTCCCCTCGCTGAACATCCAGGCCACCAACGGGGTGGCCGACGACGAGCAGGGACTGGCCTCGGGACTGCTCAACACCTCGGGACAGGTCGGCGGGGCGGTCGTGCTGGCCGTCGTGACGGCCGTCCTCACCTCGGGTACGGGCGCCGACCCGATCGGTTCCTTCCGTGCCGCGATCACGGTCTCGGGGATCCTCGCCGTGATCGGCCTGCTGATCGCCCTCACCGGCCTCCGCGCCCGCCGCACGTCCGCCGCGGCCGAGGGGGAGAGGGGGAGGGAGAAGGCGCTCGAGACCGTCTAGGTCCGGCGCGCCGCTCGCGTCGCCGTCCCGTACGGGGACGGGGACGGGGACGCGAGCCCCGCGGGAGGCGAGGAGGGGCCGCCGCCGGATACCGGGGCCCGGCGGCGGCCCTCCTCGCGACCCGCGGCACTCCCCGCCACGACCGGGGTGCTTGACTCTCCCCTCGACAAGGTGTCACGATCCGGCCAGGGCGCATGTGGACGGCCGGGAGGTGAACCTCTCCGGAGACCTGAGCATCTAACGGGGCAGGAGGCTCACCATGAACCGCACCCTCGTTTCCCTCGCGCTCGTCCCCCCGTTCCTGCTCGCGGTCGGCTGTGGCTCGACCACGCAGACCGCAACCCCGTCCCCGGCGGGCCCGGTGACCACGGCCCCGGTGGATCCGGCGACCACGCCGCCCCCCACGCCCTCCGCCGTCGCGGCCGGGCTGCTCCCTCCGACGAGCACCAAGGAGATCGAGGTCGACCGCCCCATCGACACCCAGCCGACCGTCACCGGAGCCCGGTTCGGGGAGCACCAGGGGTTCGACCGGGTGGTGATCGACCTCAAGGGCGACCTGCCCGGCTACACCGCGCGGTGGGTGCCCAAGCTCATCCAGGACGGCTCGGGAGATCCGGTCGACGTCAAGGGCGGGGCCTACCTGCAACTGACGATCACCCCGGCCGTCGCGCACACCGAGGCGGGCGAGTCCACCTGGACGGGCGGCCCGATCTTCCAGGCCAAGCTGGGCAACGTCCAGAACGTGGTCAAGACAGGCGACTTCGAGGGCGTGGTGAGCGTGGGCGTCGTCCTCGACCGCAAGGCGCCGTTCCGGGTGCTGGAGCAGAAGAGCCCGAACCGGCTGGTCATCGACATCGCGCACTAGTCACGTGCCGGGTGGCGCACCGGGAGCGCCGAGGGCGCCGAGAGGAGCCATCTCCCCGAGACCGGTGACAGACTGGTCCGATGGTACGCAAAATCGATAGTGCGACACGGATTCCCGTGCCGGGTGGCAAGACGATCGACGAATACGTCGGTCTTGCCAACACCGGTGACGCCGGGATCTCGATCGCGCACATGAAGGCCCCGGCAGGGTGGGACGAGCCCGCCCAGACACCGGAGTTCGCCGAGTACACGCTGGTGCTCAAGGGCACCGTCATCGTGGAGCACGACGGAGGCACGAGCGAGATCGGCGCCGGGCAGGTGTTCGTGTGCGAGCCGGGGGAGCGGATCCGCTACAGATCCGGCCCCGACGGCGCCGAGTACGTCGCCGTCTGCCTGCCCGCCTTCTCCCCGGAGACCGTCAACCGCGACGACGAGTGACGGGACGACGCGTGACAGGATGACGAGTCACGACCGGAGACGACCGGTGACGGCTCGTCACACACCGATCCCGGCGTCTCCGTGCCGGGATCGGCGCGACGTCCCCTCAGGAGGGGACACCCGTGTGAACATCCCGAGGCCGGGCCGTGGCGGCGTCTCCGCGCGGGCCGGCCGGTCAGGCCCCTGACGGTAAGGTTGCGAAATGAGTCAGCTACCCACTTTCGAGCAGATCCGCCTGGCTCCGAAGGTGTTGCTCCACGACCACCTCGACGGTGGCCTGCGGCCGGAGACCATCATCGATCTGGCCCGCGAGTCGGGCTACGACAAATTGCCCGCGACCGAGACGGATAGCCTGCGCGCCTGGTTCAGGGAGTCCGCCGACTCGGGCTCGCTGGAACGCTACCTGGAGACCTTCGACCACACGGTCGGCGTCATGCAGACGCGAGAGGCGCTGGTCAGGGTAGCCGCCGAATGCGCGGAGGACCTGGCGGAGGACGGCGTCGTCTACGCCGAGGTGCGTTACGCGCCCGAGCAGCACACCTCCACGGGCCTGAGCCTCGAAGAGGTCATCGAGGCCGTGCAGGAGGGGTTCAACGCCGGCTCCAAGGGGCGGGGCATCCGGGTGGGCACCCTGCTCACCGCCATGCGCCACCAGGCCAGGTCCATGGAGATCGCCGAACTCGCGGTCCGCTACCGCGACGCGGGGGTGGTCGGGTTCGACATCGCCGGCGCGGAGGCGGGCTACCCTCCCACCCGCCATCTGGACGCCTTCGAATACCTCCAGCGGGAGAACGCCCACTTCACCATCCACGCGGGCGAGGCGTTCGGCCTGCCGTCGATCTGGCAGGCGATCCAGTGGTGCGGCGCCGACCGGCTCGGCCACGGCGTCCGGATCATCGACGACATCTCCGTCCAGAGCGACGGGGAGCCCAAGCTGGGCCGTCTGGCGGCCTACGTCCGCGACAAGCGCATCCCGCTGGAGATGTGCCCGACGTCCAACCTGCAGACCGGCGCGGCGGCCTCCATCGCCGAACACCCGATCGGCCTGCTGCGCCGCCTGAACTTCCGGGTCACGGTCAACACCGACAACCGGCTGATGAGCGGTACGTCCGTCTCCGAGGAGTTCGCCAAGCTGTCGGAGGCGTTCGGCTACGGCTGGGACGACATGCTGTGGTTCACCGTCAACGCCATGAAGTCCGCGTTCCTGCCGTTCGACGAGCGCCTGTCGCTCATCAACGGCGTCATCAAGCCCGGTTTCGCGCGCCTCAAGTGGCAGGCGTGACCGGGCTCGTACGAGTGAAGTGAGCTCTTTCCGATGAAGCAGGTGTTCCGCTCCACCCTCGCGACGGTCGTCGGCTGGGTCTGGATGGCCTTCGCCGCGTTCAACGCGGTCGACCTGATCGCCCGCTACAGCGGGCAGGCGTCGATGGTCGCCGCGGCGGTGCTGGGGGTGCTGACCGCGCTGGTCTTCGCCACCTGCCTGCGCCCGGCGGTCATCCTGTCCGAGGACGGCGTCCGGGTCCGCAACCCGCTGAGGAACACCTTCGTGCCCTGGCGGGCCGTGGACGAGGTCACGGTCTCCCACTCGATCACGATCACCTCCGGCGGTGAGAGGGTCCGCTGCTGGGTGCCGCAGGCCTCGGCCCGCGAGCGGGCGGCGGCCGCGCGCAGGGGGCGGTCCGCGTCCGCGCCCGTGCCCGCGCGGGGCCGTTTCAGGACCGAGCCGGTCCGCTCGAAGGGCGAGCGGGCCGCCGCCGAGGCGCTGGCGGGAAAGACCCACGCCGACTGGGTGGCCGAGCAGATCACCGAACGCGCGGAAGCCGCCGGGCGCGCGGCCTCGATGACCGAGGCCTCGAAGGCGACCGGGGCTTCGACGGCGACCGGGACTCCGGCGGAGCCCGAGGCCGGGACCGCTGCCGGGGTCGGGACGGGCGCCGGTACCGGGACGGGGGCCGGCGCGCTCAAGGTGACCTGGGCGCCGAGCGCCCTGGCGGCCTTCGCGGCCGCGGCCCTGCTGGTGGTCGCCGCCTTCCTCGCCTGATCGTGGCCGGCCGCCGAGGGTGCCCCCCGCGGCCGTGCCGGTGATCGTGGCCGGCCGCCGGCCGGGCACCGGGCCCCGCCGGCCGTGCCGCAGGCGCCTTCTCGCGCCGGTTCCGGCAGGTCAGAGGCCGAGTGCCTCGGCGAGGTCGGCCTTCAGGGCGTCGAGATCCCGTACGGCCGTCGCGCGGGCGGCGGAGACCTCGCCGGTCACCGGGACCACGACCTCCAGGTAGCACTTGAGCTTGGGCTCGGTGCCCGAGGGGCGGACGACGACCCGGGCGCCTCCGGCCAGGTGGTAGCGGACGCCGTCGGTGGGCGGCAGCCCGCCCGCGCCGAGGCTCAGGTCGTCGGCCGCCTCGACCTCGCGACCGCCGAGCCGCGCGGGCGGCGTGGCCCGCAGGCGGGCCATGGCCCCGGTGATCAGCGACAGGTCGGCCACCCGGAACGACAGCTGGGACGTGGCGTGCAGGCCGTGACGGCGTGCCAGGTCGTCCAGGAGGTCGAGCAGGCCGCGGCCCTCCAGCTTGGCCCGCGCGGCGATCCCGGCCACGGTCAGTGCCGCGCCGATGCCGTCCTTGTCGTGCACGGGCAGTCCGAGGTCGGAGCCGACGCTGTATCCCAGCGCCTCCTCGTACCCGAACAGCAGGCCCTCCCCGGCCTTCATGATCCACTTGAAGCCGGTCAGGGTCTCGGCGTAGCGCACCCCGTACCCGGCGGCGATCTTGCCGAGCAGGGACGAGGACACGATGGTGGTCGCCACCAGACGGCCGTCGCCCGAGGTCTGCCGGATCACGTGTTCGCCCAGCAGGGCGCCCACCTCGTCGCCGGTCAGCATCCGGTAGCCGCCGCCGGGCAGCGGCACGCCCACCGCGCAACGGTCCGCGTCGGGGTCGTTGGCCAGGATCAGGTCGGCGCCGACCCGCTCCGCGAGCTCCAGCGCGAGGTCCATCGCGCCGGGCTCCTCCGGGTTGGGGAAGGCGACGGTGGGGAAGTCGGGATCGGGCTCGGCCTGCGCCCCGACGATCGCGGGCGCGTCGAACCCGGCGGCGGTGAAGGCCCTGACCAGGGTGTCGCCGCCCACGCCGTGCAGCGGGGTGTACGCCACCCGCAGCTCCCGTGCGCCGCCGATCGGGAGCGCGGTCACCGCCTCCAGGTAGGCGGCCACGATGCCGTCGTCCAGCTCGCTCCAGGCCGGGTCGCCGGGGGAGCCGAGGGGCAGCCCGGAGACCGGCCCCGTCGCGTCGATGGCGGCGGAGATCTCCGCGTCCACCGGCGGCACGATCTGGGAGCCGTCGCCCCAGTAGACCTTGTAGCCGTTGTCGCGGGGCGGGTTGTGGCTGGCGGTGACGGTCACGCCCGCGTCGGCGCCGAGGTGGCGGACGGCGAAGGCCAGCACCGGGGTGGGCAGCGGACCGGGGAGGAGCGAGGCGCGCAGCCCGGCCCCGGTGAGCACGGCCGCGGTGTCGCGGGCGAAGGCGTCCGACTTGTGCCGGGCGTCGTAGCCGATCACGACGTGTCTGCCGGGACCGAGAACGCGGGCCAGCCCGGCGGCGGCGCGCATGACCGTCACCCGGTTCATCCGGTTGGGACCGGCTCCCAGCTCGCCCCGGAGCCCGGCGGTGCCGAACTCCAGCCTGGAGCCGAACCGCTCGCGCAGCGCGTCGCCGTCGCCGCTCTCCAGCAGCTTCTCCAGCTCCGCGCGCGTGTCGGGGTCGGGGTCCTGGGCCAGCCAGGAACGGGCGAGCCCTGCGAGATCGCTGCTCATCGTCACCTCTCGGGGCCGGGGCCCGTCCGCTCGCCGGGCCCGCCTCCTGTTGATCCCTGAAGTCGGTCCGCCGGCTTACAGCTTGCCGACGACGGCGGCCAGCAGGCCGCCCATGCGCGTGGCGGTGGCCCGGCCGACCTCCAGCACCTCCTCGTGGTTGAGCGGCTCGCCCACCAGCCCGGCACCCGGGTTCGTGACCAGGGAGATGCCCAGCACGTCGGCGCCGCCCTCGCGGGCCGCGATGGCCTCCAGCACGGTGGACATGCCCACCATGTCGCCGCCGAGGATGCGGCACATGCGGACCTCGGCCGGGGTCTCGTACGTCGGGCCGCGGAAGGCCACGTAGACGCCCTCGGCCAGCGACGGGTCGGCCTCGCGGGCCAGCTCGCGCAGGCGCGGGGTGTAGACGTCGGTGAGGTCGACGAAGGTGGCGCCGGTGATCGGGCTGGCACCGGTCAGGTTGATGTGGTCACTGATCAGCACCGCCTCGCCGACCTCCTGGGTCTCGGGGCGCAGGCCCCCGGCGGCGTTGGTCAGCACGACCGTGCCCACCCCGGCCCTGATCGCGGTCCGTACGCCGTGCACGACCGGCTCCACGCCGCGGCCCTCGTAGAGGTGGGTGCGGCCGAGGAAGATCAGCACGTTCTTGCCCGACTCGGTCCTGACGGCGCGGATCCGGCCCGCGTGGCCCTGCACGGCGGGCGGCGCGAAGCCGGGCAGGTCGGTCACCGGGATCTCGGCGACCGTCTCGCCGATCGCGTCGGCGGCCGGGACCCAGCCGGACCCCATCACCAGCGCGACGTCGAAGGAATCCACGCCGACGGCGCTTCTCAGCGCGTCCGCGGCGTCGGTGGCGAGTGCATACGGGTCGTTTGTCACGTCACCGAGCGTACCGGTCGTCCGCCTTCGCACCGCGCCGTGTCTCCTGCGAGCGGCGCGCTCGACCAGGCCCTCGACCTGATCCGGCCGGTGCTCCCGGTGAGCCGCCCGGCGGACTTCCGCGCGTGCTCGCGCGGCCGGTGGCGACGTGGCGCCTCCGGCTCCCCGGGAGTTCCCGGGGAAGGTCGCCCTCAGCTCCCCAGGGAGGTGCAGGGACGGCCGCGCAGCTCCCTGACGTAGTCGTCGGGGGCACCCGCGCGCTCGGCGGCCTCGGCCAGGATGCCGAGGTAGCGAGCCGAGGGCAGCCCGCCCTCGTACCCGTCGAGCACGTAGAACCACGCCACGACCTCGCCCTCCATGGTCTGCACCCGGAGCTTGACCTTGTGGTAGAGGCCGCGGGCCGCGCCCTCCCACTGGTCGAGAGAGCTCTCGTCCCACTCGGGCACGTCGTAGAGGACGACGAAAACCTGGTGGGCGGCGTCTTCGACGATGGAGGCGAGCGCGCCCTCCCAGCCGAGGTCGTTCCCGCCGAAGGTCAGGCGCCAGCCCTGGAGCCAGCCCGTCCCCCTGATCGGGGAGTGAGGGGCCCGCTGGGCCATCTGCTTCGGGTCCATGTTGCTGCCGTAAGCGGCGTAGACAGGCACGGAGACAAACACTAATCCAAGATCCGCGAGACGCTCACCCCGCTTCGAAGCCACGCCGATGTCTCGTGGAATCCCGGTGGTTTTGTGGAGGTTTCGTGGTTTAGGAGGGATGCCGAGCGATGTCCGGTCCCACCATGCGGGAGAATGGGCTATGTGACGAGGATAGTGATCATCGGTGGCGGTCCCGGCGGATACGAGGCGGCGCTGGTCGCCGCCCAACTGGGAGCGCAGGTCACCGTGGTCGAACAGGACGGCCCCGGCGGGGCCTGCGTCCTCACCGACTGCGTACCGTCCAAGACGCTGATCGCCACCTCGGTGCGCAAGCAGGCGCTCCTCGACGCCAGCATGCTGGGGGTCCACTACACCGGCGGCCCCGACGGCGACGTCGGCGGTGTCATCGCCGACATGCCGCTGGTGAACAGGCGCGTCAAGGATCTCGCCCGCGCGCAGTCCGCCGACATCGCCGCCCGGCTGGCGGCGGAGGGCGTCGAGGTGATCAAGGCCCCGGGGCGGCTGGTCGATCCGCAGGTGGTCAGGGCCGGAGACCGGACGATCCGCGCGGACGTCGTCATCGTGGCGACCGGCGCGACCCCGCGCATCCTGACCGGCGCCGAGCCCGACGGCGAGCGCATCCTCACCTGGCGCCAGCTGTACGACCTGGAGGAGCTGCCCGAGCACCTCATCGTGGTCGGCTCCGGCGTCACCGGCGCGGAGTTCGCGGGCGCCTACCGCTCGCTGGGCTCGGAGGTCACGCTCGTCTCCTCCCGCGACCGCATGATGCCCAACGAGGACGCCGACGCCGCCGAGGTCCTCGAAGAGGTCTACCGGCGCCGTGGCATGAACGTCATGGGCCGTTCCCGCGCCGAGTCCGTCAAGCGCACCCCGGACGGCGTGGTCGTCACCCTGGAGGACGGCCGGACCGCCGAGGGCAGCCACTGCCTCATGACGGTCGGCATGGTCCCCAACACCGCGGGGATCGGCCTCGAGGAGGCCGGGATCACCCTCGACAAGGGCGGGTTCATCCAGGTCGACAAGGTCTCCCGCACCTCCGCGCCCGGCGTCTACGCGGCCGGAGACTGCACCGGGGTCCTGATGCTCGCCTCGGTCGCCGCCATGCAGGGCCGGATCGCCGTCTGGCACGCCCTCGGCGAGGCCGTGCACCCGCTCCGTCTGGCCACCGTCGCCTCCGCCATCTTCACCGACCCCGAGATCGCCGCCGTGGGCATCGCCGAGCGGGCGATCGAGAACGGGGAGATCGAGGCCAACATCGTCAAGCTGCCGCTGGCCACCAACGCCCGCGCCAAGATGCAGGGGTTCAACGACGGCTTCGTGAAGCTCTTCTGCCGCCCGAACACCGGCATCATCCTGGGCGGCGTGGTGGTCGCCCCCCGCGCGTCGGAGCTGATCCTGGCGGTCTCGGTCGCCGTCCAGCAGCGGCTGACGGTCGACCAGATCGCCCACACCTTCGCGGTCTACCCCTCCCTGTCCGGCTCCGTCACCGAGGCCGCCCGCCGCCTCATGCAGCCGATGACCCCCAGCGGCATCTGACCCGTCCGTTCGATCTCGTGTCGTCCCGGGCCTCTGAGGCGGTGGCGGCCGAGGCTCAGGGACGGATGCGCAGGACGCGGATGCGCCCGTCGTCGCCGTACTCGAAATGGAACCGCAGGGTCACCGGGCTGCCGGGGAAGTCGCCGGAGATGTCCGCGGTGGCCAGGGTGGCGCCGCCGTCGGTGAGGCCGGCACCGGTGACGGTGTAGGCGACGGCGGGCACGCCGGTGCGCCAGGCGCGGATCGAGGCGATGCCGTGGTGCTCGACTCCCTCGTCCTCTACGGTCGCGTCGTCCGTGAACAGCGCGAAATAGGCGTCCTGGTCGGGCAGGGGAGCCAGCTCGAAGTAGCGGCGGACGGTGCCTGGGATGGTGGGCGCGTCGGACATGGGGACACTTCCTTCGGTGTGGTGGGTGGGCTCGGACGGTCGGATCGGTGGGCAGGGCCGGACGGCCGGCCCGGTGAGCGGGATCAGACGGTCGGCAGGGTGCCGCCGTCGATGACGTGCTCGGCGCCGACGATGGAGGCGGCGCGGTCGGAGACGAGGAACGCGACGAGTTCGGCGACCTCTTCCGGGAGGCTGGGGCGGCCGAGGGGGATGCCCCCGAGGGAGTCCATCAGCTTTCCCAGCGCGGCCTGCCTGTCGATGCCGGAGCCGAGGGCGATGCGGTCGACGAGCTCCTCAGCGGCCGTCGTCCGGATGAAGCCGGGGGCGACGGAGTTGACCCGCACGCCGTGCGGGGCGACCTCGTTGGCCAGGCCCTTGCTGTAGACGGTCAGAGCCCCCTTGGCCGCGGCGTAGGCCAGCGTCGCGTCGTGCAGCGGCATCCGGCGCTGTATCGAGGAGACGTGCACGATCGCGCCGGAGCGGTTCTCGATCATGCCGGGCAGGAGCCCGCGGTCCAGGCGGACGGCGCCCAGCAGGTTGGTGTTGAGCTCCCTGTCCCACGCGTCGTCGTCCAGGGCGGCGAAGCCTCCGGCGGGCGAGCCGGAGCCGCCGAGGTTGTGGACCAGGATGTCGACGCCGCCGAGGCGGTCGAGAACCTGCTCGACGATGCTGTCGGTGCCCTCGCGGGTGGAGACGTCGGCCGCGATGAACAGCTTGGGGTCGACGTCGTCCGGCCGGGTGCGGGCGGTCACCAGCACCGTGGCGCCGGCCCGCGCGAGACGCCTGGCGATGGCGGCGCCCGTGCCCTTGGTGCCGCCGGTGACCAGGGCGCGCCTCCCGTCGATGGAGTCGCCGATGGAGGTCTCCACGATGTGCTCCGTTCCGGGTACGGGCACGCCGGGGCCCGCACCCCCAGTTGCTGCTAAAATAGGAGTGAGTCACTTCGACTTTAGCAGTAACTATTCGAGGAGGGGTAACGGTGGCGAGCCGGATCAGGCTGGAAGATCGTGAATGCCCGCTGTCGACGACGGTGGCCCACGTCGGGGAGTGGTGGACGCTGCTGATCCTGCACGACGCCTTCGACGGCTACACCCGCTTCGACGAGTTCCAGGAGAACCTGGGCATCTCCTCCAGCATGCTGACCAGCCGCCTGAAGACCCTCGTCGCCGACGGGCTGCTGGAACGCCGCGCCTACCAGAGCAACCCCACCCGCCACGAGTACGTCCTGACCGAGCTGGGCCGGTCCCTGCGCCCGGTGATCGTCGCACTGGCGGCCTGGGGCAACTCCCGGCTCGACCCGTCACAGCGCGCCATGATCCTCGTCGACGCCGCCACCGGCCAGGAGGTCGAGCCCGCCGTCGTCGACGCCGCCACCGGCCGCCGCCTCGACTCCAGCGAGGAGTTCGTCTTCGCCGCCGGTCCCGTCGCGAGCGAGCTCATGCGCGCCCGCTACGCCCGCACGCCCGGGAACGGCGATGCAGGCCGGAGCCGGGTCTGACGCGGACGGGTTCGGGGCCGCCGCACCGGTGCGCGCCGTGCTCCCACTTCCCGCGACGCTGTCAGGAGATGCGGGCGGCGGAGGTCCACGAGGCGTACAGGTCGGCGTAGACGCCGTCCTGCCGCACCAGCTCGGCGTGGGGGCCGCGCTGGACGATGCGGCCGTGCTCGAACACCAGCACCTCGTCGGCCGTCTCGGCTGTGGACAGGCGGTGAGCGATCGAGACGGCCGTACGGCCCCGGGCGACGTTGTCCAGCGCCCGGGCGATGCGCACCTCGGTCGCGGGGTCGACCGAGGAGGTCGCCTCGTCCAGCAGCAGCAGGCCGGGGTCGGTCAGGTACGCCCGGGCCAGGGCGACCAGCTGGCGCTCGCCGGCCGACAGCGACTCGCCGCGCTGGCCGACGGAGGTGGCCAACCCCGCGGGCAGTCCTTCCAGCCAGTCGGTCAGGTCGAGCTCGGCCATCGCCAGGGCGATGTCGTCGTCGGTGGCGGAGGGACGGCCGTAGCGGATGTTGTCGGCCAGGGTGCCGTCGAACAGGAAGCCGTCCTGCGGGACCATGACGACGCGCTCGCGCAGCGAGGAGAAGCGGATTCGGCGCAGGTCCACCCCGTCGACCAGGACGCGCCCGCTGCTGGGGTCCATCAGCCGGGTGAGCAGCTTGGCGAAGGTCGTCTTGCCCGAGCCGGTCTCCCCCACGACAGCGACGCGCGTGCGCGGCGCGATCTCCACCGTGACCTCGTGCAGCACCCGCGGGCCGTCGGGGTAGTGAAAGCCCACGCCCTCGAAGGACACCGTGATCGGGCCGCGCGGCAGCACCGCGCCCTTCTTTCCCGGGTCGGCGACGTCGGCGGGAGTGTCCAGGACGCTGAGCACGCGCCGCCAGCCGGCGACAGCGTTCTGCGCCTCGTTGAGCACCTCGGTGAGGGCCTGCAGCGGGCTGATGAACAACGTGACCAGGAAGAGGAACGCCACCAGCCGCCCGGCCGAGATCGTGCCGTCCACCCCCAGCCGCACTCCCAGCACGACGACGACGCCGAGCACGATCGCGCCGACCAGTTCGGTGGTGGGGAAGGTGAACGCGGTGATCTTCTGGGCACGGGTCTGCGCCGCCTGTTGGGCGCCGATGGCCTGGTCGACGCGTCGCGCGGTGCACTTCTCCGAGCCATGGGCCCGGATCACCGCGGTGCCCACCACCGACTCGCTCACCACCGCCAGCACCTCACCGGTGCGCTCACGTACCTGGGTGTAGGCGCGGGTCGCCCAGCGCTGGAACCTCGGCAGCACGACGACCAGTGGAAGGAAGCAGGCCCAGACCACCAGCGCGAGCTGCCAGGAGTAGACGGCCATCAGCACGCCGGCGATGAGCAGCCGGCCCACCGAGATGATGACCATGAGGCCACCCCGCTGCATGAAAGTGCTGATCTGGTCCACGTCGCCGGTGACCCGGGAGACCATGGCGCCGCGCCGCTCGGTGTTCTGGGTGAGCACCGACAGGTCGTGGACGTGCCGGAACGCCCTGCCGCGCAGCCCGGCGAGGCCGGACTCGGTGGAGCGATAAAGCCGAACGTTCATCAGGTAGCCGCACAGCGCGGTCAGCAGCACGGCGGCGGCGCACAGCAGGACGGCCCGGGTGATGAAGCCGATGTCCGGTAACCCTGTGTCCGTGAGGCCCCAGTCGATGACCTGCTGCATCGCGATGGGGACGATCATCTTGCCGACCGTGGCGAGCACGGCCAGCAGCAGCGTCACCGGCAGCCCGGTGCGGAATTCCGGCGACAGCGCGAGGCCGTGTCGCAGCGTTCCCAGTGCGTCCCGCTCCTCCGTCCGCAGGCCCGCCCCCGGTTCGGCGGCGGTGGCGCCGCGTTCTTCCACCCGCGCCGTCATGCGTTGATTTCCTCACGGACGTCGAGCGTCGCGCGCTCGGCCCTCTCGCGCTCATAGGCGGTGACGAGGTTGCGGTAGCCCTCGCAGTGGGCCAGCAGTTCCTCGTGGGCACCGCGGTCGGCCACTCGTCCCTGTTCCAGGTAGACGACCTCGTCAGCCAGTGCGATCGTCTCCATCCGGTAGGCCACCACGATCACCGTGGCGTCGACGGAACCGTCGCGCAGGCCGGACAGGATGCGGCTTTCGACCTGGGCGTCCACGCTGGAGGTGGCATCGTCCAAGATGAGCGTCCGGGGCCGCCGGACCAGGGCGCGGGCCAGTGCCAGCCGCTGACGCTGTCCGCCCGACAGCGTCGTACCGCGTTCACCGACGCGCGTGTCCAGGCCCTCGGGCAGGGCGCGGACGAAGCCGTCGGCCTGCGCCAGGCGCAGCGCCGCCCACAAGCGCTCATCCGGCATCCTCTCCCCGGCCCCGAGGGTCAGGTTGCCGCGCACCGTGTCGTCGAACAAGAACGTCTGCTGCGGCACCAGCGCCGCGGCGCGGCTCACCTCCCCATGCGCGACGTCCCGCAGGTCCACCCCGTCGATCAGCACCCGGCCCTCGTCCGGGTCGATCAGCCGGACCAGAAGCTGGGTCAGCGTCGACTTGCCCGACCCGGTCGGGCCCACGATCGCAACCGTGCGGCCCGGCCAGGCCACGAAGCTCACCCCCGACAGCACCGGAGCGCCGGGCAGGTACCCGAAGCTCAGGCCGCGGACCTCCAGCTCGGCCGGGCCCTGCGATCCCAGGCGGGCCGGCCCGTACTCCATGGACCCGGACGCCCTCAGCACCTCCCGCACCCGTCGCCAGCCCACCACGCTGCGCGGCAGCTCGGCGAGCACCCAGCCGAGCGCGCGGATCGGGAAGGCGAGCAGCGTGAACAGGTAGGCCACCTGGACCAGCTCACCGGAGGTGACGTCCCCCGCGGCCAGGCGCAGCGAGCCGAACAACAACACCGCCAGCACGCCGAGCGTCGTCATCGTCTCCAGCAGCGGGTCGAACAGGCCGCGCACCCGGCCGACCGCGATGTTGGCCTCGCGCAGCCGGTCGGCCGCGGCCTGGAAGCGCTCGGCCTCGGTGTCCTCCCGGCCCAGGGTCTTGACGACCAGCGCCCCCTCGAAGCTCTCGTGCGCGATCTCGCTGACCTCGGCGCGCAACTGCTGGGCTCGCGTCACCAGCGGGGAGAGCCTGCGCTGGTAGACGAAATTGAGCACGGCGATCGCCGGGAAGATCAAGAAGCCGAGCAGGGTGAGCACCGGGTCCACGGCCATGGTGGCGACGGCCGCGGTGAACAGCATGACGACCACACCGACCGCCAGCGGCAGCGGGCCGAGCGGGGCCCAGACGGCCTCGATGTCGGAGCTGACGATGGACAGCAGCCGTCCGGTCGGGTGCCGATGGTGCCAGGCGAGCGGCAGCCGCAGGTACTGACGGGTCACCAGGCGGCGCCAACGTGCCTGCATCCGGTACTGCATGACGCCGGCGACCACCCTTCGGGCGATGAGCCCCAGCGCCTTGAGCACCGTCACGCCCGCGATCAGCAGCGCGGCGGTGACCAGCGTGCCGGTGGCCGCGTGGCCCGTTCGAAAGGCAGGCAGAACCGCGTGCTCGGTGGCCCAGCCCAGCGCCCAGGAGGACGCGACTGTCATCGAACCGTAGAGGGAGCTGCCCAGCACGGCGCCGGCGAAGATGCGCGGCTCACTGCGGATGGCGTACCCGATGACATTGAACCCCTGCCGCATGACGGTCGTGCCGTCTCCGCGCCCGCTCGGCACGCGGTGGCCTCTCGACGAGGGGCGGGACGTGGCGAGGCCGGTTCGAAGCCGCCGCAGGACGGGTCCGAGACCCACCATCCGTAACATCGTGATTACTCCCATGTTTACCACTGACCGCCAAGTATCTTTACTCAGGCTGTAAGGGTTCAGCGCATGCGCAAACCACCCGAAAAGCCCATATGAGGCAGGGGATACCCGCCCCCACCCGGTCAGCGACAACCTTTATGTATGGGAATCATGCAGATTAAGGGCGCCCAAAACACCGTATTTTTTCACTCTCGGTGCAAAAGATCGTGGACGGCTGGGGCGCCGACTCACGGGGCGGTCCACCTCGAAACTCCCGTGACAGCGGGCACCGCGACACCAGGGAAGGCGGGCACAGGTGCCCGCCGCCTGAGGTGGGTGAGCGACGCCGAGTGGTCGTCCCCGCGCGAGGCCACGCGGCAGGAAGCGGCGCCGGCCGCTACGCGACCTCGCCCGGCACGGATCCACGCGAGGTGGCGGGCGACCGCCGCTCCGCGTGCCGGCGCAGTGCCCGGATCGCCAGCTCCGCGTGAACCAGCGCGCCGTCGGAGAGCACTCCGTCGTCGAACACCGCTCGCGGGCTGTGGTTGATCGGCGCCGTGGCCGGATCGTCCGCGGCGCTCGCGTCCAGGATGAGATAGCAGCCGGGCACCTCGCCGAGCACCTCGGAGAAGTCCTCCGCGGCGCTCACCGGGGACGCCATCGGGACGAACCGGTCCGCGCCGAGCACCTCGGAGACCACCGTACGGGCGAACTCGTACTGCTCCTCGTCGTTCACCGTCACCGGGTAGCCCTCGATGTAGTCGACCTCGGCGGTCAGCCCGTACGCCTCGGCGATGTGCAGGCACAGCCGGGTGACCTCGCCGGGCAGCCGCGTCTGGTTCGCCGGAGAGAAGGTGCGTACCGTGGCGTTGATCGTGGCCGTGTCGGGAATGGTGTTGGACGTGGTCCCGGCATTGATGAAGCCGACCGTGACGACCACCGGGTCGAAGACGTCGAAGCGCCGGGTGACCATGGTCTGCAACGAGGTCACGATTTCCGCCGCCACCGTGACCGGGTCGCGGCTCAGGTGCGGCATGGAGGCGTGCCCGCCGACTCCGCGCACGGTCACCCTGAGCTCCGCCATCGACGCCATCAACGGGCCGGGCCTGCTGCGGAACAGGCCGGCGGGGGCCCCGTACGAGCGCACGTGCATGCCGTACGCCGAGGAGACCCGTGGTCCCGCCGCGTCCAGCACCCCTTCCTCGATCATGCGGGCGGCGCCGTTCCAGCCCTCCTCGCCCGGCTGGAACATGAACACCACGTCGCCGGCCAGTGCGTCGCGGTGCGCGCTGAGCAGCCGGGCCGCGCCGACCAGCATCGCCGTGTGCAGGTCGTGCCCACAGGCGTGCATGGCGCCGTCCACCTGGCTCGCGTGGTCCAACCCGGTCAGCTCGGTGATCGGCAGGGCGTCCATGTCGGCGCGCAGCAGCACCGCGGGGGCGGGTTCGCCGCCGGGATCCGCCTCGCCGGGTCGCCCGCCGCGCAGCACCGCGGTCACCGAGCTCAACGACCGGCCCGGGGTGATCTCCAACCCCAGCCCTGACAGCTCGTCCAGCACCGCCCGCTGGGTGCGTGGCAGGTGGAGGCCGATCTCCGGGTGTCGATGGAGGTCACGCCGCAGCCGTACGAGGTCGTCCTGCAGGGCTGCGGCGTCGTCGCGCAGCCGGTTCGGTGGCTTCATTGAACATTCCGATCGTCAGGCCGGCCGGGCGGGCCCGGCCGGCGGGGATGTGGTGAGGAAGGACGTCTTGGAGCGGGCCGGCTCAGCCGGCCAGCATCCCGGCCAGCTCGCGCGGGTACACCAGGTGCGGGAAGTGGCCGCTGCCGGACAGCACGGTGACGGTGACGTCCGGCAGGGCGGACTTCAGCCATCCCTCGTACGCCGGATCCGGCGAACGGCCGGCCACGTAGTGGTACGGCACCCCGCTGGACCGGATCACGCCCAGCAGGTGGGTCTGGCGGCGGCCGAGCTCCTCGGCGGAGGTGACCAGGATCTCGTTCCAGTAGCCGAGGAGCAGGTCCTGCCGCGGATCGGTGGCCGTGGAGACCAGGTCCCGCGCCGCCGGCGGCAACCGGTCGACCTGCATGTCGCCGAGCATCCGGTCCCAGATCTCACGCCAGGACGGGCTGCGTAGCACCGGTTCGGCCTGCCGCAGGACATCGCCGAACCTGCCCGCGAGCAACGGCTGGTCGAGGTTGACCACGCCACGGGTCGTGTGGGCCGCGGCGTACCTGGTCACCAGCACGGCCCCGAGCGAGTGCCCCACGACGATCGGCGCGGCGAGTCCGGCCTCGGTCACCGCCGCGTGGAGGGCGGCCACGACCTTGTCGAGGTCGTAGCCGTCCCATCGCGCCGACCCCCCGTGCCCGGGCAGGTCGAGTGTGAGCACCCGCCGGCCCGGATCGACGGTCGCCAGTTCGTCCAGCAGCGGTCCCCACTGGCGGCGGTCGTACGTGAGACCGTGCAGGAAGACCAGCGGCGGGCGGTCGTCGTCCGTGCCCCGGATGTCACCGGCCAGGCCACCGAAAAACCGGATGTCACGTGTGTCCGTCATGTCCCCCTCTTTTCGCAAAGGAATCTCACCCAGAGGGCGTAACCGAGGGGGGCACGATTTGTACGTGACGCAGGCCACAGCCATCCGGGGCCGGTTGGGCGCGCTGGAGGTCCGCGCCGGAGATCTTCCCGCCGGACACCGAGAAGTCGTGGTGGGCGCGCCCCCCGGCCGAACCGGCCGAACCGGCCGGAGCCCGGTGGGCCGGCGGCCGCTGTCCATCGGCGCGTCGCCGGTCGGCCGACAGGACCCGCAGCGTGTCGCCGATGACCTCGCCGTCCGCCCAGGCACGGATGGCGTCGTGGCCGGTGACGGTCCGCCGGACGTCGATGATCTTGCCGTCCGCGGTGAAGGAGTCCACCCTCACGGAGGGAACGCATCAGATCCGAAGTCAACCGTCGAGAGACTTCCAGCCGCGACCACCGAGCCTGAGCGTCGGAGGGCAGAGCCTCAGAACCGGTAAGGGCCGGTCGCGGCAAGCCGTTACGCTGCACAGATGGCCTTGATTGGACGCCAAAGGGAGCTCGCCGCAGTGGCACGGCTGCTCGACCGGGCCGCGGCAGGGGACAGCGGCCAGCTTGTCGTCACCGGTCCGCCCGGCTCGGGCAAGTCGGCGCTGATCGACGCCGCCGCGGACCTGGCCCGCGAACGGAAGATCCCGGTTTTCCGTGCGACCGCCCCCACCGTGTCCTGGCTTCAGTCGCCGGATCGCCTCGCCCAGGCGGCTGACGGCCCGCGCCTGCTCCTCATCGACGACGTCGACCACGCCGACACGTTCGCCGTCGATTTCCCAGCCTTGCCGGCTCGGCTCGTGTCCGGCGCGACGATCCTGGTCACGACCGCCGTGGAACCCACCGGACTGAAGCCGGAGCTGCGGTTGCGTGGCCTGACGGAACCGGAGCTCGCCGAGCTGAGCCCGGGCCTGTCCGCCGACGCGGTCCACGCGGTGTGGCTGGCCTCGGGCGGGCTGCCCGGAGCCGCACTCGGCCTCGCCGATGAGCTGGCTCGGCTCGACGTCACCTGCGACCCGGTCCTCCACCTGGCGCTGACCGCGCCGTCGCGGACGGAGTTCCTCGATCTCGACCCCGGTCTCATCCGTCTGCTGGAGGCCGCAGCCGAACGCACGCAGGCTCCTGGCTCCCGGGCCCGTGTGCTGGCCAGGCTCGCGCGCGAACTGCTGGGCGACCCGTCGGCCGGACGGCGCCGGCGTACGCTGATCGACGAGGCGGTGACGCTGGCCCAGGAGGTCGGCACTCCCGGCGCGATCGCCGAGGTCCTCGACTCCGGGCTGCACGCGCTGTGGGATCCCGCGGCCGCCCACGAACGGCTGGCCACCGCGTCGGAGATCGTGACGCAGGCCCGGCGGGCCGGGGACGCTGAGGCCGAGCGGCGCGGACTGTTCTGGCGTTTCATCGCCCTGGCAGAGCTGGGAGAACTGGAGGCGGCCGAGTCCGCGCTGACGGCCTACGCGCGGGCCAGCTCACTGGCCGGCGACTCCGAGGCGGCGGTGGTGGTGCTGGCGCGTCAGGCGATGCTGGCGACGATCCGGGGACGGTTCGACACGGCGGCCACGCTTGCCGCCGAGGTGGGCGTACTGGGCGGGCGTGTAGGGCTCGCGGACACGGAACGCCTGGTCGGGACGCTGCGCGCCGCCCTGGCCATGATGCGCGGCGAGTACGACTCGCTCATGGCTCCCTGGCATGACATTGCCCGACGGCTGCCCGGTCACTTCTTCGAGGCCGCCGCCGCCCGGGCACTGGCCGAGTCCGGGCGGGGCGACGAGGCAAGTCTTGAGCTCGAACGACTGCTGCCGGCTGTTCTCGCCGGATCGGGGCCGCGCTGGCTCGGAGTGTGCGCCGACCTGGCAATCGTGGCGGCGCTGGTCGGCGAACCGGCGGCGGCCCAGGCCCTGTACGACGCGCTGGCCCCCTACCACAGGCGTTTGGTCGTTTCGGGCGGCGCTAACATGATCAGCGGCCCGGTCGACGACTACCTGGGCCGGCTCGCCATGCGACTTGGCCGGCTCGACCTCGCGATAACCCACCTGGACGTCGCAGTGACGCTGGAGCGACGGCTCGGAGCGCTGCCTTGGCTCGCCGGCACGCTGGCCGCCCGGGCACGGGCGCTGACCGCCCGCGACGGTGCAGGCGACCTGCTCCGGGCGGAGGAAGACCTGGACCAGGCTCGCTCGATCGCGCAGCGCCTCGGCATGGGAGCGTTCCTGACCACCCTGACTCCACCGGCAAACGAGTGGTCTCTGCACCGCGACGGCGAGGGCTGGCGACTGGACGCCGGCACCGAGGTGGCCCGGTTGCGTGACGGACGCGGCATGGAGTACCTGCGGATCCTGCTGGCTGCGCCCAGGCGAGAGATCGCCGCGCTGGACCTCGTCGCAGGAGGAGCCGGCCTCACCGTCCCCCACGGCGCCCCGATTCTCGACGCCGTCGCCCGCGCGGCCTACCGGCGCCGACTGGAGGCGCTCGCCGAGGAACTCGACGCGGCCGACCGGGCCGGCGACGCCGAACGGGCAAGGGTGGTCCAGGAGGAGCGGACCGCCCTGCTGGCCGAGCTGCGCAAGGCCACCGGGCTGGGCGGGCGGGCCCGCAGCCAGTCCGGCGAGGCCGAGCGGGCCCGGGTCAACGCGACCCGGGCGTTGTGGACGGCGGTCAAACGGGTGGAGGCGGCGGCGCCCCTGGCCGGGGCCCACCTGCGGGCTTCACTGCGCACCGGCCATCTCTTCCGGTACCAGCCCGCACCGGGCGGCCCTGCTCGCTGGGTGCTGTGATCCACATCACATACAAATCATGCACGGTGAAGTTACGCCTCCCAGAGTGAAACCTTCAGCCTCGGGGAGGCTGACATGTCCGACATCCATTCCAGGCCGTCATCCGTCATCCCGGAGAGGACCGACCAGGCGGCCGATCCGAAGTCCGTAGGCTCTAGTGCACGCGGGAGCGGAGACGGTCCAGGGCGGCCCCGCCGTCCTGGACGGCGCGGGCCACGAAGTGCAGCTCCTCCGGGCGGCGGGCGACCAGAAGAGCCTGCTTGGCCGCCTCGTAGGCGTCGAGGGCGAGGCGCCAGTCGCGGTCGGCGGTCATGCCGCCGCGCCCGCTGACCTGGAACTCGTAGTCGAGCTGGTCGATCCCCTCGCCCAGCCGGGTGATGTCCTCCTCGGCGCCGCGCCGCATCATGACGAACTGGGCGTTGCGCCGGGTCCGCCGCTGGGCGCTGACACCCCAGGCCACCACGGTCAGCGCCAGGCCCACGGCGCTGAGCACGACCATGACCAGTCCCACGGACGGGCCGCCGCTCGGGGCGGGCTCGTCCCCGGGGGCGTCCCTCTCCTCGGTCTTGAAGATGTCGAGATCGGACAGCGAGGTCGGCACCGCGACGGTGAGACCGGTGGGCTTGCCCTTGGAACCGGTGAGGTCGGCGTCGTCGGCCTGGATGAAGGACGCGCCCTCGACCAGCGCGCCGGTGAAGTCGGCGCCGTCCAGCTCGGCCTGGGTGAACTCGGCCTCGCTCACGTCGGCGTCCTTGAACGTCGCGTTGCGCAGGTTCGCCTGGCTCATCTTGGCCTCGCGGAGCTTGGCCCGGGTGAAGTCGGCCTTGCGCGCCTTGAGCTGGCCGGGGGTGCTCTCCTCCAGGTCGGCGTCGATCAGCTTGGCGTTGGTGAAGTCGACCTGGGTCAGCTCGGCCCTGGTCAGGGTCGCCCCGGTCAGGTTCGCGTGCGGGAACTCCGCCTGCCCCGCCTCCGCGTCGATCAGGATCGCGCCCCGCAGGTCGGCGTGGTCGGCGTGCATCTGGCCCAGGTCGGCCTCGGAGAGGTCGGCGCCCCGCAGGTCGGCGTACTTCAGCGTGGCCTGCGTGAGGTTGGCCTGCTTGAGCGAGGCGTCGCGCAGGATCGCTCCGGTGAGGTCCTTCTGGAGCAGCTCCACGCCGTCCAGCTTGGCCTTGGTCAGGTCGGCACAGCGCAGGACGGCGGGGAGCTGTGCTCCCCGCGTGAAGTCCTTGCCACGCAGGTTGACGCCCTGACCGGGCTTGCACGGCCCGGCCGCGGCCTGGGCGGGAGAGATCACTGTCCCCGACAGCGCGAAGATCGCGGCGATGAGAGCCAGGGGGATGGAACGACGCACGGGAGCCTCCTTCAAAGCAGCCCCGATCGTGTCAGCGGATCATTGCATCACGCTAGACACCCGCTTGCACCCTTTTCTGCCGGGTGCTCGCGGTCACACGTCCCAGGTGACGGGGAGGCTCTTGACCCCGTAGATGTCCGCGGTCTCCGGGCGCAGGGGGACCTCTTCGGCCGGTACGGCCAGGCGCAGCGTGGGGAAGCGGTTGAACAGCGCGGGGAAGGCGACCCGCATCTCGACGCGGGCCAGCTGCTGGCCCAGGCACTGGTGGATGCCGTGGCCGAAGGCCAGGTGCCCGCCGTCCTGCCTGCGCAGGTCGAGCGCGTGGGGATCGGCGAAGCGCTCGGGGTCGCGGTTGGCGGTGTTGTAGGACAGGATGACCGTCGCGCCGGCCTTGATGGTCCGGCCGCCCAGCTCGACGTCCTCCAGAGCGACCCGCATGAACTGCTTGGCGACGCTCAGATACCGCAGCAGCTCCTCCACGGCCCCGTCGGCGAGCCCGGAATCGGCGCGCAGCGCGGCCAGCTGCTCCGGGTTCCGCAGCAGCGCGAAGGTGCCCAGCGCCAGCATGTTCGCGGTGGTGTCGAACCCGGCCGCCAGCAGGATCAGGGCGACACCCCGCAGCTCCTCGTCGGTCAGATCGCTGTCGGTGAGGTCGCTGAGCACGTCGTCGGTGGGGTCGGCGCGCTTGGCGGCCACCAGCTCCGCGAGGTACTCCTGGGTCGCCGCGTAGGCCGCGAACAGTTCCTCGTCGCCGGCCTCCCCGCCGAGGAACTTGTCGATGTGCTCCTGGAAGGAGCCCCGGTCCTCGTACGGCACGCCCAGCAGCTCACAGATGATGACGGAGGGGATGGGCTTGGCGAACGCGGTCACCAGGTCCGCCGACGGCCCGGCCTTCTCCATCGCGTCCAGGTGCTCGGCGGTGACCTGCTCGACGCGCTCGGTGAGCAGCCGCATCCGCCGTACGGTGAACTTGCCCACCAGCGGTTTGCGGTAGCGGCTGTGCTGCGGATCGTCCATCAGCAGGAACTCGCCGGGCGGCGCCGGGGGGACCTCGATGTCGCCGTAGTCGATCAGCGGGTGGTGGCGCATGAGCTCCTTGCGCGAGCTGAACCGCGAGTCGGCCAGGACCGACCGGACCAGGTCGTATCCGGTGACCAGCCAGCCCTCGTGCCCGTCGGGGAAGGTGTAGCGGCTGATCGGGCCGTGCTCGCGGGCCTGGACCAGCTCCTTGGGCGGGTCGAAGGGGCAGCCGGGCTGGCGCGCGGCCGGCAGCGTGGCGAGGGTGTGCTCCATGGTCGTTCCTCTCGTCGGCCTGGGTGCTACTCGAGATATTACGTGTTTCTGGCGGCTCGGAAACCACGTCGCGTTCAGAAGTTCTGTCAACCACGGGAGGTGCGCTCAGGCGAGTACCCGGCGTCGATCGCGGTGATGGCGCCGCGTGAAGACGCGATGACGCGTTTTCCGTGGCTCCGAGGCCGTACTCGCCGGACCGTTCATGGCGTCCACCGTCGCCGACCGCGCTGATACCGGGCCGTCGCCGTGCTGACACGGCCGCTGACACGGTTCGGCACAATGACTGATGTGCGAGTTGGACTGCTCGGGCCGTTCGAGGTCCGGAACCGCGACGGGGCCGTGGTTGAGGTTCCCGGGATCAGGCTGCGCGCGCTGCTGGCCGCACTCGCCCTCGAACCCGGTCGGATCGTCACGCGCGCGAGGCTGGTGGACTGGATCTGGGGGCGACGGCCGCCCGCGGACGAGGTGAACGCCCTGCAGGCGCTGGTGTCCAGGCTGCGCAGGGTGCTGCCGGACGGTGTGATCGAGGCGGAGTCCGGCGGGTACCGGCTGGCGGTGGCTCCCGACGCCGTGGACGTGTGCCGGTTCGAGCAGCTGGTCGGTCAGGCCCGCGCCGCCGCCGAGCCCGCGGCGCGGGCGGACCTGCTGCGCTCGGCCCTGGCGTTGTGGCGCGGTACGGCCATGGCGGACGTCGCACCGCGCGACAGCGACGTGTTCGACGCCGCGGTCGCGCGGCTGGACGAACTCCACGTCGCCGCGCTCGGGGATCGGGTGGAGGCGGATGTTCGCCTCGGCCGCGGTTCGGAGCTGGTCTCCGAGCTGACCGAGCTGGTCGCCACGTATCCGCTGCGGGAGGGGTTCGTGGCGGCCCTGATGCGCGCGCTCGCCGAGGCGGGGCGCGGTGCCGAGGCGTTGACCGTGTACCAGCGGACGCGCGAGCGGCTCGCCGAGGAGCTGGGCGCCGATCCGTCGGCCGAGCTCTCCGCGCTGCACACCGCGTTGCTGCGGGGCGAGCTGGGCGAGCGGGCGGAGAACCACAGGACGAACCTGCGCGCCGGGCTGACGAGTTTCGTCGGCAAGAACGACGACGTCTCCGAGGTCGCGGGTCTGTCGACCAGGCACCGGCTGGTCACCTTGACGGGGGCGGGTGGCTCCGGCAAGACGAGGCTGGCCACGGAGACCGCGCGGACGATGCTCGCCGAGCTGCCGGACGGGGCGGGGCTGATCGAACTGGCCTCGGTCCGGGCGGGCGGTGAGCCGGCGCAGGCCGCCCTCGCCGCGATCGGCCTGCGTGACCAGGCGCTGCTCGGCGGCGCGCGGGGCGGGGAACCGATGGATCGGCTCATCGCCGCGCTCCGGGAGCGCGCGATCCTGCTGATCCTGGACAACTGCGAGCACATGATCGAGGCGGCGGCGGCTTTCGCGGACCGGCTTCTGGGAGAGTGCCGGAGACTGCGGATCCTGGCCACGAGCAGGGAACCACTCGGCATCACCGGGGAGGTGCTGTGGCAGGTCGAGCCGCTCGCGCTGCCCGCGGAGGGAGCGGACCCCGCCGAGGTCGGGTCCTCGCCCGCGGTGCGGCTGTTGCGGGACCGCGCGGGCCTGCTGCGCAAGGACATCGGCTCCGACGCGCACACCCTGTCGGCCCTGGCGCGGATCTGCCGGGCGCTCGACGGGATGCCGCTGGCGATCGAACTGGCCGCGGCGCGGCTGCGCACCATGTCCGTCGATCAGCTGGCACGCCGGCTCGATGACCGGTTCCGTCTGCTGACCGGCGGCAGCCGTACGGCGCTTCCCCGGCACAAGACGCTGCGCGCGGTCGTGGACTGGAGCTGGGATCTGCTGAGCGAGGCCGAACGCGGCGTGCTGCGGCGGCTCTCGGTGTTCTCCGGCGGGGCGAGCCTGGAGGCGGCCGAACGGGTGTGCGGGGACGAGACGTTCGCCGGGGAGCAGGTGCTCGACGTACTGACCGCGTTGATCGAGAAGTCGCTGCTGCTCGCCGACGGCGAGGGCACGCCGCGCTATCGCATGCTCGACACCATCAGGGAGTACGCGGCGCACCGGCTCGCCGAGGCCGGGGAGACCGAGCCGACGCGCCGGGCGCACCTCGCCTACTTCACCGAGCTGGCCGAGACGGCCGATCCGCACCTGCGCCGGGCCGGGCAGCTGGAGTGGCTGTCCACGCTCGACGCCGAGCGCGACAACATCGGTGCGGGCCTGCGCGGGGCGATCGCCGAGGGGTGGGCGCAGGAGGCGATGCGGCTGGTCGCGGCCGTGGGCTGGTACTGGTACCTCAGCGGGCACAGGGCCGAGGGCACCGAGTTGAGCATCGCGGCGGCCTCGCTGCCCGGTGAGGTGTCCGATGATGTGCGGGCGATGGCGTACACCATCGTGACGGTGTTCGTGACCTCCGGGCCCGGCCGCGATCAGTATCAGGCGCGGGAGTGGATCCACGAGGCGCACCGGCTCATCCGGCGCGGCGGGCATCGCAACTCGCTGCTCGGGTTCATCGGGCCGCTGGAACGGATGCTGCGGGAGCCGACGGAGTTCCTGCCCGCGTTCGAACCGCTCATCGCCGACGACGATCCGTGGGTGCGCGCGCAGGCCAGGCTCACCCGTGGCCGGCTGCGGCTCACGCTCGGCGGCGACGAGACCGACGTGGACGCCGACATCGAGATCGCGCTCGCCGGGTTCCGCACGCTGGGCGACCGGTGGGGGATCTCGATGGCGCTGACCTTCCTGGCCGACCGGCTCGCCACGCGCGGCGAGCTCGCACGCGCGTGCGAGCACTACGAGGAGGCGGTCGTGGCGCTGACCGAGGTGGGCGCGACCGAGGACGTGGTCGGCCTGCGGGCGCGGCAGGCTCAGCTGTACTGGCTGCTCGGCGACGAGCGGTCCAGCACGTCCGCCATGGCCGAGGCGCAGCGGTGCACGGGCGAGATCGCCTGGCCGGACACGCTCGCCGAGCTGGCGCTCTCGAAGGCGCAGCTGGCGCGCTGGCGCGGCGAGCCGGACGAGGCGCACCGGCACCTGGCCACGGTGCGGACGATGCTGGGCAACGGGGAACTGAGCGACAAGGTTCGCGCCAGGGCCAAGATCATGGACCTGTACGGCTACCTCACCGAGGATCTCGAGAAGACCCGCGCGCATCGGGCCGAGGCGTTCCGCGCGGCTGTGGAGACGATGTACCCGCCGCTGATCGCCGAGGTGCTGATCGGGATCGCGGATCTCGCGCTGCGCCAGGGACGGTACGAGCAGGCCGCGCGACTGCTCGCGGCGAGCGACGGCGTGCGCGGCACGCCGGACCGTTCGCAGCCGGACGTTTCCAGGATCGCCGAGGACACGCGGAACCGCCTCGGTGAGACCGCGTTCACCGAGGCGACCCGTGCCGGTGGGCGGCGGGACTGGCGCGAGCTGGCCGAGATCACGCTCGCCTCGTGAACGACGCGCGCGCCCGGTGCGTCGCGGGCCGACGCCTTCGCGCTGACTCGGGCCAGGTTCACCAAGACGGTCATAGGACGTGCCAAGCGCTCCAGATGCTTGCCGATCTCAGGACAGAGCCACTGCGGCAAGGGTCGATACAGACGCGGCGGAACGCGAACGATGCCTTGGTGCTATCTGGTAGCACCAGGTAGCACGCGAAGATAGGATTCATGGGTGAGCACTCCTGAGCCTGACCACTCCCACCAGATCTCCCAGCGCGATCTGCGCAACCGGTCAGCGGAGATCATGGATGGACTGGAACGCGGAGAGCGCTATGCCGTCACACGCAACGGCCACCACATCGGCGATCTGGTTCCCCTCCGCCGTCGGCGCCGGGCCGTCTCGCGGGCCGATTTCGCCGCCGTGTCACGCGGCATGCCGCTCCTGGACGACCGAAAATACCGCGAGGACATGGATCACAACGTCAACGACGACCCCTACGACCCTTACGACCGCGCCTACGACAGAGGCGAGTTCGCGGAGGACGGGGAATGACCTCCGCTCAAGGGTTGCTCGACACCAACATTCTCATCCTGCGCGCTGGAATCGACCCCGACGAGCTGCCGGACGAGATGATGATCAGCGCCATCACCACCGCGGAGCTATCGGTCGGAGTACTGACGGCCGGCGGAGCGCAGGAACTCGCCCAGCGGATGAGAATCCTGCAAACCGCCGAGGCCGAGTTCGACCCCCTGCCCTTCGATGACAACGCCGCCCGGGAATACGGTCAGTTATGGACCGCCGTCATCGCCTCCGGTCGTAAACCCCGCCCCCGGACAGCTGACCTGATGATCGCTTGCGTGGCGATCGCGAACCGGCTCCCCCTTTACACCTGCAATCCGAAGGACTTCAAGGGCTTGGACCACCTGCTCACCGTGGTCCCGGTCACCAGGCCCCGGTGAGGCTCAGATGTTCTTCCTGCCTACTGGACGTCTCTCTCCCGGAAAAGACTGAAATCCCAGCTCAAAAACTCCACCACCGGCCCTCCGGGGTCGGTGAGGATCGCAACATCGGCACTGGCTCGGTGGTGAGCACTCCGCGCGGCCAGCACGTTCCTCTGAGGCCGTCGGGGTTGTAACGATCAAGGCTTCGGGTCACCGGATGCTCGTACGGCGAAGCCGCCGGGTGGTAGGCGCAGGCCGTCTACCTCGTGTTCCTCGTCGCTGTGGTTGATGGCGAAGAGCCATTCGCCGCGTCGTACGAGTTCCACGGGGGCGGGTTTCAGGCCGAGCAGGTGGGCGTACGCGGTGTCGGACAGGCGGGTGGAGACGTAGAGGGCGGTGCCGGAGCCGTAGGGGTGGCGGGTGATGGCGGGTTGGCCGGAGAGAGGGGTGCCGGAGGTGTGCGGGCCGGTGTAGACGGCGAGGGCCTCGGCGCCTTCGAGGTGGACGTGCTCGCTCCAGAACGTTCCGGTCTCCGGCCGGTCGCCCCGGTGGCCCCGGTCCTCCTGGTCGTCCCACTCGCCCTGGTCGCCGTCGAGGACGTCCGGAGGGGACAGGGTGAGGACGACGTCGGGAGGTAGGGGATGGAACTCCTCGACGCGGATGCCGAGGAGGTCGCGCAGGGCGCCGGGGTGACCGCCGAGGCGGACGCGGGCGTGTTCGTCGGCGACGCCGCTGAGGTAGGAGACCACGAGGGTGCCGCCGCCGGAGACGTAGCGGCGCAGGTTGTCGGCGTCGGCGTCGGCGAGGAGATACAGGGCGGGGACGAGTACGAGCGGGTAGGCCGACAGGTCGGCGGAGGGGTGGACGAGGTCGGCGGTGACGCCGTGCCGGTAGAGGACCCGGTGGGCCTGGCGTACGGTCTCGGTGTAGTCCAGCTCGGTGGAGGGCAGGCCGGGGGACTGGAGCGCCCAGTTCGCCTCGGCATCCCAGAGGACCGCGGCCCCGGCCTCGACGGGGGCCGCGCAGGCGTCCTTCAACGTGGGCAGCAGGGCGCCCAGGTCGCAGATCTCGCGGAAGATTCGCGAGTCGGGTCCGGCGTGCGGGACCATGCCGCCGTGCCAGAGCTCGGCGCCGCCCCGGGAGGCTCGCCACTGGAAGAACATCGCGCCCCGCGAGCCGCGCGCGATGTGCGACAGGCTCAGCCTGGTGATCTCACCGGGGCGCTTGGCGAGCATCCGCGGGCCGGTGTAGGTGACCACCGCCTGCTCCATCAGCAGCCAGGGTTTTCCGGGGGCCGGGCCGCGTTCAGGGGCATGCTCCGTGGCCGGGCTCGGGTCCGCTGCTGGGCTGTGCTCCGGGGCTGGACCCGGGTCCGCGGCCGGGCCGCGCTCCGGGTTCGCGGCCCAGCCGCGGGCCAGGTCGGCGGCGAAGGCGGTCTCGGCGGGCGGGTCGGCCGACGGGTAGTGGTCGATCGCGACGAGGTCGACCTCGGCCGCCCAGTGGCGGTGGTTCACCGGCGCCCAGTCGCCGAGGACGAAGTTCGTGGTGACCGGGACGCCGGGGGTGAGCTCCCGCAATACGGCCTTCTGCTCGCGGAAGTGGTCGAGCATCGCGTCGGAGACGAACCGGCGGAAGTCGAGGACCTGGGAGGGGTTGGGCAGGTACTGGGTGGCGCGGGGTGGGGTGATCTGCTCCCACGCGGAGTAGTGCTGGCTCCAGAACGAGGTGGTCCAGGCGTCGTTCAGCGCGTCCAGGGTGCCGTGCCGGGCGCGCAGCCAGGTCCTGAAGGCCGAGGCGGCGTGCTCGCAGTGGCACGCGGTGCCGTACTCGTTGTGGACGTGCCACATGGCGAGCGCCGGGTGGTCGCGGTAGCGCTCGGCGAGGCTGCGGGCGACGCGGACGCAGGCGGCGCGGTAGGCGGGGGCGTGCACGCAGTAGGTGTCGCGGCTGCCGTGGGTGAGCCGGACGCCGTCGGGGGTGACGGTGAGCGCGTCGGGGTGGGCGAGGCCGAACCAGGGGGGAGGGGAGGCGGTCGGGGTGGCGAGGTCGACCCCGATGCCGCCGTCGTGCAGCAGGTCGAGGATGTCGTCGAGCCACCCGAAGTCGTGGACGCCGGGTGACGGCTCCAGCCGGGCCCAGGAGAACACCCCGACGCTGACCAGGTTGACCCCGGCCCGCCGCATCAGCGCGACGTCCTCCTTCCAGACCTCCTGCGGCCACTGCTCGGGGTTGTAGTCCCCGCCGTAGCACAGCGCGCCGAACCGCCCAGGCCAGTCCACGGCCACTCCTCTATTTGGATGGAGGATAAACTAATTATCACGGGTCGCCGGTCCCGTTCAAGGGCGCGGACTCCGGTCCGCGCGCTCATGCCTCCCCGCTCGCGGCTTCCAGGTCACCTCACCCGCGGACGACTCATGTGAGGAATCGGGCGCCGGGGCGTCGTGCGAGCCTTCTCGTGAAGACGGCGGCGGGGTGCGGGCAATAACAGCGTCCGTTGCCCCACGAAAGGCATCCTCCGTATGAGAGTCAACAGCGATCGTCCCCCTGATCGCGCCCTTCCCGATCTGGTCCTTCCCGCCTCGTTCCTCGCGGACGACGTGGGCGACGCGGGTGACCTGGCCGAGGGCGCCGTACCGGGGGAGCCCGCCGTCGCGAGTGACGCCGACGTGATCCGGCTGTCGCTGCGCGATCCGGAGTTCCGCCCGGTCCCGCGCCTCGTGGTCGCGGTCGTCGCGGCCACCGTCGTGGCGGGGGCGGTGACGACGACGGTGATCGCGCGGGGTTCCGGCGAGGACAGGCCGCTCACGCTCGCGGCCATGGGGGCCCTGGTGCCGGAGTGGCACGACGGGGATCCCGAGATCGTCGTGTTCTTCTGCGAGGACGACTCGCCTTTCGTCTCGTGCGGTGGCGGCGGCTTTCCCGAGGACGACGGCGGCTCGGGTCCTCCGCCGGACCCCATCCTGGGGGGCGAGGCCGCCACGCCACGGGACAAGGCGGTGGTCGAGCGGACGCTCGGGGCCATGCCGCAGGTGGAGGCGATCTCCTTCGTGGACAAACGTGAGGCGTACGCCGAATTCCGCCGCGACGAGCCGAAGCTGGCCCAGCGCATCGTCGAGGCGAACATGACGGAGTCGTTCACGCTGAAGATGAGGCCGGGGACCGACTGGAACACCGTGATCGAGACGGCCAAGACGCTGCCGGGAGTGGCCAGCGTGTTCAACCGCAAGTGCATCACCGAGAACCTTCGGAAGATCTCCGAGGGGAACAGGGGCCTGTGCGCTCCCGGGGGCCTCGACTCCTGACGGACCCGTCCGAGGGGGCTGCGGGTCGGAGGCATTGACGTTTGTTGGTTTGGACGTAAAACTAATTCAGCAAACGAGAGCCCGAGTGCTGGAGTCCCCATGCCTTACCGCCCTCCCCTGGTCGCGCACGAGTACTTCGTCGCCGATCCGCCGGAGCTGCCCGTCCGTTCGCACGGCGAGGGCGGCCTGTCGGCGCTGATCTCGGCGGAGCCGGTGGCCTCCGACGCGGCCGGGGTGATCCTGAAGGCGGTGACCTCGGCGGAGGAGACGCTCCTGGTCCAGGTGGGCGTGGCGGGCGAGGGGGTGATCCGGGTCAGGCTCGGGCAGGACGCGGACGCGCGGACCAGGTCGGCCGCCGCGATCTCCATGGTCACGCCGGGGGAGTTCGCCGGGGCGCGGGTGGAGAGCCGCGAAGGGACGATCGTGCTCGACGCGGGATCGCTCCGCGCGGAGATCACTTTGGCACCCTGGCACCTGAGGTTCACCGACGCGAGCGGGGCGCCGCTGCTGGAGCAGGACCGGGGGCACACCGACATCAGCGGCCGGTTGCGCACGCTGCCGTTCGGCCGCTCCAGCGCGGACGGCGCGGTGGTCGGCTACCACGAGAGCTTCGCGGCCCCCGCCGACGAGGCGTTCGGCGGTTTCGGCGAGTCGTTCACCCGGCTCGACAAGCGCGGCCAGCGGCCGGTGATGTGGAACTTCGACGCGTTCGGCGCCGAGTCGCAGCGGGCGTACAAGAACATCCCGTTCTACCTGTCCAGCAGGGGTTACGGGGTGCTGGTGGACAGCGGGACGCCGGTGGAGTTCGACGTGTGCCAGTCCACGCACAGCTGCGTGCAGATCGTGGTCCCCGACGACCTGATCGACTACTACGTGATCGCCGGGCCCACCCCGCCGGAGGTGCTCGGCCGGTACGACCTGCTGACCTGCCGCCCGCTGCTCCCGCCGAAGTGGGCGTTCGGCACCTGGATCTCCTCGGGGTTCTTCGTCGACACCCAGGAGCGGGTGATGGCCAGGGCGCGGCGGATCCGCGAGCGGGGGATCCCGTGCGACGTGCTCCATCTGGACACGTACTGGCAGACGGACGGGCACTGGTCGGACATGCGCTGGGACGCGGAGGGCTTTCCCGACCCGGCGGGGATGCTGGCCGAGCTGGACGCGATGGGCTTCAAGGTCTGCCTGTGGATGAACCCGTACATCTCCCACCTCAGCCCGGCCTTCCCGCCCGCCGCCGAAAGCGGATATTTCCTTAAAAAGCCGGATGGTGAGGTCTACGTGGCCGACTGCTGGCACGGCTCCTACCCGGCCTGCGGCATCGTCGACTTCACCAACCCCGCCGCCGTGGAGTGGTTCAAGGGGCTGCTCCGCCCGCTGCTGGAGCAGGGCGTCCAGGTCTTCAAGACCGACTTCGCCGAGGGCGTGCCGCACGACGCGGTCGCGGCCAACGGCATGTCGGGCACCGACCTGCACAACGTCTACACGCTGCTGTTCAACGACGCCGTCTCCGAGGTGACCCGGGAGATCGCCGGGCACGGCATGGTGTGGGCGCGCTCGTCGTTCCTCGGCGGGCAGCGGCACTCGGCGCAGTGGAGCGGCGACACCTACACCAGCTACGCCGCGATGGGCAGCACCCTGCGCGGCGGGCTGGCGCACGGCCTGTCCGGCGTCCCGTTCTGGAGCCACGACGCGGGCGGGTTCACCGGCCGGCCCACCGACGACCTGTACGTCAGGTGGACCCAGTTCGGCGCGCTCTCCCCGCTGCTGCGCCTGCACGGCACCACCAGCCGGGAGCCGTGGGAGTTCCCCGAGGTCGAGGCGGAGGCGGTCGAGGCGCTGAGACTGCGCTACCGGCTCATGCCGTACATCTACACGGCGGCCGTCGAGGCCGCCAGGACCGGGGCGCCGATGATGCGGGCGCTGTGCGTCGACCACCCGGACGACCCGGTGGCCTGGCAGGCCGACCTGCAGTATCTCCTCGGCCGTGACCTGCTGGTGGCGCCGATGACCTCGCCGGAGCAGGTCAGGAGGGTCTACCTGCCGCACGGGGAGTGGGTGGACCACTGGACGGGCGAGATCCTGCCCGGCGGCCGGTACGTCACGGTCGCCCCGCCGCTGGACCGCGTCCCCCTCTTCGCCCGGCGCGGCGCGATCGTCCCCGTCCTCGCCGACCCGGGCGGGACCGTCGGGGACGGGCCGTTCGGGGAGATCACCCTGGTCGCGTACGGCGTCGGCGGCGGTTCCGGCCCGGACGCGGGTCCGTACACCGGCTCCGGATCCGGGGAGAACGGCGAGATCCGTACCACCGTCTCCGACCTCGACGGGGACACCACGATCACCGCGGTTCCCGAGGGGGAGGGCCTGCGGATGACCGTCTCGGGGAGCGCGCGGATCGCGGACGTCGAGCTGGTGGGCCCAGGCGTCCCGATCGTCATCACCACCATCTAGGAGAAGAACCATGGTCAACCTCAAGGCGGGTGTCGCCCTGGTGGCCGCGCTCGCGGTGCTCGTCGCCTGCGGCGGCACCGAGAAGGCGGCGGAGACGCCCGCCGCGGACGGCCCCCGCGTCCTGAAGCTCTGGTACTACGAGGGCGCCGACAGCGCGATGGGCAAGGCCTGGACCGAGGCCGTCAAGCGGTTCCAGGCCACGCACCCCGGCGTGACGGTGAAGTTCGAGGAGAAGGCGTTCGAGCAGATCCGCCAGTCGGCGGGGATGATCCTCAACTCGGACGAGGTCCCCGACGTGATGGAGTACAACAAGGGCAACGCCTCGGCCGGCCTGCTGTCGAAGCAGGGCCTGCTCACCGACCTCACCCCGGAGGTGACCAAGCGGGGCTGGGACAAGCTGCTCAGCCCCTCCATCCAGACGACCGCGCGATACGACGAGCGCGGCGTCATGGGCGCGGGCAAGTGGTACGGCGTCCCCAACTACGCCGAGTACGTGATGGTCTACTACAACAAGGACGCGTTCGAGAAGGCGGGCGTGAAGGTGCCCACGACCTTCGAGGAGTTCACCGCCGCGCTCGACACGTTCGCCAAGGCCGGGACCACCCCCCTCGCCGTCGGCGGCGCCGAGTACCCCGCGCAGCAGATCTTCTACCAGCTCGCGCTGAGCAAGGCGCAGCGGCCGTGGGTGGACGCCTTCCAGCTCTACAAGGGCAAGGTCGACTTCAAGGGCCCGGAGTTCAAATACGCGGCCGACACCCTCGCCGACTGGGTGAAGAAGGGCTACATCGGCAAGGACTCCGCCGGTATCAAGGCCGAGGACATGGGCGTGTCCTTCATCGGCGGCAAGTATCCGATCATGGTCACGGGCAGCTGGTGGTACGGCCGCCTCGCGAGCGAGATCAAGGACTTCGAGTGGGGCTCGTTCCTGTGGCCGGGCAACACGATGAGCGCCGGGTCCAGCGGCAACATGTGGGTCGTCCCGGAGAACGCGAAGAACAAGGACCTGGCCTACGACTTCATCGACATCACGATGAGCAAGGACATCCAGAACCTGCTCGGCAACTCCGGCGGCATCCCGGTGGCCGCCGACACCGCCGCGATCACCGACGGGAAGAGCAAGGAGCTGATCGAGAACTTCAACACGCTCTCGACCTCCGACGGGCTGGCCTTCTACCCCGACTGGCCGGCGCCCGGCTACTACGACGTCCTCGTGTCGGGCGTGCAGAACATCATCAACGGCACCAAGACCTCCGACCAGGTTCTGGACGAGATCGCCGCGCCGTACGAGGAGAACCTCGCCGACCTCGGCAACTGACCCCCCCTTCGCGCCCCGTGCCGTGACGCCGTCATGTCAGGTCACGGCGCAGGGCGTACGTACGGAGACAGAGAGGAGACCTCCGATGCAGAGGTCTCGCGACCGCGGGTACCGGGTGTTCCTGCTGCCGAGCGCCGTGCTGTTCACCGCGGTCGTCGCGGTGCCGTTCCTGATGAACGTCGGGATCGGGTTCACCCGGTGGCAGGGGGTCGGCGACCCGCGGTGGATCGGGCTGGACAACTACGCGAGGCTCGTGGCCGACGCGCGGTTCTGGACCTCCTTCCGCAACAACGTCGCGCTGATCGTCGCGATGGCGGTCGTCCCCACGCTCATCGGCCTGGTCCTCGCGGCGGCCCTGTTCGACCACGTGAGCAGGAGGTTCGGCCCCCGGACCGCCGGGGCGCTGCGGGCCGCGTACTACCTGCCGCAGGTGCTGCCGGTCGCGGTCGCCGGGATCGTCTGGGGCTGGATCATGCACCCGCGTTTCGGGGCGCTCAACGAGCTGCTCGGGGCGCTGGGGATGGAGCCGAGGAACTGGCTCGGCGACCCGGCCTGGGCATTGCCGAGCGTGATGGCGATCATGGTGTGGTTCCAGATCGGCTACCCGGTCGTCATCTTCATGGCCGGGCTGCAGCGGGTCGACCCCGCCCTGTACGAGGCCGCCGAGATGGACGGCGCGTCGTGGTGGCGCAGGTTCTGGCACATCACGACCCCGCAGATCCGGCCGGAGATCTACGTGGTCCTGCTGACCTGCACGATCGCCGCGCTCAAGGTCTTCGGGCCGATCTTCGTGCTCACCAGGGGCGGACCTGGCGGGGCCACGCTCGTGCCGTCCTACTTCAGCTACCAGAACTTCTTCGAGAAGGCCAACGTCGGGTACGGCGCGGCGATCGCCACCGTGCTCACCCTCGTGATCATCGCGGTGACGGTGTTCTTCCTGCGGGTTCAGGACAGGGAAGCATGATCCGGAAATACTCGGTCCTGATCTCGCTGGTCGTACTGGCCGTCGCGATGCTGGTGCCGTTCGCCATCGTCACGCTCAACGCGTTGAAGTCCCCGGCCGACTACTCCTCGGGCGGGCCCCTCGGCCTGCCCTCGGAGCTCTACCTCGACGGGATCGTCGAGTTCTGGAACCGGGTCGACTTCGGCGGCAAGCTGTGGAACAGCCTGCTGATCAGCGGCTCGGTCGCGGTGCTCGCCACGGTGCTGTCGGTGCTCAACGCCTACGCGCTCGGCATCGGCAGGGTGCGCGGCCGGATGTGGATCCTGGTCCTCTTCCTGGTGGCCAACACGCTGCCGCAGGAGGCGCTGGTCTACCCCCTGTACTACCTGGCCAAGCAGGTCGGCCTCTACGACACCCGGCTCGGGGTGATCATCATCTTCACGGTCATCCAGAGCGCCTTCGGGACGTACCTGCTCGCCTCGGTGCTCGGCCGCTTCCCGCGCGAGATCCTGGAGGCCGCGGCCCTCGACGGAGCGGGCAAGTGGCGGGCCCTGTGGCAGGTCGTCGTGCCGATCAGCAGGCCGACGCTGAGCGTGCTGCTCGTCTTCTTCTTCATCTGGACCTGGAACGAGTTCTTCCTGCCGCTGGTCTTCCTCATCTCGAACGAGAACCAGACGGTCCCGGTCGCGCTGGGCGTCCTGCAGGGCGACAAGATGATGGACGCGACGATGTCCAGCGCCTCGGCGCTGCTCGGCATCCTCCCGGCCGTCGTCTTCTTCCTCATCTTCCAGCGCACGCTGACCCGCGGCGTGACCGTCGGCGCCGTCAAGTGACCCCTCCCGGCCTTCCTCGGCACTCCCCCGACGCCGTACGCCGCTCGGGGGCGGACGGCGTCCCGTTCGACTCCCCCTGACCTGGAGGCGAGATGTCGTTATCCACCACGTCCGTCGCGGCGATGGCCGCGACGGCCCTGACCCTGGGATTGTGCGCGGTCCCCGCCCACGCGGCCCACGAGCGATCCCCCGTCCGTACAGCCCACGAGTACCCCTTCCGCGACCCCGCGCTCCCGCTGGACAAGCGCGTCGACGACCTTCTCGGCCGCCTCACCACGGCGGAGAAGGTCTCCTGGCTCCACCAGTACCAGCCCGCGGTGGAGCGGCTCGGCATCGGGCTGTTCAAGACCGGCACCGAGGCGCTGCACGGCGTCGCCTGGTCCACCGACGTCGACAACGGCGGGAACGTCGTGACGGCGGAGGGCACCGTGTTCCCGCAGGCCGTCGGCCTGGCCAGCACGTGGAACCCCGACCTGGTCAAGAGGGTCGGCACGGCCGTCGGGGAGGAGGCCAGGGGCTACCACGCGGAGAACCCCCGCCTGTGGGGCCTGCAGCTGTGGGCGCCGGTCGTCAACCCGCTGCGCGACCCCCGCTGGGGCCGCAACGAGGAGGGCTACTCCGAGGACCCGCTGCTCACCGGCGCGATCTCCACCGCGTACGGCTCGGGCATCCAGGGCGACGACCCCGACCACCTGCGGGCGGCCCCGGTGCTCAAGCACTTCCTGGGCAACAACAACGAGGTCCGCCGCGACACGACCTCCTCCAGCCTGCGCCCGCGCGTCCTGAACGAGTACGAGTACCCGGCGTTCAGGACCGCGCTGGAGGCGGGCGCGGCCACCGGCGTGATGACCGCGTACAACCTGGTCAACGGGCGGCCCGCCACGGTCACCGACCTGAACTCCACCGTCAGGGCCTGGACGGACCGGCCGGTGTTCAACGTCTCCGACGCCGGGGGGCCCAACAACCTGACCGGCTCCCAGGGCTACTTCGCCACCAAGGCCGAGGGCGCCGCCGCCATGCTCAAGGCGGGCGTCGAGAGCTTCACGGTGGACAACACCGACGGCGCCCCGACGGTGGCCGCGGTGAACGAGGCGCTGGCACAAGGGCTGCTCACCCAGGCCGACCTCGACACCGCCGTCCGCCGCATCCTCGGCGTCCGGTTCCGGCTCGGCGAGTTCGACCCGGACGGCGGCCCGTACGGGAAGATCACCAAGGACGTGGTCGACAGCCCCGCGCACCGGAAACTGGCCCGGCGGACCGCGGCCGAGGCGGGAGTGCTGCTGAAGAACTCCGGGGGGACCCTGCCGCTGCGCCCCTCGCAGAAGGTCGCGGTGGTCGGCCCGCTGGCCGACACCCTCTACACCGACTGGTACTCGGGCAGGCTCCCGTACCGGGTCACCCCTCTCGACGGGATCGGGGAGCGGGCCGCCACGGTCACCTCCGAGGGCGTCGACAGGATCGCGCTCAAGTCCGGCGGCAGATACCTCACCGCGGGCACAGGGGCGGGCGCGGACCTGCGGCTCTCGGGAACCTCGGCGGGCGCGACCGAGCAGTTCGACGTCTTCGACTGGGGCCAGGGGATCGTCACCCTGCGCAGCGTCGCCAACGGAAAGTACGTCAGCCGCGCCAACTGGTCCACCCTGGTCAACAACCAGGAGCAGCCCACCGGCTGGTTCGTGCAGGAGCAGTTCACGCTGGAGGCGCAGGCCGACGGCACGACTCTGCTGCGCTACGCGGGCTACGAGACCGCCTACGACTGGTTCGGCCAGAACAGGTACGTCAAGGCGGCGGACGACGGCACGCTCGGCCTCACCGTCGCCGAGAACGCCACCCGATTCGAGAAGGAGGTCGTGCGCAGCGGCGTCGCCGAGGCCGTCGCGGCGGCGAGGAGCGCCGACGTGGCGGTGGTCGTGGTCGGCAGCATGCCGTTCATCAACGGCCGCGAGGACCACGACCGGACCGACCTCGGCCTCGCCGAGGGGCAGCGGGCGCTCGTGGAGGCGGTGCACGCGGCCAACCCGAACACGGTCGTGATCCTGGAGAACAGCTACCCGACCACGATCGACCGGCTGCAGGAGAAGGTCCCGGCGATCCTGTGGACCACCCACGCCGGAGCCGAGACCGGCCACGCCCTGGCCGACCTGCTGTACGGCGACGCCAACCCGGCCGGACGCCTCACCCAGACCTGGCCCAGGGCCGGCACGCCCCTGCCGGACATCCTCGACTACGACATCGTCAAGACCGGCTCGACCTACCTGTACTCGACGCGGAGCCCGTTGTACGCCTTCGGCCACGGGCTGAGCTACACCACCTTCGGCTACCAGGGGCTCAAGGCCGTGGCGAAGGGGGACGGGCACGAGGTGAGCGTCCGCGTCACCAACACCGGCTCCCGGGCGGGCGACGAGGTCGTCCAGCTCTACACCCACCAGCACGCGTCCCGGGTGGAGCAACCGGTCAGGCAGCTGCGCGGCTTCCAGCGGGTGAGCCTGGCCCCCGGGGAGTCGAAGGTCGTGAGGCTCACGCTCAGGACCGCGGACCTGGCCCTGTGGGACGTGACCAAGGGCCGCTTCGCGGTGGAGCCGTCCACCCACGACGTCATGGTCGGCTCGTCGTCCGACCGGATCCGGCAGCGCGTGACCGTACGGGTGGACGGCGAGCGCATCCCGGCCCGCGACCTCACCCGCGTCACGCGCGCCGCCGACTTCGACGACTACGCGGGCGTCGAGCTGGTCGACGAGACCAAGGTCCGCGGCGACGCGGTCGGGGCCTCGGCGGGTGAGTGGATCTCCTTCGAGGACGCCGACTTCCGCGCCGGGGTCACCGGCGTGCGGCTCGGGGTCGCGGCCACCGCGGCCTCCTCCGTCGAGATCCGCCTCGGCTCCCCGACCGGCAGGCTCGCCGGGACCGTGCCGGTGACCGCCACCGGCGGGACCCACTCGTGGGCCGCGGTCACCGCCCCCGTCTCGGGCGTACGCGGCGGGCAGGACGTCTACCTGGTCTTCCGGGGCGCCCTGCGGATCAAGGACGTGGCCTTCACCCGCTGACCGTCTCCCCGTACGGCTCGTCCCTCCGTGCGGCCCGTTCCCCGCCGGGGACGGGCCGTACGGCGCGCGGGACGACATCCTGCTCGCGAGCGGGATGTCAGGAGTTCGAAGCCCTGGACTCCCCGCCCGTCAGACCAGGTCAGAGGATGCGCCCCGGCCTGGGTTTCGCTGTCCGCACCGCCTGCCCGCGCCGGTCGCCGCCGTGGTGGCCGGCGCGGGCAGGCGGTGTCGTGCCGCTCGTCGCCGCTCTACCCGCCCGCCATGGCCCCCACGACCATGAACGGCTCGGCCCCCGTCGCGACCGGCTCGGGCAACGGGGTGTCGGGCGGCTCGTGGGACAGGTCCTGCTCGCAGGCGAAGAACCGCACGAACGGGCGGCGCCGCTGGGTGACGTGATCGCGGATCGTCCCGCGCAGCATCGGGTAGCGGGCCTCGAGCGCGTCGAGGACCGAGCGCTGCGTGGCCTGCCCCTGAACGTGGAGCTCCACCTCGCCGCCAACACTCGCGAGGTTGCGCAGATGCGCCGGAAGCACCACGCGGATCATGGCAGCGTCTGGACTTCGACGGACAGCACGGCCGGGAGGTCCCGGGCGATGGGAGCCCAGCTGTCGCCGGCGTCGGCCGAGGCGTACACCTGCCCGCCGGTGGTGCCGAAGTAGACGCCGCACGAGTCCAGCGTGTCGACGGCCATCGCGTCCCGCAGCACGTTGACGTAGCAGTGGCTCTGCGGCAACCCCCTGGTGAGCGGCTCCCACTCGTTTCCGCCCGTCCGGCTGCGGTACACCCGCAGCTTTCCCTCCGGCGGGTAGTGCTCCGAGTCGCTCTTGATCGGCACGACGTAGACGGTGTCCGGCTCGTGCGCGTGCACGGCGATCGGGAACCCGAAGTCGCTGGGCAGGTCACCGCTGATCTCGTACCACGACCCGCCGGCGTCGTCGCTGCGCATGACGTCCCAGTGTTTCTGCATGAAGAGCACCTCCGGGCGCGACGGGTGCATCGCGATGTGGTGGACGCAGTGGCCGACCTCGGCGTCCTGGTCGGGGATGCCCTCGGAGCGCAGACCGCGATTCATCGGCTGCCAGCTCTTGCCGGCGTCGTCCGTCCTGAACACGCCCGCCGCCGAGATCGCCACGGTGATGCGCCCGGGATCGCGCGGGTCGGGAACGATCGTGTGCAGGCACATCCCGCCGGCACCCGGCTGCCAGGAAGGCCCGGAGCGGTGCTCGCGCAGCCCGGGCAGCTCCTGCCAGCTCTGCCCGCCGTCCACCGTGCGGAACAGGGCCGCGTCCTCGACCCCGGCGTACACCGTGTCCGGGTCGGTCGGGGACGGCTCCAGATGCCAGACCCGGTTGAACTCCCACGGGTGCGGCGTGCCGTCGTACCACTGGTGGGTGCCGGGGACGCCCTCGTACTGGAACTGGTTGCCGACCGCCTCCCACGTCGCGCCGCCGTCGTCGGACCGCTGGATCAGCTGCCCGAACCAGCCGCCGGACTGCGACATGTAGAGCCGGGACGGGTCGGCGGGAGATCCGGCGAGATGGTAGATCTCCCAGCCCCCGAAGTGGGGGCCGCTGATGTCCCACCGCTCGCGCCTGCCGTCCGACGTGAGGATGAACGCGCCCTTGCGCGTGCCAACCAGCACCCGTACACCACTCATCGGCGTTCCTTTCCGAGCCGGTGCCGATCTGGGTCGACACTGCGGCCACGCTCCTGATCGTCCGACCGGGCTCGGAGCCGATTTCGTTCACGACATGTCCGCCACGGCCGTGGCCACCGACGCTACGACAGCCCACCGACAAAATCGCGGCACGCCGAGGTCGTGCGGAAATCCGATTTTCGCGAGTGACGCCATGTGATTCCACACGGCCCGCCCTCACCCGGGTCGCTTTGCGAGTACGTGTCGCAAGGTTTACGAGTACGGGCCTCGGAGGGGGAATCGGCCCCGTCGCCGTGCTGTTTCGAATCATGAACGTCAGGCCGAGTCCCTAGGAGGACAACCATGACGACCACGACTCGTCCCGCCGAGGCGTCGGGCCAGTTCGCCATCGGGGGAGATCTCACCGTCAACCGCCTGGGTTACGGGACGATGCAGCTCACCGGCGAGGGCGTGTGGGGGGACCCGCGCGATCCCGAGGAGGCGGTCCGCGTCCTGCGCAGGGCCGTCGAGCTCGGCGTGAACTTCTTCGACACCGCCGACTCCTACGGCCCGTTCGTCGCCGAGCTGCTCATCAAGAAGGCGCTGCACCCCTACGCCGACGAGCTGGTCATCGCGACCAAGGCGGGGTTCACCCGGCAGGGTCCCGGGCTCTGGACGCCGGTGGGCCGCCCCGAGTACCTGCGCCAGCAGGTCGAGCTGAGCCTGCGCCATCTGGGCGTCGAGCGGATCGACCTGTTGCAGCTGCACCGCATCGACCCGGCCGTCCCCGTCGCCGACCAGGTCGGGGAGCTCGCGCTGATGCAGCGGGAGGGCAAGATCCGGCACATCGGCCTCAGCGAGGTCAGCGTCGAGGACGTCGAGGAGGCGGGCAGGTCCGCGACGATCGTCTCGGTGCAGAACCTCTACAACCTCGCGCACCGCGACGCCGAGCCCCTGCTCGAATACTCCGAGGCCAACGGCATCGCCTTCATCCCCTGGTTCCCGCTCGCCACCGGCGAACTCGCGGCGGAGGGCGGCCCGCTCGCCGCGGCGGCCAAGGAGCACGGCGCCACCCCGTCGCAGCTCGCGCTGGCATGGCTGCTGCGCCGTTCCCCGGTGATGCTGCCCATCCCCGGCACCTCGACGGTCGCCCATCTGGAGGACAACGTCGCCGGTGCGGCCGTCCGGCTGAGCGACGAGGAGTTCGACGCCCTGACCAGGGCGGCCTGAGGGAGCCGGCCCGTCACGGGGACCTCGCGGGAGCCCCGGGAGAGCGCCCGTCGAGGAGGCCGTGGACGCTCGGTTCCATGCCGGCCGCGATGCGGCTCAGCGCGATGTCCCAGGATCGTCGCCGTGGTCGCGCGGATCCGAGCGAGGGGACGGCGGGAAGCGCAGTACCCAGCGGCGCTGCCACGGGGTCTCGACGGCCCGGGGGTGGTGGTGCTCGCGCGCCCAGGCGACGGCGTCGGCCGGGGCCAGGCCGGCCAGGACGGCGAGGCAGGCGACGACCGTGCCGGTGCGTCCGACGCCGCCCCCGCAGGCGACCTCCACCGCGATGCCCGCCCGGGCCCGCTCGTGCAGCGCGCGGATTCGCCGCACGGCCAGATCGTGGTCGCGGGGCAGCAGGAAGTCGGGCCACCGGATCCACGCGTGCGGCCAGCGCAGCTCGCTCTCCCGGCGACGGCGGAGCCGGTCGGAGCCGAGGTACAGGCCGAAGCCGGGCACCGGCCCTCCCGGCGGCGGACGGCGCAGGCCGCGGCCGCGGATCCAGGAGCCGTCCGGCAGCTGGACGGCGCCCACGAGCGGCGGTCCGTTCACCGGCCTGCCTGCCGGGCTGGTCGCCGCGTCGTCCTCGGGGTCTCGCATCGTGTTCTCCCTGTGTCTCTCACCGGGCGCTGCCCAGTCGATGCCGTGCGCGGTGATTGGCGACATTGAGCCGGTTGCCGCACAGCTCGGGCATGCAGTAGACGCGGCGCCCCCCGCGGCTGGTGTCGACGAACACGCCGCGGCAACCGGGGGCGACGCAGGCGCGGAACCGGCCGTGGCCGAGGGCGCGGACGGCGCCGAGCAGCCCGACACCGATGAGCGCGGCCAACTCCTCGGCGGGCGACGCGCCCGGCGCGGTCGGGACGTACCACTGCCACCGCCCACCGGGATCGCGGTCCAGCACCGGGCTGAGATCGGCCCGCCCGGCCAGCACGGCGGCGCCCGCGACGGCCTGGTCCTCCGTCTCGGTCTCCACGACGCCACGCGCCTCCCGGCGCAGCAGGTGAACCTCGCGGACGTCGTCGCCGGTCGGCGGCCGTCCGTCCGCCAGGGCGTCGAGTCGCAGCCCGTGCTCCGCGAGGAAGCGCGTCAACGCCTCCGGGGTCGGCAGGGCGTCCCCGGCCGCCTGCACGGTGGGCGAGGTGTTGGCCAGGTCGCCGGCCACGGCCGCCCCCACCGCGTAGTCGGCGATGGAGATGCGCATGTCTCACCGCCTTCCATGTAACCGATAAAACGAAAATATACCCCTTACATGGAGGCGAAGTCACGGTGACGTCGCGGGCTGCGCCCGAGCCGGCGGGGAGGGTGCGGACCGGTGGCCTGTCAGAAGAAGGCTGGAAATTTTTCGTAAGGCTACTTGCGAACCAGTCTGCCGGTAACCTATAACTGAATTAAGAGGTTTCCGAGAAGGCAGGCTTGAGGATACCTGCCAGTTCACACGGAGGTGGTTACCGATGCTGCTGACGTCGATCGACCCGTTCATCCAGGAGTTCGACCGCCAGTTCGACCGGCTCGCGCGTCAGGCCCTGGGGTCCGGTGACGCCGCCGCTCGCGGGGCCATGCCGCTGGACGGTGTGCGGCGCAAGGACGACGTCCTCCTGAAGTTCGACCTCCCGGGCATCGACCCCGACACCATCGAGGTGACCGTCGACCGCGGGGTGCTCTCGGTGAGCGCCGGTCGCGAGGAGGAGTACGGGGAGGAGGACCGCCTGTTCGTCCGCGAGCGTCCGATGGGCACCTTCACCCGCCGCGTCTACCTGTCCGAGCACCTCGACAGCGACAAGATCGACGCCGCCTACTCCAACGGCGTCCTGGCGGTGCGCATCCCGGTCATCGAGCGGGCCAAGCCCCGCAAGGTCGAGATCCAGAAGGCCGAGAACACGTCCGACCAGAGGTCCATCAAGGCGTGAGGTCCAGGGTCTGACCGACGAACCTCCTCGGGGTGGGTGCCGGATTCCGGCACCCACCCCCGCACGTTTCCCGCCCTGCCACCGTCACGGACCTCCCATGAACTCCAGCGAACCCCCACGAACCCGTACGGGAAAGGAGCGGTGATGGCCCGGTTGCCCTTCGACGACGAGCACGCCCCGCTGTACTCCGTCGGCCAGGTCGCCGACATGCTCGACGTCGAGCAGGCGTTCCTGCGCCGGCTCGACGAGCACGACGTGGTCAGTCCCGCCCGCTCCACCGGCGGCCAGCGGCGCTACACCCGCCACGAGATCGGCGACCTCCAGGACGCCATCCGGCTCGTGGGCGAGGGCATGACCCTCGCCGCCGTCCGCCGGATCTTCACCCTGCAGCAGCAGGTCCGCGACCTGCAGGAGGAACTCGCCAGGGAACGCGCCGCCCGGCGGGAGGACGGCTCCTCCGGGCGGCCGTGACCGCTCACCCCTTGACGGCGCCGATGATCACCCCCTTGGTGAAGTGCCGCTGGACGAACGGGTAGAGGAACAGCACCGGGAGCAGCGCGACGACGATGATGGCCATCTGGATGGCCAGGCTCGGCGGCGGGGCCTGCCCGGTGACGGTGCCGACGCCGGTCTGGCCGACGATCAGCGACTGGCCCTGGAGCACGTACTGGCGCAGCACCACCTGCAGCGGCCACTTGGCGTTGTCGTTCAGGTAGAGGACGGCGTTGAAGAACGAGTTCCAGTAGCCGACCGCGTAGAACATGCCGATGACGGCGGTGACGCCCTTCGACATGGGCAGCACGATGGTGCGCAGGATGCGGAACTCGCTCGCGCCGTCGATGCGGGCGCTGTCGGTCACCTCCTCGGGGATGTTCATGAAGAACGCGCGCATCACCACGAGGTTGAACGCGGTGACCGCCCCGGGCAGGATCAGCGACCAGTACGTGTCGATCAGCCCCAGCGAGCTGACCAGCAGGTAGTTGGGGATCAGCCCCGGGCCGAACAGGAAGGTCAGCAGGATCAGGAACAGCATCGGCCGGTGCAGCAGCGACCCCGGCCGCGACAGCCCGTAGGCGGCCAGCACGGTGACGGTCAGGCTGATCGCCGTGCCGACGAGGGTCACGCCGAGGCTGACCCCGACCGACCGGGTCACCACGCCGCCGGAGAACAGCTCCTCGTACGCGGCCAGGGACAGCCCGCCCGGCACGGTGACCAGGCCACCGGCCTCCGTCACCGCCTCCTGGGTGGACAGGCTGGTCAGCACGACCATGTAGATGGGGAAGAGCACGCACGCGACGATGAGCGTCAGGACGAGCCCCTTGAGGAGCCCGCCGGCGCGGCTGGGCCGCTCGGCCCAGGGGGGAAGAGTCGTCATGATCGTTTGTAGATCCCCTGCTCGCCGAATCGGTGGGCGACCTTGTTGGCCACCAGGATCAGCACCAGCCCCACGAGGCCCTTCACCAGGCCGGCCGCCGCGCCGTAGCTCCACTCGCCGGTCAGCAGCGTGCGCCAGTACACGAACGTGTCCAGCACCTCGGCGGCGTCCCGGCCGACCGCGTCGCGCTGCAGGAAGAACTGCTCGAACCCGACGTTCAGCGCCTCGCCGAGGCGCAGGATCAGCAGCAGCACGATGACCGGGCGCAGGCCCGGCAGGGTGATGTGCCACAGCCGCCGCCAGCGGTTCGCGCCGTCGACGGCGGCGGCCTCGTAGAGGTTCTGGTTGATGGCCGCCAGCGCGGCCAGGAAGATGATCGTTCCCCAGCCGGCGTCCTTCCAGACCGTCTCCGCCGTCACCAGCACGATGAACGTATCCGGATTTGTCATGATGTCGATGCCGTCGTACCCGTGGTCGCGCAGCACCTGTGAGAGCAGGCCCGCACCCCCGAACATCTGCTGGAACAGCGTGACCACCAGCACCCACGAGAAGAAGTGCGGCATGTAGACGATGCCCTGGATGAACACGCGCAGCCGGGGCCGCACCACGCTGTCCAGGAGCACGGCCAGCATGATCGGTACGGGGAAGTAGAAGACCAGCTGGAACGCGGTGATCGTCAGGGTGTTGAGCGTCGCGTCCCAGAAGCTCGCGTCGAACACCAGCCAGTGGAAGTTGTCGAGCCCCACCCACGGGCTGTCCCCGATGCCCACGTACGGCGAGTAGTCCTGGAACGCGATCACGTTGCCGAGCAGCGGGACGTAGTGGAACAGGACCAGCAGCCCGATCGCGGGAAGGGCCATGAGCAGCAGCTGCCAGTCACGTCTCAGGCGCGCGCGGAAGGATCGTGGGCGCGCCCGGCTTGTCCTCGGACCCCTTTTACGGACATCCTTGGAGGTGCCGGCGCCGGCGGGTGAGGTCAGGTCACCCGCCGGCCCGGTCCTTCCTTGATCCCCGGACGTCGTCCTAAGCACGGCCGTTGTCCCGCAGGACCTTCATGTAGAAGTCGCGGGCCTCGTCCCCGCCGTCCCGCCGCCACTCCGTGGCGATCTGCTTGGCGTCGCTCACCGGCCGCCGGCCGCGCATGATGTCGGTGAACTTGTCCTCGGTGGGGACCTGCAGCCCGGAGAACTTCGAGGGCCGCTGGATCCTGATCCCGTCGAACGGGCCCTTCTCCAGGTACGGGAAGCTCGCGTTCTGCCACTCCATGTTGAGCTTGACCGCGTCGGGGAAGGGCCAGTCCACGTACTGCGGGCGCCCGCCGAGGAAGCCGTAGGTGTAGGCGACCTCCTTGCGGTTGAGGTCGGTCTGCACCGGGATGTTGTCCTCGCCCCGGGTGAAGTGCTTTCCCTCCACGCCGAAGTTGGAGAGCTCGTACTCCTTGGTCCCGTACGGCGCCGCGCACCAGTTGAGGATGGAGAGGATCTCCTCCACCTTCTCCTTCGGCAGGCCCTTCTTGACGAAGGTGAAGAGGCCCGCCGCGTTGTTGTGGTACATCAGCGGCGTGCCGCCGTCGTGGGAGAAGAGCGGGAAGGCGCCCAGGCCGAAGTCGGGGTTCTTGCCGCGGTGCTGCTGCAGGAGCTCCTTCCAGCCGCCCAGCCCGTCGCGGTAGATCAGGATCTGCCCGCTTCCGATCAGCTCCTTCTCGTTGGCGCCCTTGCTGCCGGCGACGGTCGGGTGGACCAGTCCTTCCTTGAAGACCTTCCGCATGAACTCCAGCATCAGCTCGAACTCGGGGGTCTCGTACTTGTGGACGAGCTTGCCGCCCTCGTACCGCCACTCCTGCGGGATGCGGAAGGTCGGCCACATCATCTCGTGGATGCTGCCGAACGCCCAGCGCTTGGCCTTGGCGTCGGTGACCTCCCTGCCGAGCTCGAACAGCTCGTCGGCGGTCTTGGGGTTGGTGTTCCAGCCGTTCTTGTCGAACAGGTCCTTGCGGTAGAGCAGCGCGAAGGGGTACGGCTCGGTCGGGAACGGCACCGCCATGAGCCTGTCGTTCCAGACCGACCACTGCCACGCGGCGGTCGGCAGGTTGGCCAGCAGCGGGTAGGGCTTGACCTTGTCGCCCTGCAGGTACGGGGTGAGGTCCTCGAAGGTCTTGTCGACGGCGGTGTTGAAGTCCGCCATCTTGTCGATCTCCCAGCTCGGGATGACCATGATCTCCGGGATGTCCCCGGAGGCGAGCCTGGCGATGGCCTTGTCGGCGTAGACGTTGCCGTCGGTGATCTGGAACTCCACGGTGGCGCCGATGTCGGCGTTGACGGCCTGGAAGTAGGAGTTGCTCGCCAGGCCGGGCGGCGGCGGGCCCCACAGCGGGGTCATGGCCTTGTAGGTGCCCCCCTTGCCCGCCTTCTGGGTGAGCGCGGCGGTGGGGGTGGCCGGGTAGGAGGTGAAGCCGCCGCTGACGTCGGGGACCCCCGGAAGGGTGGAGATCGTGCCGGGGATGTCAGGCTTGATGCCGGGGAAGGCGGTGTAGGTGGGGGTGAGGGACGTCAGCTTGTCCGCCGCGGCGGCCGTGGCGCCCCCGCTACCGGGCCGGGGGCCGGTCGGGGCGGAACACGCGCCCAGCAGACCGCCGCCCGCGACCATCGCGGCGCTCAGTCCCACCAGCCCGAGGAATCCACGGCGGCTGGTCATCGCGCCCGGGGGAAGATCTTTCACGGGGCGCTCCCTTCGTTGTTTCGAGACGGATCCGGGGTGTCGTGGGGAACGGCTCCGGGGTAGAATTAGTTAGTCTTTCGACCAAACAAATTAGTCGAGGGTGGCCGCCGCCACAAGGGACCGCCGATCGCGGGGCGCCGGGGAGCGGTCACGGATTGGTGAACGATGGGGCATGATGGGGCCAGCCTGGCCGAGCGGGAGCGGGACTCACCTTGATCACATCTACGACTGACCCGCGGCCGGCCGACTTCGCCGACGTGCGGGCCACCAACCTCGCCGTCGTGCTGAGGTTCGTGCGAGAGCACGCGCCGTGCTCGCGGGCCGACATCGCGGCGTCCACCGGTCTCAACAAGGCGACCGTGTCGAGCCTCGTCGCCGATCTGATCGACCGCCGCCTGGTCAGGGAGACCGGCCTGACCGAGAACCGCGTCGGCCGTCCCGCCACGATGCTCGTGCTCGACGGCTCGCCGTACGCGGCGATCGGCATCGAGGTCAACGTCGACTACGTCACCGCGGTCGCGGTGGACCTGTCGGGGGAGAGGCTGCTGTCCTGGCGCAGGTCCTTTTCCGGCGCGGCCGGCACGGCGGGCCAGGCCATGGCCACCGTCGCGGGGATCGTCCGCCGCGTCGTGACCCGGATGGCGAAGGAGGAGCGCCAGGTCCTGGGGCTGACCGTGGGCGTGCCGGGACTGATCGGCGCCGACGGCACCGTGCGCATCGCGCCCAACCTCGGCTGGCGCGACGCCGACCTCTGCGGCGACCTCACCAAGGCCCTGCGCGACCCGGGCTTCCCCGTCCAGGTCGACAACGACGCCAACCTGGCGGCCCTGGCCGAGTACCGCTTCGGCCCGCACGCCGGGACGGCCAACCTGGTCTACCTCACCGGCGAGATCGGCGTCGGGGCCGGGGTCATCCTCGACGGGCGACTGCGCCGCGGCGGCCAGGGGTACAGCGGCGAGATCGGCCACATCCAGCTCGACCCCTTCGGCGCCGAGTGCCGCTGCGGGCGCCTGGGCTGCCTGGAGGCCGTCGCCGGGATCGGCGCGGTGCTGGAACACGCCGCGATCTCGCCCGCCGAGGTCGAGATCGAGCTCGACGAGGTGGTGCGGCTGGCCCGCGCGGGCGACGCGCGCACGCTCGCCCTCCTGAGCTCCGTGGGCCACAACCTCGGCAAGGGCGTGGCCCTGATGACCAACCTGCTCAACCCCGAGGTGGTCATCCTGGGCGGTTACTACGTGCCGCTCGCCCCGTGGCTGCTGCCCTCGGTGGAGGCCGAGACCCGGGGGCGCACGATCGCCCCGGACGCCGGGGGCTGCCGGGTCGTGGCCTCCACACTCGGGTACGGGGCGGCCGCGCTGGGAGGCGCCGCCCGGGTGCTCGACTCGGTGGACTCCGGACGCCTGCCGCGGGTCTCGTGATCCGCCGGCCCGTGTCCCGCTGACGCCGCGACGGACACCGTGCCGGACGGACGCCGCCTGGGATCCACGCTGTTTTCAGCTGGTTTCACGATGCTCCCGGCGGATCTCCTGACCCGGATCCCGAGGGCCCGGGTCGCTCACAGGCGGTCTTGCGCTCCGGCTTCCCGGTGGAACGCAACCGTTTGCCGCCGCCTCTTGACCTTGGCCGCACAGGAGTGCACCCTTCAGGGAAGCTCCGTTCGAAACACGCGCGAAACGGACGCCGGAGCGCGCGGGTGAGACGGAGTTTTCCCTGACCGATTGTCGAAGCGCTTCGACTGAGGCGTCCTTCCAGGTCGGAACCCTGTCGGAACCCCGTCTGCACCCTGTTGGAACCACGTCGGAATCGAAGCGCTTCGACGCTCTCAAAGGGATGGTCCCCGATGAACGAACCGTTCCGTGACCCGGAACTCCCCCTCGCGCGGCGCGTCGCGGACCTGCGGGGCCGGCTGACCCTGGAGGAGAAGATCGGGCTGCTGCACCAGTACCAGCAGCCGGTGGAGCGCCTCGGGGTCGGTCCGTTCCGTACCGGCACCGAGGCGCTGCACGGCCTCGCCTGGCTCGGCCCGGCGACGGTGTTCCCGCAGGCGGTCGGGCTGGCCAGCACCTGGGACCCCGACCTCGTCCGGCGGGTCGGCGAGGCGACGAGCGACGAGGTCCTGGCCTTCCACCACAAGGATCCGGCGGGGGCGGGACTCAACGTCTGGGCCCCGGTCGTCAACCCGCTGCGCGACCCCCGCTGGGGCCGCAACGAGGAGGGCTACTCCGAGGACCCGTGGCTGACCGGTGTCATGGCGACGGCGTACGCCTCCGGCCTTCGTGGGAGCGATCCCACGGTGCTGAAGACCGCGCCCACCCTCAAGCACTTCCTCGGCTACAACAACGAGACGGACCGCTGCGTCACCTCCAGCGACCTGCCGCCCCGCGTGCTGCGCGAGTACGAGCTCCCGGCCTACCGGCCCGCCCTGGAGAGCGGCGCCGCGGTCGCCGTGATGCCCTCCTACAACCTGGTCAACGGCCGCCCGGCCCACCTCAGCCCGCTGATCGGCGAGGTGCTGCGGGCCTGGGCGCCCGACGACCTCCTCGTGGTCAGCGACGCCTACGCGCCCGCCAACCTCACCGGCCTGCAGGGCTACCACGACGACCTCCCCGAGGCGTACGCCCACGCGATCAGGGCGGGGCTCGACAGCTTCACCCAGGACGACGACCGCCCCGAGGCCACCCTCGGCCACCTCCGCGCCGCGCTGGAGCGCGGCCTGCTCACCGAGGCGGACGTCGACGCCGCCGTACGGCACACGCTGTCCGTCCGCTTCCGGCTGGGCGAGTTCGACCCCTCCACCCCGTACGACGACATCACCGAGGCGGTCGTCAACTGCCCCGAGCACCAGAGCCTGGCCCGCGAGGCCGCCCGGCGCTCGATCGTGCTGCTGAGCAACGACGGCGTCCTGCCGCTGGACGCCTCGGTGCGCAGGATCGCGGTCATCGGCCAGCTCGGCGACACGCTCATGGAGGACTGGTACTCCGGGACCCTCCCGTACGCCGTCACCGCCCGCGCCGGGCTCGCCGAGCGGTGCGAGACCGTCTTCTGCGAGGCCGTGGACCGGATCACCCTCTCGGTGGACGGCGGCGCGGAGGGCGTGAACGGCCGTCACGTCGTCGCCGACCCCGACGGGGGTCCGCTCGGGGTCGGCGACGAGCCCGGCCTGTTCGACCTGTTCGACTGGGGCGGCGGCTGCTACGCCCTGCGGGCCGTGGCGACCGGGCGCCACCTGTCCGTCGACGACGACGGGGTGCTGGTCAACGACCAGCCGGGTCCCAACGGCTGGGAGGTGCGCCAGACCTTCCGCACCGAGGACCGCCCCCGTGGCGCGCTCGCGCTCCGGCACATCTCCACCGGCCGCTACCTCGCCCTGGACGGCGAGGTCTTCCGCCTGGCCGCCGACGCCGACGCCGCCGCCTGGTTCACCGTGGAGCGGGTCGTGCGCGGCGCCGAGGCCGCCGCCGCGCTCGCCGCGACCGCGGACGTGGCCGTGGTGGTCGTCGGCGACCACCCGCTGGTCAACGGCAGGGAGACCGAGGACCGCCTCGACCTCGCGCTGCCCGCCGCGCAGCAGGCCGTGGTCGCGGCGGTGCGCGAGGCCAACCCGAGAACCGTCATGGTGATCAGCAGCGGCTACCCGGTGACCTGGGACATCGACGACCCGCCCGCGGTGCTGTGGTCCTCGCACGGGGGCCAGGAGTACGGGCACGCGCTGGCCGAGGTGCTGTTCGGCGACGCCGCCCCCGAGGGGAGGCTCACCCAGACCTGGTACCGCTCGGCGTACGAGCTGCCCGACCTGTTCGACTACGACATCATCGCCTCGGACGCGACCTACCAGTACTTCAGGGGAACCCCGCTCTACCCCTTCGGCCACGGCCTCGGCTACACCACCTTCGACTACGCCGACCTGGCCGTCTCGGTGGAGGGCGGCGACGGCAGGGTCACCGCCTCGGTCACCGTGACCAACACCGGTTCCCGCGAGGGGGTGGAGGTCGTCCAGATCTACACCCGCCAGCGGCGCTCCCGGGTCAAGCAGCCGCTGCGCCGCCTGCGCGGCTTCGTCAAGGTGCGCCTCGCCCCCGGTGAGAGCACCCGGGTCGACTGGGGCCTCGACATCGCGGAACTCGCCTTCTGGGACGTCACCAGGGGCCGGTTCGTCGTCGAGGACGCCCCCCACAAGATCATGATCGGCCGCTCCTCGCGGGACATCCGGCTGTGCGCCCCCTTCCACGTCGACGGCGAGCGGATCCCGCCGCGCGACGCCCTCGCGGGCCCGATCGCCGCCGTGGACCACGACGAGTACGACTCGGTGACGTTCGTGGACGCGGCCAGGGTCTCCGGCGACGCCGTGCGGTCCACCGCCGAGGGGGCCTGGATCGTGTTCCGCGCGGTCGACCTGGGGGAGGGGGCCGCCTCCTGCGCCGCCGTCGCCGCCGGAGAGGAGGGCGGAGTGATCACTCTGCGCCTGGACGACCCCCTCTACGGACCCGTCGCCGGCGACCTCCCCGTCCCCCGCGCGGGCCGCCACGACCTCGTCGAGGTGCGCACCGGACTTGCGGAGGCGAGGGGAGTCCACGATCTTTATGTGGTGTTCGAGAATGCGGGGATCACCGTCGCCTCCCTGAGCTTCGGCGAGGCCGGGTGAGCGGGCGGGCGGTGACCATCAGCGAGGTCGCCAGGCACGCGGGGGTCGCGGTGAGCACGGTGTCGTACGTGCTCAGCGGGAAACGCGCGATCTCGGCCGACACCCGGCGCCGGGTGCTCGACAGCGTGCGGGTCCTGGGATACCACCCCAACGCCGGGGCGAGGGCCCTGGCCAGCAAGCGCGCCAACGTCATCGCGCTGGTCCTGCCCCTGAGGGCCGGGGTGCACGTCCCGGTGCTGATGCAGTTCGCCACCTCGGTGGTCACCGCCGCGCGGCGCTACGACCACGACGTGCTGCTGCTCACCGCGGACGAGGGCTCCGACGGGCTCCGCAGGGCGGCGGCGAGCGCGCTGGTCGACGGGCTGGTGCTGATGGACGTGGAGCTCCACGACAGCCGGGTACCGCTGTTGCGGGAACTCGCCGAACCCAGCGTGCTGATCGGGTTCCCCGCCGCCTCGGCCGGTCTGACCTGCGTCGACCTCGACTTCGCGCGGGCGGGCGCGCTCTGCGTGGAGCACCTGGCCGAGCGCGGGCACCGGGAGGTCGCGCTGCTCGGCGCGCCCTCGGTCGTCTACGAGCGGGGCACCGGCTTCGCCCGCCGCACCCGGGAGGGCTTCGCCGCGGCCGTGGCCGAGACCGGCCTGACCGGGGTGGCCCTGCCGTGCGAGGAGAACTTCGACCAGGTGTCCACCGCGATCGCCGGGCTCCTCGACGCCAGGCCGCGCCTGTCCGGGCTGGTCGTGCACAACGAGGCCGCGGTCGGCCACGTGCTGGGGGCACTGCGCCAGTACGGCAGGCGGGTGCCCGGCGACATCGCCGTGGTGGCGATCTGCCCCGACGACATCGCGGAACGCGCCAGCCCGCCGCTCACCTCGGTGCTGATCCCGGCCGAGGAGGTGGGCCGCCAGGCGGTCCGGCTGCTCATGGAGAAGCTCGAAGGCCGCGCCGTCCCCGACGGCACCCTGCTCCAGCCGAGACTCACCGTTCGCGACAGCACCTGACCGGCCGTCCCCGACGGCATCCTGCTCCGGCCGGGACTCACCGTTCGCGACGACACCCGACCGGGAGTCCTCCGTGACGCCGACGGGCGCGCTCCCCTCCCGGAGAGCGCGCCCGTCGGCGTCACGTTCGTTCCGTCCTGCCTGTCCTGCCGATCGGCTCGCCGTGGACGGCTACCAGTCGCCCCCGCCGAAGTCTCCGCCGCCGAAGTCGCCTCCGCCGCCGAAGTCACCCCAGCCGCCGCCGCCGAAGTCGCCTCCGCCGCCGCCGAAGTCGGTGCCGCTCTCGGCGCCGCCGCCGTAACCGCCGTAGCCGAAGCCGCCGCTCATCATGCTGCCCATCATCGTGCCGACGAGCATGCCGGTCATGACGTCGCCGAAGCCGCCGTAGTAGCCGTAGGCGTAGGGCTGGTAGGCCGGTCCCGCGTCGTAGTACGGGCGGCGCTGGCCGTTGACCATGACCTCGCGCGTCTGCGGCTCGAAGCCGCGCTCGACGGCCTCGGCGTCGGCCGCGCAGGCGGGCACGTCGCGCAGCGCGCCGCCGGGCGGGGCCCAGCGCACGTCGCGGGCGGAGGGGCCGTGCTGCGGGTTGAAGAAGCACGGGGAGCGCCGCTCGGGCACCGGCTGGTGGTTGACGCGCGCCTTCACGCAGGCGAGGGCGTAGCGGCCCTCCTCCAGCGCGGTGGTCACGCCGCGGAACTCGTCGGGGCGCTTGACCGCCGCGAGCTCCACCTTGGCACGCTCGTAGGAGTCGAGGGCGCGCTGCCAGTCCTGCTGGTGGTCGCCGCCGTCGTTGAGCAGCTTCACGTCGGTGTCGAGGTCGGTGATCTCCTCACCGAACTTGGTGACGTCCTCGTCCACGGTCTGCTTGACCGCGGCCAGCTCGGCGGCCTCGCGCTCCTCACGCTGCTTCTTCTTCTTGCGGGAGTAGAGGAAGATGCCCGCGCCGCCGGCCAGGGCCAGCACCAGGATGCCGACCAGCACGCCCCCGCTGGAGCCGCCGGAGGAGCCGGAGGAACCGGACGGGGCACCGGCGCCGACGGCCGCCTCGTCTGCCAGCTTGACGAAGTTGATCACGTTGTCGGTCGGGCTGCCGGTGGTCTTGGCCCGTCCGAGCAGCTCGTCGACGTCGACGCCCCTGACGTTGGTGACGCCGAACGGGGTCTTGCCGCTCATCACCAGGACGGTGGACTTCGACCCGACGCCCTTGAGGAGCGAGCTCAGCAGGGTCCTCGCCTGGGACTGGCTGCTGATCGAGCCCTCGGGCAGCATCGCCACGTAGACGGAGGAAGTCTGGTCGGCCGCGCCGCGCATGGCGTCGACGGCGTTGGGGGGCAGCCCCGCCGCGGGATCAACGTAGAAGTTGTCCCCGTCCTTCAGCTCCGAGACGATCGCACTTGGATCTGGCGCCGCGGCGTGGGCCGCCGGGGCGATCATGAACATGGCCAGTAGCCCGGCGAACAATGCCATGATCGTGGCACCGAAACGACCTGGCGCGGCTTTTGTGGTGGTCACGGCAGAAAGCCTCCTTCGTCCTGAAGACGAATGAGCGGGCGGCAGAGTTCCCTACCCCTCGACCGTATCCCCTCACGGCCCGCGTCAGGCATCTCTCGGGCACCCGGTATCCGATCGTCGTGCCTGCCCCGGCCCGCGGGCGCGCTCAGGCGTCCTTGATCTCGCAGATCGTGGCGCCCGAGGTGATGCTCTGGCCGACCGACGCGGCCAGTCCCGTGACGGTGCCCGCCTTGTGGGCGGCGAGGGGCTGCTCCATCTTCATCGCCTCCAGCACGACGATCGTGTCACCGGCCGCGACGGTGTCGCCGTCGGCGGCCACGACCTTGACGATCGTGCCCTGCATCGGGCTGACCAGCGAGTCCCCGCTCGTGGCCTTCCTGGCCACCCCGCCGCCCCGGCGCGGCGCCTTCGAGGCACGGCCCGCGGCCGCGCTCCCGCCGCTCCCGGCGCTCCCGGCGTTTCCCGCGGCGAACCCCGGGGGAAGCACCACCTCCAGCCGCTTGCCGCCCACCTCGACGGTGATCCGCTCCCGCTCGCCCGGCTCCTCGGCCGTGTCCGGCTCTCCCTCGTACGGCGTGATCGTGTTGTCGAACTCGGTCTCGATCCACCGGGTGTGCACCGAGAACGGGGCGCCGGTGAACGCCGGATCAGCCACCACGGCCCGGTGGAAGGGCAGCACGGTCGGCATGCCGCCGATCTCGAACTCGGCCAGGGCCCTGCGCGAGCGCTCCAGGGCCTGCGCCCGGGTGGCCCCGGTCACCACCAGTTTGGCGATCAGGGAGTCGAAGGACTGCGGGACGGTCATGCCCGCCTCGTAGCCGGCGTCCAGACGCACCCCGGGCCCCGAGGGGGCGCTCATGCGCGTGATCGTGCCGGGGGCCGGCAGGAAACCGCGCCCGGCGTCCTCGGCGTTGATCCGGAACTCGATCGAGTGGCCGCGCAGCACGGGGTCGCCGTAGCCGAGCTCCTCACCGTCGGCGATGCGGAACATCTCCCGTACGAGATCGACGCCCGCGACCTCCTCGGTCACCGGGTGCTCGACCTGCAGGCGGGTGTTGACCTCCAGGAAGGAGATCGTGCCGTCCTGGCCCACCAGGAACTCGCA
>NZ_JBPXMB010000032.1:0-86993 GCF_051918945.1 Streptosporangium sp. LJ11
GGCTGGTGAGCGCCCGCCAGAGTCTTGATCAGCGTGGACTTCCCGGCGCCGTTCTGGCCGAGCAGGCAGTGCACCTCGCCCGCGCGGACCTCCAGGTCGACGCCGTCGAGGGCGCGCACTCCGGGGAACTGCTTGACGATTCCTCGCATCACGAGGAGGGGTGCCGAGTCGGTTGACGGCTCCGGCATGGGGGGCCTCCGTGGATCTTCACGACAGAATCTCGATGGGGATTTTGCTGCGAACTTCTATGACAAAAGGGACTTAGTCGACAAAAGGGATCCCGCCCGTCCGGCCGGGCCGGACAGCACCAGCGTGGCGCCGCCGAGGTCGGCGTGAACGACGGCGTCACGAATCCGGTTTTCCGGTCGGACGGACGGGATGCTCAGGGGGCGATACCGGGTTCTCACGAGGTATGGCGTCTCATTCGCGCTCCTTCTCGGGTGCCGGTGTCGCCAGGCGGACATCGATGGCGGTGGGGTTGGAGAGCACCCTCTCCGTGACGATCCCGGCGGCGCCGCGCGAGGCCGCGCCGAAGCCGAGATCGGAGGCGACGAACTCGCAGCGGGCGACGGATCCCTCCACGCCCAGCCGCTTCAGCTCCGCCTGCGCGACCGGGATGAGCCGGTCGGCGAGCTTGGCGAAGTAGCCGCCGATGACGATGACGCGCGGGTTGAAGAGGTTGACCAGCGTGGCCGAGCCCCGCCCGAGCCAGCGGCCCACCTCTCCGATGGCCAGGTCGACCCTGGGGTCGCCGGCGGCCCAGCGCAGCTCGATCTCGGCCAGCCGCTCCTCCGGGTCGCGCATCACCCCGTCGTGCATGCCGTAGGCGTGGTCGGGGGTGGCCATCCGGACCAGCGCCGCCAGGCCGACCTTCGTCTCCCAGCAGCCGATCCGGCCGCAGCCGCAGCGCTCGCCGGAGGGGTCGACCATGACGTGGCCCACCTCGCCGGCGAAGCCGTCGGCACCGCTCAGCAGGCGCCCGCCCGAGATCACGCCGCCGCCGATGCCCACCTCGCCGGTGAGGTAGACGAGATCGGCCGTACCGGCCGCCACCCCGGAGGTGTACTCGGCGAGGGCCGCCAGGTTGGCGTCGTTGTCCACGCTGATCGGCACGTTCGGGGGCACTCCGGCGCGGACCAGCCACTCCGCCACGGGGACGCCGTACCAGCCGAGGTTGGGGGCGACGTCCACGGTGCCGGTGGCGGTGTCGACGAGACCGGGGACGGCCACGGTGATCCCGGCGATCCTGACCTCCAGGACGTCGAGCTCGGCCATCGCCTCCCCTATCACCCGGGCCAGCTCCGTCAGGGAGCGCTCGGAGTCGCGGCCCATGGCGTCGAAGCTCACCCGCCGGTCGATCAGCACCCGGCCGCCCAGGTCGGTGGCGAAGGCGGCGATGTAGTCGACGTTGACCTCGAGGCCGAGGGCGCCGACACCGGCGCCGTCCAGAGCGAGGGCCAGCCCGGGGCGGCCGACGGCGCCCGCGTGCTGTGGCCCGATCTCCTTGAGGAGGCCGCGGGCCTGCAGCTCGCTGACGAGGCTGGTGACCGTGGTCTTGTTCAGGCCGGTCTCCATGGCGACGACCGACCTGGAGCGCGGGCCGTACTCGCTGACGTGACGCAGCACCAGGGACAGGTTGGACCGGCGCACCGTGGCCTGGTCGGCGGGGGTGCCGGCCGACCTGTTCGAGCTCGTCGAACCGCCGTTGCGACTGCCGGTCCAGCTACGGTGCACGCCACTCCCTCAATTAATTTGCATGACTGGCCGAATTAAAGGCTCAGTTCGGACGGGGGCGCAAGGTCCGAAACGTTTCGATCTACGTAACGTTTTCGTAACACGATCGCCCATTTACTCCGGTTACGTCACACGAACGACAGATATCGAGTTGTTACCGGGCTCGTGGTGCGCGCCAGGACACCTCTGTGTTACAAATCCAATTAATTTCTATCCGAGACAAATAAAAGCCAGGTGACCGTGTGATCCAGGAGCAGCACCAGGCCCGCACGGTGGGCGGCGCGCCCCAGGCCGCGGGTCACGCCTCGCTCCGCCGGACGAACCTCTCCCTGGTCCTGCGCCACCTGCGCGAGCACGGGTCCACCTCCCGCTCCGACATCGCGGAGGCCACCGGCCTGCACCGGGCCACCGTCTCCAACCTGATGGTCGAGCTCCTCGACCGGCGGCTGGTCCAGGAGGTGGGCGTCGACCACGCGGGCGCGGTCGGCCGCCCCCGGCGGGCGGTGGCGTTGCACGGCGCGCACATCGGCGCCCTCGGGTTGGAGCTCAACGTCGACTACATCGCCGTGCACGGCGTCGACCTCGGAGGCAACGTCCTGGTCGACCGCCGCCTGGGCTTCGACGCGGCCGGCAGCGGCCCCAGCCGCTCGCTCCGCGAGCTCGGCCTCACGGCCCGTGACGCCATCGAGGAGATGACGCGCGCCGGGGCCGCCCCGGCGGGCATCGGGGTGGCGGTCCCCGGCCTGGTCGACGTCGACCACGGGGTGGTGGCCTTCGCCCCCAACCTCGACTGGCACGACGTGCCGCTGGCCGCCCGGCTGTCCTCCGCCCTCGGCCCGCTGCGCGTGCCGGTGACGGTCGACAACGACGCGAACCTGGCCGCCCTCGCCGAGTACACCTCCGGGGTGGCGGCCGGTACGGCCGACATGGTCTACCTCACCGGCGAGGTCGGCGTGGGCGGCGGCATCATCGTGGACGGCGGGCTGCTACGCGGGGCGGACGGCTTCTCCGGCGAGGTCGGGCACCTGCCGGTCGACCCGAGTGGCGGGCGCTGCGGCTGCGGGCGCTTCGGCTGCTGGGAGACGAAGGTCGGCCTGGCCGCGCTGGTGCGCATGGCGACCCCCGAGCGGGCGTACGGCCTCGGCTCCGGCCCGGTGCCCGATCCCGAGGAGCGGGTGGCCGAGATCGCCCGCGACCTCGCCGCCGGCGACAGGCAGACGCTGGTCGCGGTCGCGGAGGTCGGCCGCTGGCTCGGGCTCGGCGGCTCGATACTGGTCAACCTCTTCAACCCGCGCGTGATCGTCGTCGGCGGTTACTTCGCCACCCTGGCCGGCTGGATGCTCCCCTTCGCGCAGGCGGAGCTGGAGCGCCTGGTCGTCGCGGGCCCCGCGGCCCGCTGCCGTTTCGTCGCCTCCGACCACGGCTTCGGCGCGGCCTCCCGGGGTGCCGCGAACGTGGTGATCAACCAGATCGTCAACGACCCCACCGCGATCATGAGGCCCGCGCCGCAGCCCTCCGGAGCCTGAGGCTCGCGGTCCCCTTCGGAGCGGCCCCCCTAGCGCGAGGTCAGAGCACGTCCTCCCGCAGCCGCGGGAAGACCTTGGAGACCTTGGCCAGCAGATACTCACCGTAGGTTCCGGTGAAGACGCGCAGGTCCTGGCCGTCCCAGCGGGCACGGCCGCCGCCGGCGGCCTCCCGCGAGGGCAGCGGGGGCACCTCCGCGTCCCAGGCGGGGTCGAAGAAGAACGGGAACGACAGCCTCTCGTTCCCGCTGACGTTGCGCACCCGGTGCGGGGTCGAGCGGTAGAAGCCGCCGGTGAGCCTGTCGAGCATGTCGCCGATGTTGCACACGAAGGTGCCAGGGATCGGCGGAGCCTCGATCCAGCCGCGGCCGGCGTGCACCTGGAGCCCCCCCCCGTTGCGGTCCTGGGCCAGCAGGGTGAGCAGGCCGTAGTCGGTGTGCTCCCCCACCCCCCACCCGTCGGAGGCGGGCGGGGCCGGAGGGTAGTGGAAGATCCGGAACAGCACGGTGGGGTCGGCGGTGTAGCCGGTGGCGAAGTAGTCCTCCGCGAGCCCGAGGCTGAGCGCGACGCCACGCATGACCGACTGCCCGAGATCGGTGAGCCGGTCGAGGTATTCGAGGACCGCCTCGCCCAGCTCGGGCACCCGGGCGGGAAACAGGTTGCGGCCGTGCAGCGGCAGCCGGGCGCGGGGGTCGTCCTCGGGCAGCTCGGTCCCGAAGTAGACGCCCTCCTTCAGGTCGGGACGACCGGAGGTGAGCTCGCCGCCCACCGGGAAGAACCCTCGCCAGGCACGGCCTCCCCGCTCCATGGAGATCTCCGCCTTCACCTCGGGGGGCAGCGAGAAGAAGCGGCGGGCGGCGGTGTCGAGGCGGTCGAGCAGCGAGGGCGGCACCCCGTGGCCGGAGACGTAGAAGAACCCGGTGTCGCGGCAGGCCCGCTCGATCTCGCGGGCGACCCGCTCGCGTTCCGCGTGGGACCCGCCCCGCACCAGGGCGCTGACATCGATCACCGGTAGCCGCTCCACCTGCCCATCATCACCCATCGGTCCGTCGCCGCGAGGCGTCGGCGTCGGCGGCGTCGGGGTCGAGGTCGGTGGCGTCGGGGTCGGGGTCAGGGTCGGCCGCGGCGGGGTCCGCGAGGGCGTGGGAGTCCGGGAAATCCGTTTCCAGAGGGTGGGAGACGGCGAAGACCTGGTCGAGGCCCACGATGCGGAAGACGCGGGCCAGGTGATCGGGGATGGCGGCCAGCACGATGCCGGCGTGGGCCTCCAGGGCACGGTTGCGGGCGACGAGCAGGACGGTGATGCCGCTGGAGTCGCACGCGGTGAGGCCCGCCAGGTCGATGACGAGCCGCTGGCCCGGCAGCGGGGCGATGCTCCGGAGCGCCTCGCGCAGCCGGGGCGCGGTGAGAAAGTCGAGCTCACCGGCCACCTCGAGCACCGGGCCGGTGCCGGTGCCGCGGGTGGCGACCCTCAGCTCGCTCATCGCTCCTCCTCGCCGGCCGGGGCGGGAACGCCGAGGGCCAGGACGGCGGTGTCGTCGTCCAGGCCGTCACCGAAGGAGTCCAGCAACTCCTTCACCGCGGCGATGGCGCCGGTCGCGGTGGTGGGGGCGAGGGCCGCGGCGAAGTCCCGCAGGGCCTCCTCACTGTGGCGGTTGCCCTCGGCGTCGACGCGGGCCTCGGTCAGGCCGTCGGTGTAGAGCAACAGGGTGTCGCCGGGCGCGAGCCTGGTGGTGGTGGCCGCGAAGCGCGCGTCGGGCAGGACTCCGACGAGCAGGCCGCCGGGGGTGGGCCGGTAGTCGGCCCCGCCGTCGGCGCGCATCAGCAGGGCGGCGGGGTGGCCGCCGCTGGCGAGGGTGAGGGTGAAGCCGTCGCCGTCCGGGGTGAGCAGGCAGAAGATGACAGTGCAGTAGCGCAGGTCGTCACCGGTGTACTCCTGGCGCAGCACGGTGTTGAGGGTGGCCAGCACCTCGACGGGGTCGGGGGCGTGGACGGCCGCCGCGCGCAGGGTGTAGCGGGTCAGGGAGGTCAGCGCCGCGGCTCCGGCCCCCTTGCCGCACACATCGCCCAAAAAGGCACCCCAGCGGCCGTCGCCGAGGGGAAAAAGGTCGTAGAAGTCTCCACCGACCTGGTCGGCGGAGGCGATGTGGTAGTGCGCGGCGGCCTCCAGTCCGGGCACCGCCGGGAGGACCGCGGGCAGCAGGCTGCGCTGCAGGGTGGTCACCAGGCGCTTGAGGCGCTCGCGCTCGTGCTCGGCCTCCTGGCGGGCGCGCAGCAGCTCGCGTTCGTAGGCGCGGCGGTCGCGGGCGTCGAAGACGGTGGTGCGGATCAGCAGGGGCTCGCCGTCGGTGCCTGTCTTGAGGACCGAGGTGACCAGCACCGGCAGCCGGGTGCCGTCGGCGGCCCGCAGGTCCAGGGCGACCCCGCCGAGCTCGCCCTGCATGCGCAGCAGGGGCGCGAAGTGCGTCTCGTGGTACAGCTTGCCGCCGACGGTGAGCAGGTCGCTGAAGCGACGCCGGCCCACCAGCTGGTCGCGGGTGTAGCCGAGCCAGGTCAGCAGCGTGGTGTTGATTTTGGCGATCTGACCGTCCAGGAGAGTGGACAGGTAACCGCACGGCGCGTTCTCGTACAGGTCCTCGGCGCTGTCCTCCAGCAGCGCGTTGAACCGTGCCCGCGGGACGCTGTGGTTACCGGAATCAGTCGGTCCGGGAACGGCCCCGGTGCCCGACATCACCGGTCGGCCGCGAAGGAGGCGATCGCCTGGGCGGTGGCCTGCGGGGCGCTCAGCTGCGGACAGTGCCCGACGGCGTCCAGGGTGACCAGCCGGCTTCCGGGAATCCGGGCGTGCACGAACGCCCCCACCTCCCGGGGGGCGATGACGTCGCTGGCGCATTCGAGCACCAGCGTCGGCAGCTTCACCTTGGCCAGGTCTGCGCGGTTGTCGGACAGGAACGTGGCGCGCGCGAAGACGGACGCGATCATCGGGTCGGTGCGGCAGAAGCTGTTGGTCAGCTCCTCGCCCAGTTCGGGGCGGTCGGGGTTTCCCATGATCACCGGTGCCATCGCCGCCGACCAGCCCAGATAGTTGCTGTCGAGGGATTCCAGCAACTCCTCGATGTCGGCCTCGCTGAACCCGCCCCGGTAGTCGCCGTCGTCGAGGTAGCGCGGCGAGGGGGTGAGCAGGACCAGCTTGGCGAACCGGTCGGGCTCGCGTGCCGCGGCCAGCACTCCGATCATGGCGCTGACCGAGTGCCCGACGAAGATCACCTGCCGGAGGTCCAGTTCCCGGCAGATCCGCAGTACGTCGTCGGCGTAGCCGTCCAGGGTCGCGTACCGCTCGGCCTGCCAGGCCGACAGGTCCGACCGGCCCATCCCGACGTGGTCGAACAGCACCAGGCGAAACCTCTCGGCCAGCGTGGGCACCACCAGGCGCCACATGTTCTGGTCGCAGCCGAACCCGTGCGCGAGCATCAGCAGCGGTCCGTCTTCCTTGCCGACCATCACCACGTTGTTTCTGCTCTTTGCACCCATTGGCCCATCTTTCCACCTGCCGTGACCCCGCAGGAGAATCCGGCCGCACCGCCGGGACCGCGACCCGGACCGAACCGGCGTCCGCCCGGCCGGGCACTCGCTCGCACCGGCCCTTGTGGGATGGCGGGACCGGGCGTACGGTCCGGCCATGGACGTCGTTCACCATCCGCGCGTGGCCTGGGAGGGCGCGCGTACCTTCGTCAACGCCGCCGACGGCAACGTCTACTGGTGGCTCAGCGACATGCTCGGGCGCTCCCTCGGCGCCACGCACCAGACGAGACTTTCCGAGACGCGGCTACGCCTGCAACGCGAGGAGGCCTGGCCGGCCGAGACGGCGGCCTGGCGAGTACGCCTGGAGGAGATGCTGCACGCACGGCCTGACCTCGCACCGGTCGTGCTCCAGCTGGTCGCGGACACCTCGCGTCGCCTTTCTCCCTGAGGACGGGCGCGCTCTCCCTGAGGACGGGCGCGCGAAGGGCCGGACTCCCGCCGAGGGCGAGTGTGCGAGAAGCCGCACCGCGAGTCGGGGGCGGGACAATGCGAGGCTGGGGCGGGGCAGGGCTGGGCGATCCCTTCTACGATCGGGGACGTGACCGCCCCCATCTCACGTTCCAGTGCCCGGATCCTGCTGGTCGACGCCGACGAGCGCCTCCTGCTGTTCCGGTATCCCGCACCCGCCCAGTGGCCCGTCGAGCACTACTGGATCACGCCGGGCGGAGGAGTGGACGACGGTGAGACGCTGGTCGCCGCGGCGGTCCGCGAACTGCGCGAGGAGACGGGACTGGAGGTCACGGAAGAACACATGGGGTCCGTCGTGGCCCGCTCCTCCGGCCTCACCTGGTTCGGCGACATCCGGGTCGCCGCGGTCGACTCGTTCTTCTTCCTGCGCGTCGGCGAACACACCGTCGACGTCTCGGGACAGGAGGAACTGGAGCGCTCGGTGATCTCGGCGCACCGCTGGTGGACCCGGCACGACCTCCTGACCACCCGCGAAGCGGTCTTCCCCCTCGGCCTGGGGACCCTGCTGGCCGGTTTTCTGGCCGGAGACCTCCCCGCCGAACCCATCCTGCTCCCCTGGCACCACGACGAGTAGTGCCGGGCCGGCGGCGACGGGCGGGTGCCCGAGCACTCGGGCACCCGCCCGTCGCCGTGTCGCGTGCCGCCCCAGGGATTCGAACCCTGATCACCCAGGTCCTGAACCTGGTGCCTCTGCCGTTGGGCCAGAGCGGCCGGGCGTGCCTCGCGGCACGCCGGTGTCACGATGTCGCCGTACTGCTCGTACTGCTCCTGCTGCTCTCGTGCTGCCGTGCCGCTCCTCTCGCTCGTCATGCTCGTCTCGCTGTGCTGCTCGTGCTCGTGTCGCCCGTTTCCCCGCATTGTTCGTGTCGTCGGAACGGCAGGGCTCGAACCTGCGGCCTTCCGGTCCCTGGCCGGATGCTCTTCCTGCTGAGCTACGCCCCGTCACGCGTCCGGGCCGGCTGGCGTGGGCCGTACCGGACGCGCCGCGGTCCTGCCGACCGGGCGGGGGTCGCCACTCCCGTCGCCGAGTCCCAGTCCCATGCCCCGCTCCCGCGAGGGCAGAGCCGCAGCGGGGGTTCGAACCCCGTCCTGCCGGGTGGAAGCCGGCTGCCTTACCGATTCGGCCTCTGCGGCGTGTCTCCGGGAATCTCCCGGGGTGAATCCTTTCGCGCCCTCCGGGGAGAGTGCGTGAACGAATTCGTGTTCAACGTGCTGCACTGTGGATTTGTCGAAATCGGGAGACAGGCTCCCGCCCGCGGTGGTCAAAGCGGTGTCGTCTGGTTCCGGAAATGAAGAAACCGCCTGGACCGGTGTCTCGGGCGGCTCGGTGGTTTCCCTCGCGAGGGTCATCCACCTGGCCGTCCGGGGGCCGGAACACTGCCGCCGAGCAGCGGGAACGCCTCAAGCCCTCCCTGCCACACCGGTGATGCGCCGTAATTCACCGTCGTTCCTCTCCAGAGTGCGGAGCGGGTGCTCCGGCTTTTCTCCATTGAAGGGCAAAGGCGGCTTCCGGCGCCAATGGTTTTATCCGCCCTTTCCGTCGACGGCGTTTCTCGCGACCGATGTGGAATTCACCGGTCGCGGTCATGCCGGACCGGCTCGGATGGGCTCGGATGGGCTCGGATGGATTCGGATGGGCTCGGCCCGTCTCGGCGACCTTCGCGCCACGGGTCCGGGGCGGCCGGATCCGTCTCGCCGGTACCCGCGCACGCCGCCGCCCGCGGTCGCGGTCGCGGGTGCCCGCACGATCGACGCGGAGTCACACCGGTTCTCGCCCGCAGCCCGCAGGCCCGCAGCCCGCCGGTTGGCGGGCGGCGGGTCCCCCATCGCGGCCACCTTGCGGTTGTGAGGGAGTGCGGGGCTCACGCATGATCGACGGAAGGAGCCGATCGCGCGAACCGGCCCCTCTCTTCTTCTGATTAGGTGAGTGACATGGCGCTTCATCCCAATATCGATCCCGGACTGGCCGCCGTCCTCGAGGCGAACCCCCTGCCCGCCATGGACCTCGGCGCCCTGCGGCCGGAGGACCTGCCCGGCCTCCGGGTCCAGATGGACGCGGCGCGTGCGGCGATGGCCCCGCTCGCTCCGGACGAGCGGGTCACGATCGAGGACCGGACGGTCCCGGGCCCCGACGGCGATCCCGACATCCGGCTGCGGATCTACCGCCCGGCCGGGCAGGAGGGTGCCGTCCCCGGTCTGTACTGGATCCACGGCGGCGGGATGGTCATGGGCGACGTCGAGATGGAGGACGCGCGCCTCAACGAGTACGTCGCCGAGCTGGGATGCGTGATCGTCTCGGTCGACTATCGCCTCGCGCCGGAGAACCCGGACCCGGCGCCGGTCGAAGACTGCTACGCGGGCCTGGTGTGGACCGCCAAGAACGCCGCCGAGCTGGGCATCGACCCGGAGCGCATCGCGGTGAGCGGGATCAGCGCGGGAGGCGGCCTCGCCGCGGGAACCGTGTTGCTCGCGCGCGACCGCGGCGGCCCGGCCCTGGCGTTCCAGCTCCTGATCTGCCCGATGCTGGACGACCGCAACACCTCCCCCTCCAGCCACGAGTTCGTCGAGGCGATCGTGTGGAACCGGGCGGCGAACCTGCTGGGCTGGAAGGCTCTGCTGGGCGAGCGGGCGGGCGGCGACGACGTCTCCCCGTACGCGGCCCCGGCCAGGGCGTCCGACCTGTCGGGCCTGCCTCCGGCGTACATCGACGTCGGCGAGTTGGAGGTCTTCAGGGACGAGTGCTTCGACTACGCCCTGCGGCTGGTGCGGGCGGGCGTCTCCACCGAGTTCCACCTCCATCCGGGGGCCTTCCACGGCTTCGACGCGATGATCCCCGAGGCGGAGATCAGCCGCCAGGCCGCCGCCGAGCGGGTGGTCGCGCTACGCAGGGCCCTGTTCGGCTGACGGCCCGCCCGCCCGCCGCGGCGGCGGCGAGGCCCGCATCTCCCTGGCGGGCGGGGTTCCCGGGGAGGCCGGCGGGGACCCCGCCGGCGCGACCTCCGGAGGGTCCGGCGGCGAGGTTCCCGGGGAGCCGGGCGGCGGGATCAGCGCCAGCGCGCGAAGGAGCGGGTCGCGCTCGCCGCCGGCGCGCCTCAGCATGTGCCGGCAGATCCCGCAGATGCCGGAGAACTCCCGGTGGGCGAGGTCACGGTAGCGAGGCAGCGCGGTCAGCGCTCCGGTGCCCAGTGAGCCCAGCACCGCGAGGAACGGGTCGGCGGCGAGGTCGGCGAGCGCCCGGCGCACCCCCTCGCGGTCGCCGGCCAGGCGATGCAGGTCCGGGGGCCCGGCCCCCATGATGACGTTCTCGTCGCAGCAGGCCGAGATCCGCCCGTCGTAGCGGACCGTCGGGGTGTGCGCGATCGCACACCGGCCGAGCCGCTCGCCGGTCACGCGGCGGGGAGCGGGGAACAGGCCCCGGGCGCGGCCGTACGGCAGGGGCGCGACCGGGTGGATCTCGGCGCGATCGGGCCATCCGGCCCCCAGCGCGCCCGCGAGGAGATCACGCGCGTCCTCGATCTGGGCGGGGTCGTCCAGCACCTGGGCCACGAGCCACGCGCCCGCGTCCGCGACGGCTCGGGCCGCGGCGGCCACGGCGGCGCGCGGGCTCGTGTGGTGGGCGTCGACGCCCAGGACGACGCAGGCCGACCTGCCCAGGACGGACCGGATCCATCCGGGGGGATCTCCCCCGGCCCCCCAGTGACCGCTGGTGTAGGGGACGAGCGCCTTGCCCGACTCGTGGATCCTCCGGGCGGCGTAGGTGAGCCCGCGCCGCTCCGTGAACGGCTCCCCGCCGGAGACGCCGACGACCCGCAGGTCCTCGTCCGCGCAGAGCCCCTCGACCATCTCCTCGAAGAGGGCGTGGTCGGTGATGCGCGGGCCGTCGGTGCGGGAGTCGACCGAGCAGTGGGCGCAGCCGACGGGGCAGCGGTCGGTGATGAGGAGCAGCGCCGACCTCCCGCGTTGCCGCCGCAGGGCGTCGAGCTCGCCGAGCCTGAGCATGCCCTGACGGTACGCCGCCCGCGCCGCGCGGCGGTCGCCCGGCGGAACGGACGGGCCACCCCGCGCGGCCGCTTAGGCCGTTCCCGCGGAAATCTAGGCCGGTCGGCCGTACGCGTAGGCCGAGGCCCGCGCCGTCCTGTCCGCGGGGACGCGGCGATCAGCCGTCCGGCACCGGTCCCTCCGTCTCCCGTCCGGCCCGGAATACGCCTGCCAGGCGGTGGTTCGGGGAGCGCCGGATTCGTAACTTGATCACGTGGGAAGCCCGACCGGCCCACGAAACCCCGTCCCATGGGAGGGACCAATGAGCGAGTCTCCACGCGTCCGCGATCTCGTGCAGCGCGCCGCATCCGACCCGGCGTTCGCCGAGCAGCTGCTCAGCAACCCCGAGTCGGTCGCCACCGAGTACAGCCTCGGCACCGACCAGATCGACCAGATCAAGGAACTGGCCGGTGCCGGCCTGCTCCAGCCCGCCGTCCAGGCGCACACGGTTCCCGTCAAGGAGCCCGGTGGTGGTGGCTACTACTAAACCGCGCGGCCACTACTAGCTCTCCAGGGGGTGTCGTGCACTTCAACTCGATACTGGTCAGCGTCACCGAGATCTGCACCGTAGGCTGCCGGCACTGCGGTTTCACCGGCTCCACGCGGGACCGCCAGCCGACCGCGGACGACATCGGGCGCTGGGTGGCACAGGCGTGCGACAGCGGCATCCCGGAGATCATCTTCACCGGCGGCGAGCCCTTCCAACGGTTCCGGATGCTCAAGTCCGGGGTCGGGGCCGCCGCCGGCCATCCCGGCGCACCGCGGATCTCGGTGTTCACCAGCAGCTTCTGGGGACGCTCGCCCGCCGCGGTGGACAAGATCCTCGGGCAGTTGCCCGGCCTGACCCGGCTGTTCCTCAGCACCGACGTCTACCACCAGGAACGCGTGCCCACCCAGCACGTGGTCAACGTGATCGAAGGGGCGATCGCCCGGGAGATCCCGGAGATCAGCCTGTGCATCACCATCGCGGAGGACCACGAGGAGGAGCAGATCCGGAGCCTGTACCGGCGCTTCGAGGACCGGGTGCGAGTGCACGTGGACCGGGTGATCCCCACGCCGTTCATCAAGACGGCCCACCAGGTGGGCGTCCCCCCCGACCCGGAGAACTTCTCGGCCTCCTGCTATCTGGAGACCCCGCTGATCAATCCGAACGGCGACCTGTCGGCCTGCCACATCGGCAAGGCCGGGGCCTACGTCACGCTGTCGGACCTGGCCTACTTCATGGGCAACCTGCACGAGAAGTCGTTCCGGGAGATCCTCGACGACGCCGACCACAACTACGAGTACCAGTTCCTGCGCGTGTACGGGCCGCAGGGCGTGGCACGGATGGTCGCGTCCTCCCCCGCGGTGCGCAAGCTGTTCAAGGGGACGAACTTCACCAACGGCTGCGACCTCTGCTACAAGCTGCTCCGCTCGCTCGACGGGCGGGCCAGGCTGCGCGAGATCGCCGCCGACCCGTTCCAGCGCGAGCTGATCGACGCCGTCCGGCTGGTCCGGTTCGGCGAGCGGGCGCCGGACCCGCGGCGGCCCGCGCCCGGCGGCCCGGCGGGCCCCGCCCAGCCCGCGCCCGGCGCTCCCGTGTCCGTGGTCGGTGTCCCCCTGCCGCTGATCGACGCTCCCCAACCAGTAAGGAGTGGCATGTGACGAGCATGAACCTCGTCGGACTCGTACCCGCCGCCGGCCGGGGCACCCGGATGGCCCCGCTCCGCTACCCCAAGGAACTGCTGCCCATCGTGTACGAGCCCGCCGAGGGCGGCGCCCGGCTGCGTCCCGTCGCGGAGTACGCGCTGGAGTCGCTGGCGGGAGCGGGGGTCGCCAGCGCGATCCTGGTGGTGGCCCCCTGGAAGCTGGAGGTCGTCTCCTACATCGGGGACGGGCGCCACCTCGGCGTCGACGTCGCCTACCTCTTCCAGGAGGAGGCGCGCGGCCTGGCCTGCGCGCTCGACCTGGCCCACGGGTGGACCAGGGGACGCGACGTCGTGTTCGTCATGCCCGACACGATCTTCACCCCGTCCGACGCGCTGTCGCGGCTGCTCGGCGTCTACGAGCGGACGGGCGCGGACCTCGCGCTCGCGGTCTTCCCCACGCCCGACGCGCACCGGCTGGGCCCGGTGGTCGTGCGCGGGGACCGCGTGCACCGGGTCTTCGACAAGCCCGCCGACCCGCCTGTCATGAACACCTGGGGCGCGGCGATCTGGGGGGACGCCTTCGCGAGGCTCCTGCACGAGGAACTGCTCCGGGACATCGGCCGGGGCACGGTGAACGGCACGGTGAACGGCACGGTGAACGGCACCGCGGGCGGTCCCGCGGGTGAGCCGGTGCTCGGGCACTACTTCGACCTGGCGGTCCGCAACGGCCTGCGGGTCCGGGCGGCCGAGTTCCCCGGCGGCACGTTCCAGGACGTCGGCACGCCGTTCGGCGTCCGCAGGTCCCTGGAGGGCCCCTCACTTCTGGCGGTGAGCCCGTGAGACTCCTGTTCTTCGCGATGAGCAGCGCCGGGTACGGCGAGACGCTCATCGGCATGTCGCTGGCCCGCCAGCTCAAGCCGGCCGGGATCGAGTGCTTCTTCATCGTCGAGCCCATGTCGGAGAGGCTGCTGCGCGGCAGCGGGTTCCCGTACCTGGTGCTCGACAACTCGATGCGCGCGTTCGCGACGCTGCTGGTGGACGAGACGGTCCGCGAGTTCCGCCCGGACGCGATCATCCTGTCCGACTACTTCACCTACTGCGGCGTGTTCCCCAAGCGCTACGGCGTCGACCCGTGGTTCATCGAGCGGTACGGCCTGCCGATCATGCCGATCGACATCTGGGAGTGGGCCGGAACCGACTTCGCGGTGGACGTCTTCCACGGCAAGTCGATGGGCGTCAGCCGGAAGATCATGGACATGCCCGCCCACCTGCGCCCGGCCCCGATCTGCCACCTCGAACCGGAGCCGGGCGCGTACCCGTTCCGGCTGTGGGAGGGCAACGAGCGGGTCAGCCGCCGCACCCGCCACCACCTGCGCGAGACGTTCGGCATGGCGCAGGAGGACCGGATGGTGCTGCTCGCGGTGGCCGGCTGGCAGCAGGACAAGTACGCCGACGAGAACGGCGACCGGCTGGCCGACCAGGTCCCCGAGCTGATGGTGCACTACCTGCGGCAGCTGCCGCCCAGTGCCCGCTTCGTGTTCGTGGGCAGCGTGCCGACGGTGCTGGCGGGGCTGGCCGACCGCGCGCACGTCATCCCGGCGTGTTCTCCGCACCGGTTCAACGTGCTGCTGGGCTCGGTCGACCTGGTCCTGACGCTCAACCTGCCCGCCACCACCCTGGCCAGGGCGGTGCTGTCCGACATCCCCGGGCTGGTGCTGACCAACAAATTCGACGTACCGGATAAGCCGGACATCGACCGGGTGGAGGCGGAGCTGGGCGGCCTGTCGGAGGACGTGCGGTCGTGGCTGTCGCGGACCCTGCCCATGTATCCGTTCCGGATGTGGCCGCTGGGGTTCCACGGCTTCCTCGACCCCATCCTGGCGAACAACCCCTACATGTCGACGTTCGCCCACGCCGAGCTGCTCGACGAGCCCGCCGTGCTGTCGGCGCTGCACGGGGTGCTGTACGACCGCGGGGTCCAGGACGATCTGGCGCGCGAACGGGCCGCGTACCTGGAGAAGCTGACCGATCATCCCGGCACCCCCGAGGTCTTCGCCTCGGCGGCGAGCCGCCTGGGCCTGGTGTGAGGTGGACATGAAACAGCTGAGCATGCACGTGACCGACCTGTGCAACGAGAAGTGCGGCTTCTGCGTCGTGGGATCGCCACTGGCGAAGTCCGACAGCGTGGAGTACGAGGACCTGATCCGCTTCCTCGTCGAGAACTCCGGCCAGGACTACACGTCGGTGAACCTGCACGGCGGGGAGCCGACGATCCACCCCCGCCTGTTCGACCTGCTGCGCACGATCAGGCTGCTGGAGTACCCGCGCGTGGAGATCCAGACCAACGCGCGGCGCCTGAAGGACCCGGAGTTCACCCAGCGTCTCGCCGACAACGGGGTGGAGCTGTTCGTGGTCTCGCTGCACGGCTCCACCTCGGTCGTCCAGGACTGCCTGACGCAGACGCCGGGCGGGTTCGACGAGACGATCGAGGGCATCCGCAACGCCAAGCGGTCGGGCGTCGCGGTGCGGACCAACACCGTCATCACCCGGCTCAACATGGGCCGGCTGATGGACATCTGCCGGCTCTGCGTCGACCTGGGGGTCGACCACGTCAACATCTCCAACCTGCACCCGGTGGGCAGCGGCTTCTTCGCCCTGGACATGCAGGCGCCCACGGTCGCCGAGACCCGGACGCACCTGCTGCCGGTGATCGAGATGATGCTCGCGTCGCCGGCGCGGCTGACGCTGGAGGGCTTCCCGCTGTGCGTGGTCGCGCCGCACGAGGAGCTGGCCATCGAGGACGGGACGCGCTCGATCCGGATGATGTACCAGGGCAGTGTCGTGGACGACTACGACGCGTTCATGGACGACGAGATGCGCTCGTACGGGCCGCCCTGCGACGGCTGCCCGCTGCGGGCGCGGTGCGGCGGCGTCTACAACGAATACTCCGAGCGACGCGGCTGGGAAGAGTTCGGTCTGCGCCGGCCGTCCCCCATCGGCGGGTGACCGGGGTGTCCCGGCGGATCGCGATCTGGGCGGGCGGCAGCCTGCCCAACGTCGGCGACCGGCTGCTGGCGGCGGTGACCGAGGCCCAGCTGTCACGCCGCCTGCCGGACGCCACCTTCCGGCACTTCTGCCCGTGGAGCACCGGGAGCGGCCCCGCGCCGCTCCGGGTGGACCGGGACGGGCGCTGGCCCGGCGCGGGTTCGTTCGACGCCGTCGTGATGGCGGGCGGCCTGTGGAGCGGCCCGCCGTTCCGGCACCCGATCATGCAGGTGTTCTGCCTGGGACCCGACCCGGGGGCGTTCGATCCGGGCGTGTGGGTCGCCTGGCACGGCGTGGGCCTGCAGGACGGCACCCCGGCGCCCGCGCGTGACGACTGGCGCGGCTACCTGGGGGCGGTCCGGGAGCGGATCGACCACCTGACCGTGCGCAGCGAGGCCGCGGCCCGGCGGATGGACGCCGCGACCGGCGTGCCGGGCACGACGGTCGTCCCCGACCCGGCCTTCGCTCTGGAGCCGCTGGAGCCGCCGCCGCCCCGGGCCGCCGGAACCGGGCGGCGCCGCCGTCCGCTGATCGGTGTCGCCGTCGGCGCCCCGGGGGTGACCTCGCAGCTGGTCACCCACCTCGTCGGCCGCAACCTCGCCGCGCGCGGCGCGGCCGACCCTGCGCTGTGCGTGCCGCCGGAGCAGGTCATGGCCGAGGCGTCGGGACCCGGGGAGCGCGCCGCGGCGCTGGGATTCGTGACGGAGCTGGGCCTCACCCTGATCGAGCTGGCCTCCTTCGCCGACATCGAGTTCATCACGGTGCCCAACATCTACGGCGACGAGGAGGCCGGTGCCAGGTTCGCCCGGGCGGTGCCGCGCGCCCGCGTCCGGGAGCTCCGCCTCCCCGGCGTCTCCGACGGCGGCGGCGTGTCCGGCGCGTCCACCGGGGCCGGCGAGCTCACCGAGGCCTTCGCCCGCTGCGACCTCGTCCTCGTCTCCCGCTACCACAGCGCGATCCTCGCGCTGCGCGGCGCGACCCCGTTCGTGGCGGTCGATCCCTTCTGGAGCCGCCGCAACGGCACGAGCAAGCTGCACGAGCTCACCGCCGAGCTGGGCATGGCGCACCGCTACTGGACGCACCACGGCACGCATCCCACCGAGGACCTCCTCGGGATCGTGGAGCGCGCGCTGGACGACGACCCGATCGAGGCGGCCGCCTACCGGGACACGCACGCGCGGGCGACGGCCGCCTTCGACCGGCTCGCCGAGGGACTGCGCTCCGCCCGGCCGAGAGTGACACTGGGGAGATCGTCATGACCCTGAAGGCCGTACTCGTCTACTCCAACGACGACGGGTTCTCGCTGGGGGTGGAGCTGATCCGGGCGGCCGTGGCCGACCGGGTCTCCCCGTCGGAGGTCGAGCACCGGGTCTGGTTCCACGAGGACGTGGGCAGCCTGGCCGAGGACTACCTGGGGCACTACAACGCGTTCATGGCGCGGCTGTTCGACTACCGGCCGGACGTGATCTCCTTCTCCGCGTTCGTGTGGAACCACGACGAGTTCACCCGGATGGGGCGCATCGTCAAGCGGCACCTGCCGGACTGCCGCGTCGTGTGGGGCGGCGCCCAGGCCAACTCCCGGCGGATGGCCGCCCACCTGCTGCGCGAGTACCCGTGGCTGGACCTGGTGCTGCGCGGCGAGGCCGAGGAGGCGTACCCGCGGCTGCTGGAGACCCTGGCGCGGGACGGCGACCTGGGCGCGGTGGCGGGCGTCACCCGGCGGGACAGCGGCGAGCCCGTGCACAACGACGACCCGCCCGACGTCGACCTGGGCGCGCTGCCGCTGGTCTTCACCGCGGACAGGCTCCCCCTGGAGCCGATCCTGCGGCGCAGGCCCGACGCGGTCCTGGCGTACGAGACGGGCCGGGGGTGCCGGCAGAAGTGCAAGTTCTGCCTCTACAGCGCTCCCAAGCTCCGCGCGTTCCCCATGGAGCGGATCGAGCGCGAGCTGGCCTACCTGCTGGACGGGGGCATCCCCTACCTGCGGATGTGCGACGCGCACCTGGGCATCTCACGGCACCGGGCCATGGAGATCTTCGAGATCGTCGCCGAGCACAACCGGGGGACGGTGGTGGACGTCTACCCGGACGTCAAGCACGTCGACCTCGACTACGTGCGGGCGATGAACCGCGCAGGGTGCCGCGTGATCACCCTTGGCATCCAGTCGTCGGACGCCGACACCCTGCAACTGGCGGCCCGCAGGTTCGACCGGGGACGGTTCGCCCAGGCCGCCTCCCTCATCCGCCGCCACCACAACCACGCCCTGGCCGCGGACATCATCATCGGCATGCCGGGCGACAACGCGGACAAGGTTCGCGACAGCGTACGGTTCGCCTACGAGAGCGGCGTGGAGAAGGTGCACTTCGCACCGTTGATGGCCTTCCCGGGGACCGACTTCTTCGAGTACGCGGAGCAGTACGGAATCGAGTTCCTCGACTTCCAGCCGCCGCTCGTCGTCCGGTCGCGTGGTTTCAGCGCCGAGGACTACCAGCGGGCGATGGTCTTCGCCGGGCGGGTCGAGGCGCTCCAGGACGCCGCGCCCACGCTGCTGCGCTGCCTCATCGCGGTCCCGGGCTGCGACGTCGCGGCCTGGGCCGAGCGCCTCGACCTGGGCTCGGGTGCCGACCCGGTGCCGCGCGTCGAGGAGGCGGACCTGCCGCCCGAGGTGCGGAGCCTGCTGCTCGACGGGCTCGCCTGGGACGCCGCGGTCCGTGCCCAGCGGGCGACGACGGCGCAGGACCCGCCGGGGCTCACCGACGACGCGCTCGTCGAGGGCGTCACGCCGGACGCCGTCCACTGGGCGGACCACCCCGTCCACCTGCTGCTGCGCGACTTCACGCTGACCTTCGACGCGCTGGCCCGCGAGCGACAGGGCTACCTGTTCCCCCGGGGCGGCGCCGTGGGCTACCCGCTGGGCGGGCCGCTGCTGGCGGCCTTCGAGGCGGCGGCCCCGGGGATCACGGTCGGCGAGTGGCGGGACAAGACGCGGGCGGGCTCAGCCACCGAGCTGACCCGTGAGGTATGTGACTCCGCCTTCAGGATCCTGCACGCCACCGGGGTCGTCACGCTGCGCGGGGAGGATTGAGTCTTGGCCGGGGTCCCAGCCGGGGTCCCGGCCGCGCAGGGATCTGGCCCGCGAGTCGTACTCGCGGGCCAGATCCCTGCGCGAGGACAGGCCCAGCTTGGCGAACACGCTGGACAGCTGGGCCTGCACCGTGCGGGGCGACACGAACAGCTTCGCGCCGATCTCGCGGTTGGTCATCCCGCCGGACGCCAGCAGGGCCACCTGGCGCTCGGCCCTGGTCAGGGCCGCCCAGCCGACCCCCTCCCTCCGCGGCCCCCGGCCCCGCCCCGCGTAGGTGACGGCCTGTCCGACGTCCAGTCCGGTGCCTTCCTCCCACAGGGCGGCGAACCCGCCGGCGCCCAGCGCGGCCCGCACCCCGGCCAGGTCCGCCTCGTGCTGCGGCGCCACCGCCGGGGGCCGCGACAGCCCCAGCCGGTCGCGCAGCGACTGGGCCGCGCCGAACAGCCTGGCGGCGTGCTCGTGGCGGCGGTGCCCGGCCGCGAGCCCGGCCATGGCCTCCAGCGAGTCGGCCGTCTGGGCGCGCAGCCCCATGGCGGCTCCGGTCCGCAGCGCCGCGTGGTGCGCGGAGGCGGCACGGGACGGATCGTCGCGCCGGGTGACGCTGCCGAGGGTGAACAGGCAGCGCCAGGCGAGCGGACGGTCGTCGGTCTCCCGGGCGCGCGCCATGGCCTCCTCGGCGAAGGTGAGGGCCGCGGAGGCCGCGGAGGCACCGCCGGAGCCCAGGATCGCGGTGCCCAGCCCGGCCAGCCCCATGGCCGCCAGCCGGGCGGCGGTCCGCTCGCCCACCTCGACGACCTCCGAGAACACCTCCCGCGCCGCCTCGTACTCGCCGACGTCGAGCAGCATCCTGCCGAGCGTGTCGAGGCAGTCCCCGAGCAGCGGCGGGGAGTCCGCGGAGCGGGCGATGCGGACCGCCTCGGCGAGCCGCTCCCTGGCCGGTCCGTAGTGGCCGCGACAGGCGGCCACCTCCCCCAGCCCCCTGAGCACCGCGGCCCTCCCCCAGACGTCGCCCATCCGGTCGGCGGCGGCCAGACTCTGGCCGAGCGCGCTCTCGGCCTCCGCGTACGCGCCCTGGTAGACGGCCACCTGCGCCAGGGCGAGCAGGCCCATCTCCAGGTTCAGTTCCGAGCCGCGCCTGCGGCCGACGGCGACGCACCGCTCCAGGGCCGCGCGGGCCCCGGCGAGGTCGCCGGAGGCGAGAAGGGCGCGGCCGAGCAGGAAGAGGGGCACGCCGCTCCACGCGTGGCCCATCGGGGCCGTGCCCCGGGCGGCGAGCTCGGTGAGGGTGCGGCCCGCCGACGCGGGCTCGCCCATCGTCCGCAGGCCCGCCAGCACCGCCAACGCCCGCGTCTGCCCGGCCTCGTCCCCCAGCTCGCGGAACATGGCCAGCGCCCGGCGGCAGGCGTCCGTGGCGTCGGCGTACTCGCCCAGGGCGCAGGAGAGCACCGCGCCGCTCAGCTCCGCGGCGGCCAGCACCTCCGCGCGGACCACGCCGCCCGCGGAGACCAGCGAGGCGATCCAGCCGCGCCCCTCGCGCGGGCGGCCCCGCAGGATCCAGTACGTCTCCAGCGCGCTCGCCAGCCGCGCCCCGACCGTCGTCGGTCCTCCGGACACGCACCAGCGCAGCACCGCCCGCATGTTGGCGTAGGCGGCCTCGACGCGTTCCAGGTGCGGCGCGGCGGCGCCCGTGGCGAGCGCCTCCGCCGCCCGCTCGGCCAGTGCCGCGTAGTACTCGGCGTGGCGCGCCCGCACGGTCTCGGTCTCGTCTCCGGCACGCAGTTCCTGCCGGGCGTAGGCGCGCACGACCCGCAGCAGCCGGTAGCGGGTCACGGCGCCACCGGTGTCGCACTCGACGAGGGACCTGGACACGAGCATGGCCAGCAGGTCGACGACGGCGTCCGGCCCGATGCCCGCGCCCGCGCAGACCCCCTCCACATCGTCGATGACGAACCCGTCCTCGAACACCGCGAGCCTGCGCAGCAGCAGCCGCTCGCCGCCGGGCAGCATCTCGTGGCTCCAGCCGATCGCCGCCTCCAGCGACCTGTGCCGGGGATGGGCGGTGCGGTTCCCTCCGGCCAGCAGCCGGAGCGGGTCGTCGAGCCGCTCGGCGATCTGCGCCGGCGACAGCATGACGGAGCGGGCCGCGGCCAGCTCGACGGCCAGCGGCAGGCCGTCGAGGCGGCGGCAGATCTCCCGCACCGCGTCCGCGGTCTCCGGGGTGGCGGGCCGCCCCTGCGCGGCGGCGCGCTCGGCGAACAGGCGGGCGGACAGCACCCCGTCCAGCGGGGCGAGGCGGCAGGTCACCTCGCCGGGGACGCCCAGCGGCTCCCTGCTCGTGGCCAGCACGCCGAGCCCCGGGTGGGTGCCGAGCAGCTCCGGGACGACCACGGCGCACCGGTCGGCGACCCGTTCGCAGGTGTCGAGCACGAGCAGCGAGGGCCCCTCGCCGGGGACGACGCCGAGATCCGCGAGGCCGGAGCCTCCGGGACCGCCCGCGAGGCCGGGGCCGGGGGGAACCGGGACGACCTGGCCGTCGAAACCGGCGGCCAGGTCGCGGAACCAGACGCCGCCGGGATAGGCGTCGGCCCAGGCGCGGGTGTACGCGTGTGCCATCCGGGTCTTGCCGACCCCCGGAGCGCCGGTGAGCGTGACCAGCCGCGCCGAACCGAGCAGGTCGCGCAGGCCGGCGAGTTCGGCGTCGCGGCCGACGAGGTCGCCGGACCAGTCCCGGGGCAGGTCGCCGCCCACCGCTAGGCCACCAGACGCCGGGAGAACGACCGCAGCGACAGCGCCCCCGTGGTGAGCGTTCCCGCGGCGAGGACGGCCAGGGCGACCACCTCGGGCATGTGCGGGACGGCGGGACTCAGCGCGCCGCGCAGCGCCTCGCTCACGTAGACGAGCGGGTTCGCCAGGACGGCCGTCTGCAGCCACGGGATCGCCTCCAGGGCCGCCCAGGGATAGTACACGCAGCCGAGCATCATGAGCGGGACGATGAAGATCGCGAACAGGGTGCTGAGCTGCTGGGGCGGGAGCAGCGTGCCGATGAGCAGGCCGATGCAGGCCGTGAGGAGGGACGACAGCACCAGGACCGCGACCAGCAGCGGCCAGCGCCCGAAGTCGATGTTCGGGGCCTCTCCCGGCGCGTGCACGAAAAGCACCGCGAGGAAGACCACCACCGCCGCGATCATTCCCTGGATCGCGCCCGCGACGATCTTCTCGACGCCGACGACCCAGACGGGGATCGGGGCCAGCGCCCTGTCGTCGATCTCCTTGGTGTACGAGAGCTCCATGACCAGCGGGGTCGTCACGGCGAAGATGCCCTGGAGCACGATGCCCGAGGCGACCAGGCCGGGGACCAGGATCGTGGCGAACGTCTCCGCGCGCCCGTCCGCGGAGAGCCCCTGGCCCGCCCCGTACCCGATCCGCGGCAGGACCACGGCGAAGACGAAGATGAACAGGACGGGCTGTACCACGGTTCGGGCCATGAAGGAGCGCAGGTCCCGCCGCAGCACCCGCAGGTCGCGGGCGAGCAGCGCGCCGAAGGTGCGCGCGTAGTGGCGTGACGCGGCCGGGGGCGCGGCCGGGGGCGCGATGGTCGATGCCGTCATCGAATCTCCTTGAGCGTGGAGACCCCGGGCCTTGGCCCCGGGGCGGAACCGCGGCGCGGTGGCCGCGTAGTTCGGGTGGTTCGGAAGGTCTTCCGCGAGGAGGCGGTCAATCCCGGTACTCCCGCCCGGTCAGGGCGAGGAACACGGTTTCGAGGCTGGGCCGGACGACCCGGACGTCGGCCAGCGCCAGCCCGGCGTCCTGGCCCATGCTCACCAGGAGGGCCAGAACGCCCTCCGGGGCCGGGGTGAAGACGCGCAGCCGGTTGTCGGCGACCTCGGCGCCCGCGACGCCCGCCAGCCGCCCGGCCTGCGCGACGATCTTCTCCGGGTCGCCGTCGTAGGTCAGGGTCAGCACGGTCCGCAGGCTGGTGGACGTCTTGAGCTCGGAGAGCGTCCCGCAGGCCAGGACCGTCCCGTGGTCGACGATCGCGACCCTGTCGCAGAGCTCCTCGGCCTCCTCCATGTAGTGGGTCGACAGGACGACCGTCTGGCCCCCGTCGCGGATCTCCCGCAGGATGTCCCAGAGGTTCACCCGGGTCTGGGGGTCCAGGCCCGAGGTGGGCTCGTCGAGGAAGAGGATGTCCGGCCGGTGCATCAGCGCCCGCGCGATCATGATGCGCTGCGCCTGGCCGCCCGACATCTCGGTGACCTTGGACCCGGCGCGGGAGCCCAGGCCGAACCGCTCCAGCAGTTCGGCCGCCCGCCGCCTGGCCTCCCGCGCGGGCAGCCCGGCGTAGCGGCCGCGGAACTCCAGGTTCTCGCCCGCGGTGAGCTGCCGGTCGAGGTTGTTGTACTGGGCCACGACACCGATGCAGCGCTTGACCGCGATGGGGTCGCGCACCACGTCCGCGCCCGCCACCCTGGCCGCGCCGCCCGTCGGGGCGATCCTGGTGGTGAGCATCCCGATCGTCGTCGTCTTTCCCGCCCCGTTGGGCCCGAGGAGGCCGAACAGCTCGCCCCTTCGCACCCGCAGGGTGAGTCCGGCCACCGCCTCGGTCACCCTGGACGAGCTCACGTAGGTCTTGCGCAGTTCGCTGGTCTCGACCGCGACGTCCGCCATGTCCGGCTCCCTCTTCGGCACGTGGCGCCCAGTGTGGGAGCGCCCGGTTAAGGCGCGCCTTGACGATGGTTGGAATCCGGTTTGAGACGTCGCGCCACCCCTGTCCAGGGTGGATATCAGGCATTTCCATACCGGGTTCCAACCGTTATCCAACCGGCCGAGCCGACACTTCGTTCAGACGACGGGAGCTCGTTGACTTCCTCCCTCTTGCAAACGAGGGGGATTCCCACGATCGCCCGTGAGAGTTCCTGCTTCATCGCCGGTCGCCCGCCAGAGAGGACTCTGTGAGGTCTTACACCAGCTCCACAGGCGTTTCACCTCTCCGCCAGCCCGGCGGCGAGGATGTTCTTCGCAGCGTTGACGTCCCGGTCGTGGATGGCGCCGCAGGCGCACACCCAGTCCCGGACGCCCAACGGCATGGACTGCTGGATGGTGCCGCACGCCGAGCACAGCTTCGACGAGGGAAACCAGCGGTCGACGACGACCAGCTCCCGCCCGTACCAGGCTGCTTTGTACTCCAGCATGGTGCGCATCTGGCGCCAGGAGGCATCCGAGATGGCGCGGGCCAGGCTGTGGTTCCTCACCAGGTTGCGCACGGCGAGGTCTTCGATCACGACCGCTTGGTTCTCACGGACGAGACGCGTGGTGACCTTGTGCAGATGGTCGCGGCGGCGATCACTGATGCGGGCATGAACGCGGGCGACCGCGAGTTTGGCCTTGGCGCGGTTGGCCGAGCCCTTCTCCTTGCGGGCGAGGTTGCGCTGAGCCCTGGCGAGTTTGCGCCGGTCGGATCGCTCATGCCGAGGATTGGCGATCTTCTCTCCGGTGGAGAGCGTCACCAACGCCGTGATCCCCGCGTCAACGCCAACCGTGCCGGTCGTCGGGGTGAGCGGCCGGATCGTGTCCTCGCAGAGGATGGAGACGAACCAGCGGTCCGCCGCGCCCTTGGTCACCGTCACCGTGGATGGATGCGCCCCCTCGGGAAGGGGACGCGACCACACGATGTTCAGTGGATCGTCCATCTTCGCCAGCGTGAGCCGACCATCCCGGTAGGTGAACGCCGAGCGGGTGTACTCGGCGCTGTGCCGGGACTTCTTGCGGGACTTGAACGTCGGATACCTCGCGCGCTTGGCGAAGAAGTTCGCGAACGCCGCCTGCAGGTGCCGCAGCGCCTGTTGCAACGGGACCGACGACACCTCGTTCAGAAAGAGGAATTCCTTGGTCTTCTTCCACGCTGTCAGCGCGGCCGACGACTGCGCATAGGAGACCTTCCGGCCTTCCAGCATGTAAGCGCGGGTGCGGTCTTCGAGGGCTTTGTTGTAAACCAGGCGGACGCAGCCGAACGTGCGAGACAGCTCCGCCACCTGCTCGTTCGTCGGGCAGAAGCGGAACCTGAACGCCCGCTTCACGATCTGCGCCGCGCCTCATACTCTGCCGCAAGATCAGGTGACTGTGGGCGTGTATTCGATTTCGGCCCTGTGCAGCACAGTGGCGCGTTTCCTCTCTGGCCTGAAGTCCGGGGTCTCCGCGCTGGAGGTATCCGATGACACCCAGCATCACCTTGCGGGCGAAGATCGACCTGACCGGTCCGGCGCTCCGGAGCGCGGGGAGCTCGCTGTGGCGGGCTCCCGACCCGCGACGGCGCTACCGCGACTACCTGTGCGCGATGCACATGGTCATCAGGGCGTCGGTGCCGCTGTTGCGGGTCGCGGCGGCCAGGTCCGCGGAGCTGGGCGAGACGGAGCTGGCCGGATATCTGGACCGGCACGCGGAGGAGGAGGCCGGCCACGACGACTGGCTGCTGGAGGACCTGGCGCTGATCGACCCCTCTGCGGAGGACGCGCTGCGCGGCACGCCGCCCCCGTCGGTGGCCGGGCTCGTCGGGGCCCAGTACTACTGGGTGCTGCACCACCACCCCGTCGCCCTGCTCGGGTACATCGCGGTGCTCGAGGGCGAGGCCCCCTCCCCCGCGCTGCTCGAACACATCGAGCGGAGTACGGGACACCCCCGGGCGGCGTTCCGCACGCTGTGGCGGCACGCCGCGCTGGACCCCGGGCACCGTGAGGACCTCGACCGGATGCTCGACGGCCTGCCGGCGGTGCGGGAGCGGCAGGACGCCGTCGGGACCAGCGCCCTGCACACCGTGCGCGCGGCGGCCGAGCTGCTGCGCGAGCTGGCCGGCGAGCCCGCCGAGGTGCTCTCGTGCACCTGATGGACATCCTGGCGCTGCGCCCCGTACCCGCCGCCGCGGTGCTCATGGCGATCACGCGGCGGTGCCCGCTGCGCTGCCGCCACTGCTCGACCGGCTCGCTGCCCGCCTCCGAGGAACACCCCGGGAAGATCTTCCAGCGCTTCGCCGGGACGTTCGCGCCGGGGGACGGGCCTCGGCTGGTCATGCTCACCGGGGGCGAGCCGCTGCTCCGGCCCCGCCTGGCCCGTTCGCTGGCCGAGACCGCCGCCCGCGGCGGTGCCCGCACGATGATCCTGTCGGGCATGTTCTTCGCCCCCCGGGTGCCCCCCGCCTCCGGCGAGGCGGTCCGGATCCCTCCCGCGATCGACGCGGCGATCGACGCGGCCGACCACTTCTCCGCCAGCCTGGACGCCTTCCACGAGGAGCAGGTGCCCCGGGAGAGCGTCTTCGCGGTCATGCGGGCGCTGCTGGCGCGGGGCAAGGACCTCAGCTTCCACGTCACGGGGACCGGGCCGGGCGACCCCTACCTGCGCGACGTCACCGCGGCGATCCGGCGGGAGTTCGGCGACCGGGTGCCGATGCTGGTGGGCCGGGTGGGGCCCGTCGGCCGGGCCCGCACCGCCGCGCTCGCCATACCCTCGCTGTCCTCGCTCCCCACGGCGACGGGGAGCGAGGCCGTGCCCGGCCCACCGGCCGGGACCGCCTCGCGCACGGCGCCCGCCGGGGCCGCCGGAGCGGTGACGGCCCCGGAAGCCGGCCCGCCCGCCGGAACCGCAACCGCCGGGAGCGCGCTGCCGTGCGCGATGGCCGCCTGGCCGACCGTCGGGTTCGACGGGACGATCACCGCGTGCTGCAACCAGGACGTCGTCGACCACCGTCCCGTCCCCCGTCACCTGCGCCTGGGACACGCGGGCACCGACGACTGGGGCACGGTCAGGCGGCGCTGCCTGGAGTCCGGCGTGCTGCGCGCCCTGAGAACGTACGGTCCGCTCTGGCTGGCCGGCGCCCCGCCGGAGCGGGGGTACTGCGAGACCTGCCGGAAGCTGGACGTGCCGCCCCCCGCCCCGACGCCCGCCGCCGCCTTCATGGAGCGGCAGGTCCGCGACCTGCAGCTGGCCGGCGGCGGCACGGGGTTCGCCAGGCGGTACGGATGCCCTCCCTACGACGACCTCGTGTCACTCGGCCACCCTGAGAGGGACCATGACTTTTGACCCTGTTCACGAACTGGCCCGCGCGGGGATCGACCTCACTCTCGTCAGCCCTGAGCAGCGCGAGGTCGTCCTCGCGCTGAGCGAGGCCGAGGTCGCTCTCCTGGCCTCCATCCACGAGCGGCTGAGGGACAGCGCCCCCGAGGTCGAGGCCCACATCGTCGGCGGACTCCTGTTCTGATCGGGGACGATCATGCGATGCCCTTCCTGCCTGGCCGAGACGCCGGGGCCGCCCCGGTTCTGCCCGTCGTGCGGCACGCGCCTCATCGCGCCGGCGGCGGAGGCGCGCAAGATCGTCACGGTGGTCTTCTGCGACCTGGCCGAGTCCACCGCGCTGAGCGAGCACCTGGACCCCGAGTCGCTCCGCGCGGTCCTGATCCGCTACTTCACGATCATGCGCGACCAGCTCGCCTGGCACGGCGGCACCGTGGAGAAGTTCATCGGCGACGCCGTCATGGCCGTCTTCGGCGTCCCGGAGCTGCACGAGGACGACGCGCTGCGCGCCGCCCGAGCGGCGGTGGACATGCAGGCGGCGCTCGAACGGCTCAACGACGACCTCGAACGCGACCTGGGGATCCGCCTCAGGGCCCGCATCGGCGTCAACACCGGCGAGGTCGTCACCTCGGGTCACGCCCACGGCGATCAGGCGCTCGTCGCGGGCGAGACGGTGAACGCCGCCGCCCGGCTCCAGCAGCTCGCCGGGCCGGGAGAGATCCTGCTCGGGCCCGAGACGTGGCGCCTGGTGGGCCCCTCCGCGGTGGGCGTCGCGGTCGGGCCCCTGGAGCTGCGCGGCAAGCGGCGTCCGGTCGTCTCCTGGCGGCTGGACTCGATGCGCTCCGACGACCCGGCGGCGATCCGGCGGTTCGACATCCCGTTCGTCGACAGGAGGGAGCCGCTGCACGAGCTGGACGGCATCCTCGACGGGATCATCAGCCGGCGTCACTGCCGCATCGTGACCCTGCACGGCGAGGCCGGGGTGGGGAAGACCCGGCTGGCGCGGCTGTGGGCCGAGCGCGCGGGGCAGCGGGGCGTCCTCGTCGGTTCCGGCCGCTGCCGCCCGTACGGCGCGGGCGGCACGCTGCTCGGGGTGGCCGACGCGGTGCGCGAGCTGGTGACGGTGGGCACGCCCGACCCCGAGGCCCTGGCCGTGCTCCGCGACGGCCTTCTGAAGGACGGCACCCCCAATCCCTCCCCGCAGGAGACCTCCTGGGCCCTGCGCAGCGTCCTGGAAAGCCTGGGGCGTTCCACATACGTGCTGATCGTGCTGGACGACGTGCAGTGGGCGGACGGCCCGGTCTTCGACATGCTCGGCGACCTCGCCGAGGAGCTGCGTGACACCGCGATGATGGTGCTGTGCGTGGCCCGCTCCGACCTGTTCGACCGCATGCCGGACTGGCAGCCCGCCTCCCGGCTGGCCCTGCCCCGGCTCGGACCGGCCGACTCCCGGCTCCTGGTCTCCCAGCTGGCCGAGGTGACGGCACACGACGGCACCCTGCTGGAGCGGATCGCCGAGCGCGCCGAGGGCAATCCCCTGTACCTGGAGCAGCTCGTGGCCATGCTCGGCGACGGCGGGGAGCCGCACGGCCTGCCCCTGACCGTGCACGCGCTCATCGCGGCCCGCGTCGACAGGCTCGGGCCCGACGCCAGGGCGATGCTGGAGTGCGCCACCGTGGTCGGCAGGGAGTTCAGCGTCGAGGAGTTGCGGGCCGTCTCGGGAGCCGACGAGCCGGACGAGCTGCTGGAGGAGCTCGGGCGCAAGTCCTTCGTCGAGCACCGCACGGAGGCGACGTTCCGGTTCGCCAGCGGCCTCATCCAGGAGGTCGTGTACGGCGGCATGGCCAAGCGCCGGCGGGCCGAGCTGCACGAGAGATTCGCCGATTGGCTGGCCGTGGGAGAGGCCGGGGACGAGGCCGTCGGCACGCACCTGGAGCGGGCCTACCGGCACCGCGCCGACCTGGGCCCGCCCGACGACCACACCGTGCGGCTGAGCGGCGCGGCCGCGGCCCGGCTGTCGGGGGCGGGCACCCTCGCGCTGCGCAGGAGTGACCTGTCCAGGGCGGAGAAGCTGCTCAGCAGGGGTGCGGAGCTGCTGGGGCCCGCCCATCCCGGCTGGCCGCAGATCAGCGGGCGGGTCGCGGAGACCGCGATCACCCTGGGCGACGTCGAGCGGGGGCGGCTGCTGCTCACCGAGGTGCTGGAACGCGCGACGGGCGACGCGGACGCGCTGGTGGCCGCGCACGCCTCGCTCTACCTGAGCCACTTCGACCCCGCGGGATCCTTCGAGGTCGCGCGCCGGGCCATCCCGGTCTTCGAGACGGCCGGCGACGACCTGGGGCTGGCCAGGGCCTGGACCATGGTCGCCCAGGAGGCTCAGGGGCGCGGCAGGTTCGCCGAGACGAGGGGGATGCTGCAGCGCGCCCTGGGGTACGCCGTGCGGTCCGGCGCCGAGCTGGAACGCGCGACGATCCTGGGCAACATGGCCGCCTCCCTCTGGCTCGGCCCCGAGCCGGCCCCCGTCGCCATCTCCCGGTGCCGCGACCTGCTGGCCGCGCACGGCCGGGACCGCGGGACCGTACGTGCCGTCGTCCGCTGCCCGCTGGCGGTCCTGCTGGCCACGCGGGGGAAGTTCGACGAGGCCAGGGCCACCCTCGCGGCGGCCGAGCGGTCCTTCGCCGACCTGCGGCACGCGTACGCCGACGCGTTCATGCCGATCTTCTCCGCGGCCGTCGAGTCGCTGGCCGGACGCTGGGACGTCGCCGGGGACCTGCTGCTCCGGGCGTGCGCCAGGGCAGAGGCGCTCGGCGACGCCCAGCTCCTGGTCACCGCCTCACGCGATCTGGCCGGCACGCTGCTGCGCCGGGGGGACCTGGCCGGCGCCGAGCGGTGGGCGGGCACGGCCCTGGAGGGCTCGCCGGGGGACGCGCCGATGAACACGGCCGAGCTGCACGCGATCCGGGCCGAGGTGCTCGCCGCCCGGGGGGCCGGGGCCCCCTCCCGCGAGCTCATGGACCTGGCCCTGCGCGAGGCCCGCGGCACCGACTCCCCCACCTGCCGCGCCACCGTTCTACTCGGCAACGCCCGCAGCCTCGCCCTCCTGGGGGCGTACGAGGAGAGCGGGGCGGCCGCGCGCGGCGCGGCGGCCGAATTCGCGGCCAAAGGACACCTGGTCGGCAAGGGCTGGGCGTCGGCGGTGCGGCGATGACCGCCCCCCCGGACCTCACGTGGCGGCTCGGTGCCGAGGACGACATCACCGTGTCCGCCGCGGGCAACGCCGCCGTCACCCCGGAGTGGGCGTGGCAGGACGCCACCGGGCGCGGCGTGCGGGTCTGCGTCGTGGACAGCGGGGTCGACCGTGACCATCCGATGCTCGCCCCGGTGCACGCGACCCACGCCGTGGTGACGGGCCCGGACGGCAAGGCCGTCGTGCGGGAGAGCGACGGCGCCGACAGCTGCGGGCACGGGACGGCGTGCGCCGGGATCATCCGCTCGATCGCGCCCGGGTGCGAGCTGCACAGCGTCCAGGTGCTGGGAGCGGGGTTCTCGGGAACGGGCGACGCCCTCGTCACCGGGCTTCGCTGGGCCATCGAGCAGGAGTTCGACGTGGTGAGCCTGAGCCTGTCGACCAACAGGAGACACCTGGCCGAGCCGCTGCGCGAGCTCGGCGATCTCGCCTACTTCCGGCGGACGGTGCTCGTGGCGTCCGCGCACAACCTGCCGGTGGAGAGCTTCCCCTGGCGGTTCTCGTCGGTGATCTCCGTGGGCAGCCACGCCGAGGACGATCCCGGCCTGATCCTCTACAACCCCCGCCCGCCCGTGGAGTTCTTCGCCCACGGATCCGACGTGGAGGTGGCCTGGCCCGGCGGCGGGAGCACCCGGTGCACCGGGAACAGCTTCGCGACCCCCCACGTCGCGGCCCGGTGCGCGCTGATCCTGAGCAAGCACCCCGGGCTGACGCCCTTCCAGGTGAAGACCGTCATGTACCTGACCGCTCAGAACGTGAGGAGGCCCGATGACAGGGAACGGTGAGATGGTCGCGGCCATCTCCGCCGCGGTCGCCGGCTCGGAGAGGGAACACCGGCTCCTGCTCCAGTCGATCGTCGACACGGCGCGCGTGATCTTCGGCGCCAAGGCCAGCTCGATCTTCCTGGTGAACGAGGAGCACGGGGACCTCGTCTTCGAGGCGGTCTCCGGCGAGGGCGAGCAGGTGCTCGTCGGGCGGCGCTTCCCCGCCACGCGGGGCATCGCCGGGTGGGTGCTGAACGCCAGGGACGCGCTGATCGTCGACGACCTCTCGGCGAGCACCGTGTTCGCCCGCGACATCGCCGAGTCGACCGCGTACGTGCCGGGCGGGCTCATGGCGGTGCCGCTCGTCCACGACGACGAGGCGCTGGGGGTCCTGGAGGTCCTGGACCCCCACCCGCAGGCGCGGGCGAGCATCGACGAGCTGGCACTGCTGACGCTCTTCGCCTCGCAGGCCTCGGCGGCGCTGCGGATCGTGCAGCGCAACCGCTACGCCCGGCGGGTCCTGGACGGCACCGGAGCCGAGTTCGGCGACCTCGTGTCCATCGTCTCCGCGCTGGCGGGCGGGACCGCGGAAAGACGGCAGGCCGGACTGCGCCTGATCGGCTCGCTTCACGAGCTCCTGGTTGACAACCAGACCTGACCAATTCAGGCAGTATTCACCCATTTACTAATACTAAAGCGCATATATCATGACAATTCCATGAGGCCGCCTCACGAAACCCGATTAGCCTTCCGAAGTCGCCTGACCAGTCAATGGAGAATTCCGCCGTGGGTGCAACCGCAGTGCGTGAGGAGGCAGAGGCGGGAGAAACCACCTTCGCCGTGCTCGGCCCTCTCGAGGCCCGCCGCAACGGCAGTCTGGTTCCACTCGGGCCCTTCAAGCAACGCGTGCTCCTGTCCCTGCTGCTCTGTCACGCCAACAGGATCGTGCCGGTGGACCAGCTCAGCACGGCGGCGTGGAGCGAGGAGCCGCCCCGGACCGCTCTGAAGAACGTCCAGGTCTACGTGTCCGCGCTGCGCAAGAACGTGCTCGGGACGGCCAACCGCGACCGGTTGACCTACCGCCCCCCCGGCTACCAGCTGCGGCTCGGCCCGCAGCACCTCGACATCCTGGACTACGAAACCCTGGCACGCAGGGGCCGTCAGTACCTGCGCGACCGCGAGATCACCAAGGCGGTGGACCTGCTGCACGAGGCGCTGAAACTCTGGCGGGGCGACCCCCTGCCCGACATGGCGCAGGTGCCGCTGATCAGCGACGAGCTCTCGCGGCTGCACAGCGAGCGCATGTCGGTCTACGAGGACTGGGCGGAGGCGCAGCTCATCCTCGGACACCATGCCCACATCATCGACTCTCTGGAGGAGAACGTCCGGAGCCATCCGCTCAGGGAGCGGCTGCGCAGCACGCAGATGATCGCGCTGTTCCGCTGCGGGCGGCAGTCGGAGGCCCTGGCGCAGTACGAGGACATGCGCCAGACACTGGCCAGGGACCTCGGGCTGCAGCCCAGCCCGGTCCTCGAACGGCTCTACCGGGCGATCCTCGCGGGCGCCCCGTCCCTGGACAGCCCGCCCTCCGGCGGCCCGCAGCACCTCGGCGCCACGCTGGTCGGCGGCCCGCGGCGCAACGGCGCGGCCTTGCTCAGGGCGCGCTCCTCGACCGGCAACGGCCATGACGTCATCGCCCACCTCAGCCAGCTCCCCCGCGACCTGGCCGACTTCACCGGCCGCCGCGAGACCGTCCAGGACATCCTCGACGTCTTCCGCGCCCGCCGGCACAGCCCGCCGGTGGTGATCTCCGGCCCGGCGGGAACGGGGAAGACGGCGCTGGCGGTGCACGCCGCCCACCTGCTTCGCGAGCGCTTCCCCGACGGACAGCTCTTCGTGCGGCTGCGCACGGCGGGCGGCCGGGAGCGCTCGATTCCCGACGTGCTGGCCGAGATCCTGCGCACCTGCGGCTTCGACGGCGACCCGCCGCGCCGGGCCGGCGAGCGGGTCGCCGCCTGCCGGGCCTGGCTCGCGGAGCGCAGCATCCTGCTCATCCTCGACGAGGCGTCGACCGCTGCGCAGATACGGCCCCTGCTGCCCGGCACCGGCGACAACGGAGTACTGATCACCGGCAGGAGGCGCCTGAGCGCCCTGGAGTCGGCGCACCACGTGGCGCTGGAGGGCTTCACCCCCGAGGAGGGTGTAGAGCTGCTGCGGCGGACCGCCGGCGCGGAGCGCGTCGACGCCGACCCTACGGCGGCCCTGAGCGTGGTCGGCACCTGCGGCAACCTGCCCCTCGCCGTCCGCATCGCCGGAGCGCGGCTGGCCGCCTCCCGGCACGTCCTGCTCCCCCTGTTCGCCGACCGCCTCGCCGACGAGCACTCGCTGCTGGACGAGCTGTCGGTGGACGACCTGTCGATGCGCGCGTGCGCGGCCACCTACGAGCGCGACCTCGGGCCCGACCTGTGGGCCTCGCTGCGGCGCCTGGGCGCGCTGCCGACCGGCGAGTTCACCGTCGACGACCTGGCGGCGCTGATCGGCTCCGACGCTCGGCTCGCCGCGGGCGTCGCCGACAAGCTGGTCGAGGCCCACGCCGTCACCGCGGAGTCCCGGCCCTCTCCGGTCTACCTGATCGCCGACTGGCTGCGCCTGTACGCGCGGGAGCGGCTGGAACGGGAGGAGTCCGCGACTCAGCGCACGGCGGCCGAGAGGCGGCTCCGCAGGGCGCGTGCCCGCACCCGGCCGGGCCCGGTGACCGATTCCCGGACCCGATAAAAGCGCGTCAAATACAAAAGGGCCCCTAAAAGGTCTTCCCGTATTTCCCTTAACGGGCCGAGCCTCGGCGGCCACTCCGCGGGAAGCCGAAATGCCGGGATGCTCGGGAGAACCGGTAAAGGGAATTTTTCCAGGACCGAAAATTCCGGCATCCCTTTTGCCCATCTCGCTCACTCCGCCCGTCCCGCTTTTCCGGCCTCGGAATCACCGACCGGTGCGGTCGGGGCGTCCCCACCGGGCTCCGCCTCCGCCCGCGGCCTTCCACGGCTTCGACGCGATGATCCCCGAGGCGGAGATCAGCCGCCTGGCCGCCGCCGGGAAGGTGGTCGCGCCGCGCCGGGCCCTGTTTCGCCGGCGGAGGGACGCAGGCGTACCAGCCGCATGGCCAGGTGAGCCCGGAGCCTGCCCGCGGAGTCGGCGAGGGAGAAGCCGAGGACGGCCTCCGCCCGTGCGATGCGCGCGGCCAGCGAGCTGTGGTGCAGGTGCACGGCGACGGCGGCCCGGCGCACCGTGCCCTCGGCGCACAACGCGCGCACCGCCTCCAGCGCCTCGGCGCCGTACGGCCGCCGTGCGAGCTCCTCGACGGCTCGCACGTCGGGCAGGGCGGCGATCTCCTCGTCCGGCACGTGGGTGGCGAACAGGGCCAGCGCGCCGAGATCGGCCCAGTCGACCACCCGGTCCGCAGGGTGCGGGCCGGTGAAGCGCAGGGCGGTTCGGGCCGCCGCCCAGGATTCGGCGGCCCCGGCTCCGCGCGTCTCCGGCCCGACGCCGACGCGCCAGGTGTCCGGTGTCCGGGGCAGTTCGCCGGGCCCGTCGATCGCCGGGCCGACCAGCAGCGCCACGGTGTCACCCAGCCGGGCGGCGCGGACGTGGCGGTCGGCGCCCCGCAGCCGGGCGGCCACGGCGGCCCCGTCGCGGCCCTCCCGGTCGTCGTCGGCGAGCACGGCGAGCACCTGGAGGGGGTCGGCGGGGGCGAAGCCGAGCAGCCGCAGGGCGCGTGCCCGCTCGGCCTCGCCGGCGTCGGCCGACAGGACCAGCTCCACCAGGGCGGGGTCGGTGCCTGCCCGGGCCTGGGCGGCGGCCCGCTCCAGGGTGACCTCCGCCGCGCCCGCGAAGCGCTCCAGGACGATCTCGTCGAGGCCGTGCGCCGTCCCCCCGCGTTCCATCCACACGGCGCCGAGTTCCGAGCCGAGCCGGCGGTGGATCGCCGGGCCGGGAGGCTCGTCGCACGGCTCGGGCACCCCGCCGGGAACGACCCGCGTCCGCCCGCCGGTGACCGCGTCGACGAGCCCGACCGGGCAGTGCGCCAGGCGCGCGGTGGCCTGGAGCAGTACCGGGACGCCGGCGTGGTTCCGTACCAGCACGTCGAAATAGGCGATGACGCGGACGGCGCTCTCCGCGTCGGAGTCGAGCGCCGACAGTCGCAGCAGTAGTCCCTGCACGGCTCCACACTAGGTCGCCGCCCGCGTTCCCGGCCAGAACAGCGCACATCAGACGGCTCACACCGCGCATGAAACACCATAAAGGGCATACCGGACAGCGGGTCGGACGGCCGGTCAGCGCAGCACCGGATAGTTGGCGCGGATGAGGCCGTGCGGGTCGCGGGAGCGCTTGACGTCGCGCAGCCGGGCCAGCACGTCACCGGGGAACGCGGCCGCGGCCCGCTCACCGGGGCTCAGCGAGGTGTAGGGCTTGCGTCCGCTGGTCCGCGGGACCAGCGTGCCGGTGATCCCGTCCTGGCGGGCCCGTACGGCGCCGGCGGCCTCGGGCGAGGGCGTGAGGCCGAACATGGCCAGCAGGTACGGCTCGGCCAGGTGCCCGCAGGCGCCGCCGTCCTCGGCCGGACGGGACAGGGCGCCGCCGAGGTGGCGGATCTGCACGCTCAGCAGCGGTTCGATCGGCGCGGCCAGCAACGTCGCCGCGACCGCGTCGTCCAGGTCGGTCAGCAGCTCCCCGGTTCCGCCCGGCCCCCGCCGCGAGGGCCTCCCCATGACGACGATCCTGGAGGCGATGCCAGGGGGCCGGCGATCGTCGGCTTCAACGGCTCGCACGGTCCCGAGGAGATGGTCACCGACAAGGCCGACGGGCTGCTGGTCAAGCCGCGCACCAACGCCGGCCTCGCCGCCGCCCTCATCCGCGTCACCGGCCGGCCGGGGGCGCTCTGGCGACCGCCACCTACGACGTGGAGTCCGTCGGCGCCAGGTTGGACGCCCTCCTGGAGGAGTTGCCGACCCGCCACGACGGCACCTACGTCAAGCCGGCGCCCGCGGTGCCGGACTCCGGCGGGGATGGGATCGCCTCGCGCCAGGGCGACAGATCGAGGCCCGGATACCGAAGCGCCATGGCAGCGAGCGTGTCGGGTGTCCAGAAGGCGTGACCGGGCGGCGGGAACCCGAAGAGCTCGAGCTGGCGTCGCGAGGCCCGCTCGACGAACCGGTACCAGGCGGGCTCGTGGCTGCGATCGGCCCAGGCTTGACGCTGACCCCACTCGGCACCGGCCGGCCGGTAGTTCACATGCATGCTGTAACGGGCGCCTCGCGCGGCGGTCAGTGCCGTGCCCCGGTGGAAGGTGCCGAGCTGGAAGGCGACGACGGTCCCCGCCGGCCCGGCGGCCGACACCTCTGCTTCGTAGAGCTCCGGGCTGCCGCCGGTGCGGACGAACCCGTTCTCGCTGCCGGCGGCGTCGTCGCGCGGATACCAGTTGGGTCTGGCCGGCAGATCGGCGGTGTGGGTGCGGGAGACGAGATGGGGCGGCCCGAGCTCGTCGGGGACGTCTGCCAGGTAGACGAACATCTCCAGCTGCCGGCAGCCGGGGGTGTCGCTGGGCACCAGGATGGTGTGGTTGAGATAATCCCGGTGCATGACCTGGTCGTAGTCGGCGGCACCGGTGTATTTCGCCCAGGCCTCGGCAGAGTAGATCCGAATGTCCTGATCTTCCAGCAAGGCTTCGGCCAGCCGCGACAGACGCGGGTGCACCGCCAGAAGGCTCAGCTCGACGCCGGCGAAGGGAAAGGCGTCGATCCCGGCGAACTCGTCGCCCAGGAAGCGCTCACGACGTGCGTCGCCGCCGCCGTGGAATCCTTCGGCGGAGGGAAAGAGCAGTCCCAGCTCGCCCGCGGCCGGCGCCAGCTCGTCGGCGGGGATGAATCCTGGAAGGACGACGAACCCGTGCGTGCGCCAGGCGCGTGCCGCGTCGTTGAGATCCACTGACACACCATGCACCGCCGTGGCCGTCTCGTGCAGCCCGTTTTCCCCGGAGCAGGTGGGCGGCCGCCCCTGCCGGGCTCAACCGGACGGCGTGACCGAGGACCACACACCGAACCACTGCTCGGTGCCGTACTCCTCGAACCGCTCCACCTCGGTGAACCCCAGCTTCGCCGCGAGGCGCATCGAGCGGTCGTTGGCGGTCTGGGTGCTGAGTACCACCGGCTCGCCGGGAAGCGCGCCGGTGACCCAGTCGAGTGCCGCCGCGCACGCCTCGGCGGCGTACCCGCGGCCCCACGCCTCCGGCAAGAACATGTAGCCGAGCTCGGCCTCACCGCCATCCGGGCGGACGTGACCCGGACGCTCGGCGTCGCGCCGGTCGATCTCTATGATGCCGATCATCGCCCCGTCGAGGTCGACCGCGAAAAGGCCGGGGCGCCGCCTGGGCACGGCGGGCAACGCACGTTCGAGCTCATCACGCGGCCGAGGGCCACCGATGTAGGTGCCCACCTCGGACGAGGTGAACAGTTCGATGAGCGCCGCACGGTCCCGGGCCTCGGGCTCACGGAGCACGAGCCGTTCAGTTCTCATCGGGGCAGGTGGCCAGGCGACGGGACCGAGTTCAGCCATGGCGGGCAACCTACCGCACACCCGTGAGGGCGATCCGAAAGAGAAGGCCTGGCCGGAGTGGGTGACCCGCGTCCTCAACGGAGATCAGGACACCTGACACCGACGGCCTGGATGTGACGTCGGCGCAGATAGGTGCGGTTGGCGCGAGAAGAGTAGACCTTGCCGGCGGCCACCGCGCCCGGGCGGGTGCGCGGACGACCGACGGATCAGGTGGTATGAAGTGGACCAAGGCGCGGGAGTTCGCCTGCGCGAGGAAGAACGAACGCCTCTGCGATCAACGCAAGTCAGGCTGTCGCGAGCGTCGATGTCGGCTGACGATCTGCCGTGTCCAGCGCATGTACCAGTCCAGGAACGGCACCGGTTCGCTCCAACCCCCGTGCAGACGGCCCGACGGTTCGACATCCCTTCAGGGGGCCGACGGCCACCAGTCCATGTCCTTCACCCATCCCATCTCGGTGAGCCAGACGGTGCCGGCGTACTCACCGTTCATGGCGAGCATGCTGATCCACGAGCATCCATGGCTGCACAGGAACATGGTTCCGGGCGAGGGCTTGTCCATCGACAGGGTGGGGTCTGCTCCGTCGCCTGCGAGGCGCCGCAGTTGCCGCACATCATCCCGGGTCACCGGGAAGGGCTCCCACGGGTAGGCGGCGACCTCGGGTTCCTCCCGGAAGTACCCACGCTCCCGTTGGGTCTCTTCCACGATCCGATGCAGGTCGAGCAGGCGACCGGGAGAGACTCCCCGGCCGAATCGCAGCAGGAACGACCGGAACTCGTCAGGAAGCGGCGCGCCGATCACTTCCTCAAGGGCCACAACCTCGGATTCCGGCAGAGGAACAGCCGTTGAGAGATCAGCGAGCCGGGAGAGTTCAGCGGCCATCTCATCCAGGCCGATGTCCGATCGCATGACTTCTCCCTGCCGAAGGTCTCAACGCGCACAGGCTAACGGCGGCGAAGAGCAGGTGGCTGCGCTCGGTTTCGGGCGGCGTGCCTCGGCATCCCGCCACGGGCGGGGTGGTGCGATACTCGCCGAATGCCGCTCTACATTCCTCGAGAGGACGTCAGCTACCTCGGTGGCGCCGTACCGATGCTGGTTCTCGTCTCGACCGGCCCGATCGAGCGGCTTCCCGTTCTCCGGCTCGACGCGGGCAGGCCGTTGCCGTGTGAGGGCTGGCAGCTCCTCGCCGGTCTGACCGCCTCGGTGGTCGACGGTCCCGGTGATTCCGGGATCTTCGTCGAAGGCATCGTCGGTCCCGAGGAGGCCGAGGAGCGCTTCGCATGGCTGGAGGCCGTGGACCGTGCCGGTGGTGCGGTCGTGCTGGTCGTCGACTCGCGCAGTGCGGTGGACGACTGGGCTGTCATGGCCGAAGGCGAGAAGGCCCTGGGCGGCTTCGTGCCCGCGGTTCAGCGGGACGGGTGACCGCCGGGAGGCAGAACCAGCAGCCGTCTCGGGACAGCCGAGGTCTGGTCGATCGTGCTAACGCTGTTGCTGACAACATCTCTGGACGTGAGTGGACGTCCACAGAAGACGATCAAGTGTGAGATGGCTCTGAGCAGGGCTTGCTGACACCTGTGGACGCCGGTGGACGATCTCGAACTGGCTACGGATCAGAAGATCACTTCGTTCAGTCCGCCGATGGCCCGAGAGAGCCATGTCTTGAAGCCTGTGTCGATCAAGTCGTTAGGGTCACTGCCGAGCCCCTCTCACCGCCAAAAGGAGTCTCTCGTGGCTGCCCCCACGTCCCGGCTGCTGCTGACGATGGACGATGTCGTCGGCGCGCAATACGGAACCTTCAGTCTCATGAACGAGGACGGCGCTGGAAGCATCCCGGACGACGCCCCGCCACAGGATCCGAACGCCTATGGCGATTGGGTGGAGTATCAACCACACTTTCGGCTTTGCATAAGGTCGTCGTTCGACTCGCACACCCTGGCCGTGCGGTTTGAGCTGTGGGAGGGTCCACCGCCAGAGCCGCGCTTCGAGGTCGGAGCCGTTCAAACCAAAACGTGGACAGGGCCGTTCCATGCAAGCCGGGGGCGGGTGTACGCGACGGAGATCGTGGATCCGGGAGAGGACCATCGTGTCTTCGACCTCGGTGCGACGGGCGTTGAGTGGCGGGTCCGCGTCATCCTGCGCAAGCTCGTCGACCACGATCCCGAAGATGACGTCGACCTCGACGGCTGGGACCCGTTGGCCGACGACGACGGGGACGACAACGCCGGCGACGGGCCCGGCAGCCTGGAAGAAGTGGTGTTCCAGTTCTGGACGCCGGCTGCACCGAATTTATAAGACCCCATGCCGGTCACTCGTCATGAGTTCGCCCGAGTGGCCAACCGATGCGGAGCATATGCGAAACGATCAAGAGTAGGGGGATCATCCCGCAACGGCCTGATCCGCACCGAGCCCGGCATGGGCAGCTTCGTGACCACACCCGAGGAGCGCCGGGAGGCCGCGCCCACCGACGAGCCCGAGTAGGTGAGCCTCACGGCGTCCTCGCCCTGATCCGAGCCGGCGTCAGCAGTGGACTGACGGCCGTGGTGTCGCCGGCCGAACTCGCCGCGCGTGCGACACAACCGGGATCATGGGCCCTCCTGTGGTGAATCACAGCCTCAACTCATGTTGTACCCGGAGAACATCGCGATCGGCCTGGAGCAGCCCGAGGTGAACGCCCTGGTGACCGGCAAGTTCGTGCTGGAGGTGACCGAGGACGCTCGACTCCGCAGCGGATCTCACCGACCGTCAGGCCGCTGAGGTGGAGCGTGGGTCCGTGGCCCCCGCCTGTCCAGTCCTTGGCGTGCGGTCTCCCTTTCCGCTTGCGCACTGCGGAGACCACAGCGGAAATGACGGTGGGGAACGTAGCCTTCCGGCTGCCATGACGAAAGAAAACTCATGCCGACGAGCCTGACCTTCCGGCTGTTCGGTCCGCTGGAGGTCGCCGGCGAGGCCGGTGACCCGCTCGACCTCGGCACCAGGAAGCAGCGTGCCCTGGTGGCGATCTGGAACCGGCGGTGGCGAGCGGGTTGCTGGCCGAACCGCCTGGCGGCCCCGACTACCGCTTCTCCCACGCCCTGGTGCGCGACGCGCTGCTGTCCGGGCTCGGCCGCCTGCCGCGGGCCCGGCTGCACCTGCTTGCGGGCGAGTGCCTGGAGACCAGGCCGGGCACCGAGCCCGCCACGCTGGCCCACCACTTCGCCGCGGCCGTCAGGGTCGGCGGCGCGGCCAAGGCGGTGGAACACGCCTCCCGCGCGGCCGGCCGGGCCCGGGAGCACGCCCGCGAGGCGGCCGAGACGCACCGGCGGCTCGGCCTCGCCTACCTGGAGGAGCGGAGCCTGCGGCTGCTGGCCCGCCTGAGCTGATCCGGCCTGCCGGCTCCCGGCCGCTCTGGCCTGTTCCCTCAGCCGCTCCGGCCTGCTGGCTCCCGGCCGTTCCCTCAGCCGCTCCGGCCTGTGCCGGACCGCCTTGGTCTCCGGGCCGTCCGGTGGGTCACCAGCGCTGGTGGACCTGCGGACGGATCAGCTCGTCGTAGATCTCCCGCACGCCCGCGAGGGTGGCCTCGGGCAGCGGGTCCACGGCGGCGGCGGCCGCGTTGGCGCGGGCCTGCCCGGGGTTGCGGGCACCGGGGATGACCACGGAGACGCCGGGCTGGTCGATGATCCAGCGCAGCGCGAACTGCGCCATGGTGGTCTGCGGCGGCACCAGCGGGGCCAGGCGGCGGACCGCCTCCAGGCCGGTGGCGAAGTCGACCCCGGAGAAGGTCTCGCCGACGTCGAAGGACTCGCCGTGCCGGTTGTAGGTACGGTGGTCTTCGGCACCGAAGACGGTGGACTCGTCGTACTTGCCGGACAGCAGGCCGCTGGCCAGCGGGACGCGGGCGATGATGCCGACCCCTGCCTCGGCCGCCGCCGGGAGCACCCTCTCCAGCGGCTTGAGCCGGAAGGCGTTGAGGATGATCTGCACGGTGGCCACGCCCGGCCGGGCGATCGCGGTCAGCGCCTCGTCGCAGGTCTCCACGCTCACCCCGTAGGCGGCCACGCGACCCTCCTGGACGAGGGTGTCGAGGTCGTCGAAGACCCTGTCGGTCGCGTAGACCGGGGTGGGCGGGCAGTGCAGCTGCACCAGGTCGAGGGTGTCGACGCCGAGATTGGCCCGGGAGCGGTCGGTCCACGCCCGGAAGTTGTCCAGGGTGTAGGCCGACGGCTCCTGTGCGACGCGGCGGCCCATCTTGGTGGCCACGGTGAGCCCCGGCCTGGCCTTGATCAGCTGCGAGACGATCTGCTCGCTGCGCCCGTCGCCGTACACGTCGGCGGTGTCGACGAAGGTGACCCCGGCGTCCACGGCGGCGTCGAGGGTGGCCAGGGCCTCGTCCTCGCCGACCTCACCCCAGTCGGCCCCCAGCTGCCACGCGCCGAGCCCGACGACACCGATCCGCCTGCCTGTTCTTCCCAATTCGCGCTGTTCCACATCAGCGATCGTAGCCCGCGCGACGCATCGGGAATCACCGGCACCCGGGCGTGGCAGGCAGGCGGGACGCGCGGCGCGGGCCCCGGACCTACCTCGGCACGCTCGGCATCACGTGGGCGTCGGGGCCGGGGAAGACGAGGCTTTCGTGCTCGTCGCCCTCCCAGCGGACCACGTAGGGCGGGCTCCCGTCCTCGTGGCGTAGCTCGATGATGAATCCGATCTTGCGGGGAGCGCCGTCGTGGGCGCTCTCCACGATCAACTTGTCGCCTACGGTTGCCTTCACTGTGGCCTCCTGGATCAGCTGGATCAGCAGGGTGCCGGCTCTCCGGCCGTCCTCCCCTTCCATGCCATCACTCCGTGGCGCATTCGTCCAGGTCAGGAGCATGACAAGGTCGGCCGGACCGCCCCGTAGGCTTCAGACTTTACTTATATAAGCCGATCCTGAGACAGTGAGGTCATGCACGCGCTCGACGTTCTCGGCGATCCGGTCCGGCGCCGGATCCTGGAGCTGCTCGCCGACGGCGAGCTGGCGGCCGGTGAGATCAGCGCCGTGGTGCAGGAGGAGTTCGGGATCTCACAGCCCGGCGTCTCCCAGCACCTGCGCGTGCTGCGCGACAACGGGTTCGCGACGGTACGCGCCCAGGGGACCCGGCGGCTGTACGCCGTCGATCCGGCCCCGCTGCGGGAGGTGGACCGGTGGCTCGACCGCTACCGGCACTTCTGGAACCAGCACCTCGACGCCCTGGGCACCGAGATCGCGAGGGGAAGGCGGGAACGTCGCCTCAGGGAGGCGGAGAACCCGCCGGCTCCGGACGTGGCCGGGCACGGCCCCTGACCCCCGTCCAACGCCCCCTCGCCTCCGGCCCCCGTCCGTCTCCCCCTTCGCGCCCATGACCACGTCGGACTCCCCCGCCGAGAGCCCTCTCCCCAGGAAGGGGGATCCGGATCTCCCCGCTCAGGAGGGGTCCGCCCACAGCCTGCGTACCGTGGCGAAGACCCGCTGGTTGTGGGAGATCTCGACGACGTTGCCGTCGGGGTCCTTCAGGGCGCAAATGTAGCCGACCGGGTCGGGCATGTCGCGGGGCTCCCAGTGCAGGCGGCCCAGCTCGCGCGCCCGCTCGGCGATCTCCTCGACGTCGGCGCGCTCGGGCACCTCGATGCCGAGGTGCGCGAACGGCGTCAGCAGCCCCAGCCGCCCGCCCCTGTCCTTGTCGAACGAGACGAGCACCAGGACCATCGGGGTCTCGGCCTGTCCCTCGTTGGAGAGCCAGGCGCTCTCCCCGTCGGCGTCCTGGAAGCGCTCGACGACCACCAGTGGCGTCAGCGAGGTGTAGAACGCGATCGCCTCGTCGAGATCGCCCGTGGGCAGGGCGACATGCGTCCACCGCGCCCGGGTCAGATCACTCATGAGGATCCTCCGCTTCCTTGGGGCCGATCCGGGCGATGTGCGCCGACCCGGCCGGCCGCCGGTGTCCGGGACCCTCAGGTGGGGCCCCGTTCGAAGGGCCGTCCCAGCGCTTCCGGCTCGCGGCGCCGGTTCGTGAAGAGCAGCATCGCGAGCAGCGCGACCAGGTACGGCGCCGCTATCAGCAGTTGTGAGTTCAGCGTCAGGCCCAGCGCGGGCAGCGCCAGGCGCATGGCGTCGGCCAGGCCGAAGAGCGCGCAGCCGAGCAGGGTGCGTCCCAGCCGCCAGCCGCCGAAAATCACCGCCGCGATGACGATGTACCCACGACCGGCCGTCATGTTCTGGTTGAACGAGCCGACCTCGCCGACCGCGAGGTACGCGCCGCCCAGCCCGGCCAGCGCGCCGCACCACAGCAGTGCCTGGCGGCGGCGCGCGTTGACCCGGATGCCGGTGGCGTCGGCGGCCCTCGGACGCTCGCCGACCGCCCGCAGCTCCAGGCCCCACCTGCTGCGCTCGACCAGCCACCAGGTCAGCGGGACGATGACGACCAGCAGGTAGACCGGCCAGCGCTCGACGAACAGCGGGGCGCCGATCAGCGGGATGTCGCGCAGCCAGGGGACGCTGACCTGCGACACCTGGTGGGAGCCGAAGTCACTGATCGTGATCAGGTAGCCGGTCAGCCCGAGGACGAGGGCGTTGAGCACCAGGCCGGCCACGAAGGTGTTGATCTCCAGGCGGTGGGAGAGGTTGCCGTGGACGAGACCGACCAGGAGCCCGATCAGCACGCCCGCGACCAGCCCGGCGGTGGCGCTGCCGGTGGCGTCGGCCGTGGCGACCGAGCCGAACGCGGCGCCCAGCATCATCGCCTCGACGGAGATGTTCATGGTCCCGGCCCGCTCGGCGAGATACTCCCCGCACGCCGCGAAGGCCAGTGGCACGGTGAGCCGTACCCCGCTGGACAGGATGGTGGAGACGTCGTCCGCGGCGATCATCGGCCGGCCCCCTCCGCGACGGGCGCGGGGCGGTGCCCGGCGCGCGCGGCGCGGACGCCGCTCCCGCGGCGCCGGAGCACGGCGATGACGGCGGGCGGGGCGACGAAGGCCAGCACCAGCAGGGCCTTGACCACGTCCACGACGAACGGGGGCACCCCGGTCGCGGCGAGGAAGCCGCCGCCGGAGCGCAGCACGCCGAACAGCAGGGCGACGGGTATCGCCGGCAACGGCCGGTTGCGGGCGATCAGGGCGACCAGCAGGCCGTCCCAGCCGATGCTCATCGCCATGCCGGGCTGCAGCCGGTGGACTCCCACCGGGCTGGTCAGCAGCACGGCCCCGGCCAGCCCGGCGAAGGCACCGGAGACGGCCAGCGCCGCGCCGCCCAGCGCGCCGGCGCGCACCCCTGCGTGCCTGGCGGCGAGCGGGTTGAGGCCGAGCATGGTGAGCCGGAACCCCCACCGGGTGCGGGCGATCACCGTCGCGACGATCGCGGCCGCGGCCACCGCGATCGGCAGGCCCCCGTTGACCTGCAGGTCCGGGTACTCCCCGATCGAGCCGAGCAGGGCGCTGTCCGGCAGCGGGTTGGACTGCGGCGCGACGACGGCGTCGCCGACCCGCGACTCCCGCAGCAGCCACGGCGTGTTCACCGCGAACGCGACGAGCTGCTGGGCGACGAAGGTCATCAACAGCGTGCTGACCACGACGTCGACGCCGCGCAGCCGGTACATCAGCGAGCTGAGAGCGGCCCACGCGCCACCGGCCAGCGCGGCGGCCGCCAGCACGGCCACCAGCAGCGCCGGGCCGGTGACCGCCAGGCGCAGGCCCACCCAGGCGGCGAGGAGGGCGCCGACGAGCAGCTGACCCTCCTGGCCGATGTTGAACACGCCGGACCTGGCGCTGACGCACGCGCCCGCGGCGACGAGCAGCAGCGGCGCCGCGTACAGCAGGGTGGAGGTCCAGGCCGCAGGGTCGGCCACGCTGCCCTGGAGGAGGGCCCGCACCGACGCGAGGGGGGAGCCGCCGGTCACGGCGACCAGCAGCGACGACAGGGCGAGCGCCGCGGCCACGCCCGCGACGGTCGCCAGGGCGGTCCACCGGCCCGGCGCGCCGGGACCGGGGACGAGGAGGGCGAGCAGGCGGCGGCCGGACGGGTCCGGGCCGGGATTTCGGCTGGGGCTTCGCGGGGTTCCGTTCACGCGGCCACCCCGCCCACCAGCATTCCGAGCCGCTCGGCCGTGGCCTCCCCCGCGGGCAGGACGCCGGTGATCCTTCCCGAGGAGATCACCGCGATCCTGGAGGCCAGCGTCATGACCTCCTCCAGCTCGGTGGAGATCAGCAGCACGGCCGCCCCTCCCGCCGCGACGTCGCGCAGCCGCCGGTACACGTCCTCGGTGGCGCCCACGTCCAGCCCGTGCGAGGGCCGTGCCGCGACCAGGACGGCCGGGCGGGCCGAGAGCTCACGGGCGAGCACGACCCGCTGCCGGTTGCCTCCCGACAGGTCGCGCACCGGGGTGTCCGTCGACGGGGTGACGATGCCGAACTCGGCCACCAGGCGGCGGGCCACGGCGCGCACCTTTCCCCGGTCGAGGAACACCCGGCCGCTCACGGCGTCCAGCGACTTCATGACCAGGTTCTCGGCGACGCTCATGTCCAGCACCAGCCCGGAGCCGTGCCGGTCCTCCGGCACGACGCCGAGCCCGGCGGCGTGCAGCGCCCCCGGGCGGTGCGGATCGACCGGCCGCCCGGAGATCTCGACCGACCCGGAGTCCGGTACGACGAGCCCGGACAGCAGGTCGCCCAGGGCCGACTGGCCGTTGCCCTCGACCCCGTACAGGCCGACGATCTCACCGGGGGCGACGTCCAGGCTGAGATCGGACAGGACGGGCACGCCGTCGAGGGTGAGGGTCAGGTCACGCAGCCGCAGCGCGGGCGCGGGCGCCGGGACCCCCGCCCTCCTCTCGTCCGCCTCACCGGTTCGGCGCTCCTCGGTCGCCGTCTCGTTCGCCGTGGTCTTCCCGGCCGCGGACCCGCGCGCCCCGAGGGGGCCGGCCGGCAGCAGGCCGAGGGCGGCGGCCTCGGTGCCCAGGGAGACCTCCCTGCCGACCATCCGCCGGGCCAGCTCCCGCGGGTCCGTCTCCGCGGTGGCGCTCCGGAAGACGACCCTCCCCCCGCGCAGCACGGTCACCCGGTCGGTGGCCGTGGTGATCTCGTCCAGCTTGTGGCTGATCAGGATGACCGCGCGGTTCTCCGAGCGGACCGCGCGGCGCAGCACGCCGAACAGCTCCGCCGACTCCGCCCGGGTCAGCACGGACGTCGGCTCGTCGAGGATGAGCACCGCCGGGTCCCGGCGCAGGCACTTGATCAGCTCGACCCGCTGCCGCTCGCCCGCGGAGAGCCGCGCCACCCTGGCCAGCGGGTCCACCGGCAGGCCGTAGCGCCGGGAGATCTCCCGTACCTGGTCGCGGGCCACGGCCTTGTCGATCTTCCCGGTGTCGCCCAGGATGACGTTCTCCCAGACCGTCAGCGGGTCGACCAGGCTGAAGTGCTGGTGCACCATGCCGATGCCGAGCGCCGCGGCCTCCCTCGGACCGCCGATCTCGACGGGCTCGTCATGGCGCAGGACGGTTCCGGCGTCCCGCCGGACGAGTCCCGTCAGGATCTTCATGAGCGTCGACTTGCCGGCCCCGTTCTCGCCGAGCAGGCCGTGGATCTCGCCCTGGTGGACGGTGAGGTCCACGGCGTCGCAGGCGACGACCGGGCCGTAGCTCTTGCTGACTCCCCGCAGCCGGAGGGCGGGCACCGGCGGCGGGGTGAGGTCCCTCGCCCCTTCGTCTTCCGTCACGTCAGGAACCGAGCCTCTTCACTTCCGCCTTGGGGTCGATCCTCCCGCTGCCGACGTCGGCGATGAACGTCTTCAGCCTCTCCTCCTGCTCGGGGGTGGGCTCGCAGATCCTCACGGTGGGGAACGGGTCGACGCCGAGCCTCCAGACCTTCTCCACGCCCATCCGCAGCTTCGCCTCGGCGAAGTCCTCCAGCGCGGCCCCGAAGTAGTCTCCGGGGCTGAAGAGCACCGAGATGTCGAACGTGGGCGCGGTGGAGGCGCACCGGTCGGTGCCCGGGGTGAGGGTGAGCACGCCGTTGGCGTCGGCCAGCTCCGCCGACGCGTCGGTGGCACCGCCCAGGTAGGGGTAGACGACCTTGACGCCCTGGCTGATCTGGGCCTGGGTGGCCTCCTTGGCCTTGGCCGAGTCGTTGAGGTCGCCGCTGTAGGTGACCGTCAGCGTGGCCTCGGGGACCACCAGCCGGATGCCCGCCCGAAAGGCCCTGGCCGCCGCGGTGGTGAAGTCGACCTCGGGGCCGGTCACGAACCCGGCCTTGGTCACGCCCTTCTCCTTCATCAGCAGGCCCGCCGCGTACCCGGCGGCCAGCAGGCTCTGGTCCGCCTCGTCGGTGGAGAGCATGATCCTCGGGGTCTGCGGGATGTTGTCGGACGAGGGGACGTACCAGGCGGTGCCGGCGCACGCCGGCTCCTCGGAGGCGGGGATCGCGTCCCTGAGGTCCGCGGCGCCCAGGGCCACCATGTCGACCTTCTGCCGGCACAGCGCCCGCGCGGCGTTGAGCGCCTCGCTGGGGTTGACGCCGCCACGCTTGATGATCGTCCAGCCCTTCGAGGTGGCGAACCCCTCCGCCGTGTCGACGAAGCTCTGGTAGTAGCCCTTGTCGTTGATGTCACCGGGGCTCAGCACCCCGATGACGACCTTGCCGTCGCCGTTGACGTCCGGCTGGCCCGCGAGCACGGTGCCGCCGTCCGCCCTGGCTCCGGTGCCGGCCGGGGCGGGGGTCGCGGCCCGGGGTGCCGTGGCGTCGCCGCTCGCGCACCCGGCCAGCGCCACCGAGGCGAGACAGGCGGTCAGCGCGGCCGTGACCCGGCCCGTTCGATGGAATGCGGCCATGACGATCCTCTCGATCTGATGCGCACGCGCCGCCCACGGGGCGCGGGTGGGGAACGAACCCTGGTCGCGGGAATGGGGGTACGGGCTTGCTGCGGGCAGGTCGGGACGCTGCCATGTGGACGCTGCCATTTAACAGCCGCGGCCGTCCGTCGTGTCCACCGCCCGGCGGCGGAGGGAGAACTCCCGGCGGCGGGCCCCGGCCGGAAAACCTCCCGCTCCGGCTCGCCGCCGCCCCGCACGACCCGCGTGGATCCGGCGTACGATGCGGGCATGCCGAACCTCGGGCCCGTTGAGCTGCTGATCATCGCCGCCCTGCTCGCGGTGGTCCTGGCGATCGTCGTCGGTGCCGTCAAGGCGGCCGGGAACGGCGGCCGGGCGGTCTCCGGAGGCCGGGCGCCCGTCGCGCCGCTCACGCCGTCGACGTCCCAGAGGCTGTACGAGACCGTCACCGGCCTGACGCGCCAGGGGCGCAAGATTCAGGCGATCAAGGAGCTGCGCCAGTACACCGGGCTCGGCCTGAAGGAGTCCAAGGCGATCGTCGACGCCGTGGCCGCGGGGCACGACATGTGGAGCCATCCCCTCATGGGCGGTTTCCGCCCCGCCCGTCCCATGGTCCCGCCGGGCGCCGGTGCCGCGGGTGCCGCCGCTGTCACCGGCCCCGACCTGGCCACTCGCGTGCGCGAGCTCAAGGCCGCCGGCCGCGCCGAGCAGGCGATCTACCTGGTGCGCGGCGAGACCGGCATGGGCGAGCACGAGGCCGAGCTGTTCGTCGACGCCCTCTGAGCCCTCCCGGGTGAGCCCTCCCGAGCTCCCTGTCCCCTCCCGAGCCGCCCCCCTCCCAAGCTCCCAGCACCCCTGCGCTCTCCTCGGGACCGTGGAGCGCTCAGTCCGGTCCGGCCGGCCGGTCCTCGGCGTCGGCGAACATGGTCCGGTGCAGCGCCTCGACGTGGCGGCGGGTGATCTCCACCGCCCTCAGCGGGTCGCCCGCGGCCAGGGCGGCGACGAGCTCGGCGTGCCCGCGGTTGGACTCGCGCAGGTGGTCCAGGGGGAAGGGCAGGTAGTAGCGGCAGAGCTCCCGGGCGACCGCGCCGTACTGCTCCACCGCGGACGGCAGGCCGGTGGCCGCGGCCACCTCCATGTGGAAGCGCTCGTCGCAGGGGCGGAACTCGGCCCAGTTGGAGGCGCGGTCCATGCACGCCACCAGCCGTTCCAGCTCCTCCAGCCGCCGCGGGCCCGGGCGCGTCGCGGCCAGGTGCGCGATGCCGCACTCCAGGAGCAGCCGCTGGTCGATCAGCCGGTGGACGTCGGCGGCGGCCGACCGGTAGGCCTCGATCTCGCGTACCCCGCCGGGCGGAGGCCGCTCGGCCACCAGGGTGCCGCCGCCGCGCCCGCGCCGCCGCTCCAGGACGCCCTGGTCGCAGAGTGAGACGAGCGCCCTCCTTACGGTGATCTCCCCGACGCCGAGGGCGCGGGCGATCTCGGCGGCGGGCGGCAGCCGCTCCCCGGGTCTCAGCAGGCCCAGCTCGACGGCCATCGCGATGCGGGCCCGGACCGTGTCGAGCGCGTTGAGCCGCCTGATGCCGACCAGGGCGGGGGCTTTGAGCACGATGTGGGGGCTGCCGGACGACATGCCACCACCGTACTCATCAAAAAATAGATCATAGTGATCGAAATTGCTTTAAATGCTCATAATGAGATATTTTTATTTCTTGTCGGGAAGCAGGCGTGCCATGTCGCGTCTCCTCCCCACAGCACTCGCCCAGGCGGCTTCCCGGCGGGCCGGGAACGGCTTCGTGGTGTTCGACGTCCCGGGGCGGGCCGGCCGGTGAACCTTCCCTTCCGCCGGGGACGGACCGATCCCTCCCGCCGGCCTCCGGCGGGAGGCCGACTCATCGGGAAGAACCTCGCCATGCCATCCAAAGGACCAGTTCTGTGGCGTGCCCTGACACTCGGCGAGGTCGTGCTGTTCGGCCTGGCCTACCTGACGCCGCTGATCGTCCTGGGCATCTTCGGCATCGTGTCCGAGACCACCGGCGGCGCGACCGCCGCCGCGTACACGCTCGCGCTGGTGGCCATGCTGTTCACGGCCTTCAGCTACGGCAAGATGGCCGCGGTCCACCCGATCGCCGGATCCGCCTACACCTACGTGCGGCGGACCATCGACGCGCGGGCGGGTTTCCTGGTGGGCTGGGCGGTGCTGCTCGACTATTTCTTCCTGCCCATGGTCATCTGGCTGATCGGCGGCGCCTACCTGTCGGCGCAGTTCCCCGAGGTCGCCTCGTGGGTGTGGATCGTCCTGTTCATCATCGTGACGACCACGCTCAACGCGATGGGCATCAAGATCGCGGCCCGGGCGAACCTCCTGCTGATGACCGTCCAGATCGCGGTCCTGCTCTTCTTCGTGCTGCTGTCGATCGGCTACGTGGCCGGCTCGTCGGGGCCCGCCGCACTGTTCGACCTGGCGCCGTTCGACAACCGGGCCACCACGGTCCCCGGCGTCGCGGCGGGGGCCGCCATCGCCGCCTACGCCCTCCTCGGCTTCGACGCCGTCACCACCCTCGCGGAGGAGACCGTCGAGCCGGAGAGGACGATCCCCCGGGCGATCCTGCTCACCGCGCTCGTCGGTGGCGTGATCTTCATCGTGGTCGCGTACTTCACGCAGCTCGTGCATCCCGGCGGCCTCTTCGAGGACTCCTCCTCGGCGGCCTTCGAGATCGCCGGACTGATCGGCGGCAGCCTGTTCGGCGCGGTCTTCCTGACCGGCCTGGTCGTCGCCCAGTTCGCCTCCGGCCTCGCCGCGCAGGCCGGCACCTCGCGGCTGCTGTACGCGATGGGCCGCGACGGGGTGCTGCCCCGCAAGGTGTTCGGCTACCTCCACCCCACGTGCCGCACGCCCGTGTTCGGCCTGGTGATCACCGGTGCCGCGGGCCTGATCGCACTGCGGCTGGACATGGCCACCTCCACGTCGTTCATCAACTTCGGCGCCTTCATCACCTTCGCCTTCGTCAACTTCAGCGTCATCGCCCACTACGTCAGGGAACGCCGCGCGGGCCGGGCGCCGGGGGTGGTGCCGTACGTCCTGGTCCCGGCGATCGGGGCGGGGGTCAACCTGTGGTTGCTCAGCCGCCTCGACGCGCACGCCCTCACCCTCGGCCTGATCTGGCTCGGCCTGGGCCTGATCTATCTCACCTGCCTCACCCGCGTGTTCCGGCGGCCGCCGCCCGACCTGGAGTTCGCCGAGGAGGCGCCCGTCATCGCGGGCACCGCCAACGACCCGCGCCTGTTCTGACAGCCCTGCGGCCCCGCGGCGCGGCCCCGGCCCCGGGTCAGCCGGTCGTGCCGAGCACGCCGTTCGGGTCGAGCACGAACTTGGACGCGGCGCCCCGGTCGAAGTCCGCGTACCCCTGGGGCGCCCGCTCCAGCGGGATCGTCACGGCGTTGACCGCCTTGGCGATCTGCACCCTGTCGTTCAGGATCGCCTGCATCAGGTAGCGGTTGTAGCGCATCACGGGGCACTGGCCCGTGCCGAAGGCCAGCGACTTGGCCCAGCCGAGGCCGAGCCTGATGGACAGCGCCCCCCGCTGCGCCGCCTCGTCGCGGGCGCCCGGGTCGCCGGTCACGTACAGGCCGGGGATGCCGAGCGCGCCGCCCGCGCGGGTGACCTCCATGAGCGAGTTGAGCACGGTGGCGGGCTGCTCCCTGGTGGAGTCGCCGCCGTGGCCGCGGGCCTCGAAGCCCACGGCGTCGACGCCGCAGTCGACCTCGGGCTCGCCGAGGATCTGCTCGATCTGGTCCCTCGGCTCGCCCCGCGACACGTCGACGGTCTCGCAGCCGAAGCCGCGGGCCTGCTCCAGGCGCTCCCTGTTCAGGTCGCCGACGATGACCACGGCCGCCCCGAGGAGGAACGCCGAGACGCCCGCGGCGAGCCCGACCGGTCCCGCGCCGGCGATGTAGACGGTCGATCCGGGCCTCACCCCGGCGGTGACGCAGCCGTGGAAGCCGGTCGGGAAGATGTCGGTGAGCATGGCCAGGTCGAGGATCTTCTCCATCGCCTGGTCCCTGTCGGGGAACTTCAGCAGGTTCCAGTCGGCGTAGGGCACCAGGACGTACTGCGCCTGCCCGCCGACCCAGCCGCCCATGTCGACGTAGCCGTACGCCCCGCCCGGCCGCTCGGGGTTGACGTTCTCGCAGATCCCGGTCTTGCCCTCCTTGCAGTTGCGGCAGCGGCCGCAGGCGATGTTGAAGGGTACCGAGACGAGGTCGCCCACCTTCGTGAACTCCACGTCCGAGCCGATCTCGACGACCTCGCCGGTGATCTCGTGGCCCAGGACGAGCCCGAGGGGCGCGGTGGTGCGGCCACGGACCATGTGCTGGTCACTGCCGCAAATGTTGGTCGCGATGGTCTTGACGATCGCACCGTGCGCCACCTTGCGGCCCACGTTGGCCGGGGGCACCCCCGGCCCCTCCTTGAGCTCGAACCCGGGATAGTCGGTCTCCTGGACCTCCACCTTGCCCGGCCCCTGGTACGTGACGACCTTGTTGCTCGGCATGACGTCCTCCTGTCTCCTCGTGGTGCCCTTCCGCGCGACGCCGGCGGAGCGGGCGGTCATCGTTCGCGAGGGGACGTGAGGGAGACTGTGGCCACCGAGTCCGAACAAGGATGATTTCTCACCTTTTTTCACCATATACCTGCTGGTCGCGGCGGTATCGGGGAGCCGCGCCTCTCCGGGACGCCCCCGGCGAACCGGATGATCAGCGTGGCATCGGGGACCGCCGTCCGGCACGGGCCGGGCAGTAGCGGTGGACCTCGTCGGCCCGCTCGGTGAGCCCCCTGCGGTCGAGGTGTTCCAGGAGCGGCACCGCGACCCTGCGGCTGGTGCCGAGGGCCTGCCTGGCCTGGCTGACCGTGAACGGCTGCGGCAACCGGGCGAGCAGCCGTCCCGCCAGGACGTCCGTACCGGGCAGCAGCACGATCCCCTCGGCCACCCGCAGCAGCGCCCCCGCCCGTACGGCCGCCGCCAGCTCGCGGGGCCCCAGCCCCAGCTCGGCCAGCCGGCCCGCCTCCGGCGCCAGGAAGGGGCGCGCGGACAGCTCGGCGCCGAGCCGCTCGACGGCCCGGACGACCGGCGCGGGCAGCGCCGCGTGGCCGGCGGGGCCGCTCACAATCCGCCCGGCGCCGAGGGCGAGCGGCGGGCGGACGAGCGCCTCGACCAGCCGCCGCTCGGGCAGGGCGAGCTCGTGACGGGCCGCCTCCACCGGCATGCCCGGCTCCAGCGGATGCGCCGAGGCGTGGCGCCGCACCACCTCGGGAAGACGCTGAGCCAGCCTCGACCAGTGCGCCGGATCGGCGTGCCAGTCGCCGCACACCGGCCTTCCCGGGGCACACCCCATGGCCGCCAGGTCTCCGGTGCGCAGCAGGAGGTGGGTCCGCAGCAGGGACGCGGCGTCCGGTGGAGCCTCCGCCAGCTCGGCCGCCCGCTCCCGTGCCGCGCCCCGGCGGCGCAGCCCCGGCGGGCGCGGGTCGAGCACGCTCGCCCGCGCGAGGACCCGCACCTCGCCCCGGCCGCGCCCGGGATCGCGCAGCAGCAGCACGTCGCCCGCGTGCAGGGGGAGCCGTCCGGCCAGGCGCAGCCGGGCGATCCGCCCGCCGAGCGGCCGTACGGCGCACACCACCGCCGCGGAGCCGATGTGCGCGGTCAGCCGTCCCGGCAGGTCACCGGCGTCCCAGCCCCCGGCGGGCGGTGGAAGGCCCCGCTCCCGGGATCCCCCCGCCCGGGCACGCCCGCCCTCCCGCCACGGGCCCCCGCCCACGGAGCCGTCCGCCCCGGGGCCACCAGGCCGCCACGGATCCCCGCCCACGGATCCGGCCGGGCTCAGGCGCACGTCGACCAGGTCGGTGTACGTCCACCCGCCCGGGGTGACCAGGGCCAGGCCACGCCCGGCGGCGCCCTGGCCGCGCAGGTTGAGCGCGACCCTGGCCACGCCGGTCACCGAGGTCACCGGCTCCTTCAGGCACTCCATCGCCCGCACCCGCGCGGGCACGCCGTCGAGGTCCAGCTCGTCCCCGGCGCTGACCGTGCCCGCGGGCAGGGTCCCGGTCACCACCGTCCCGCTGCCGCGTACGGTGAACGCCCGGTCGATCCACAGCCGTACCGGCGCCCCGGGATCGGGTACGGGCAGCCCGGCCGCCAGCCGGTCCAGTGCCCGCCGCAGCTCGTCGAGGCCCTGCCCGGTGCGCCCGCTCACCGCCAGCGCCTCGGCCCCGCCCAGGCCGCCCGCCGCCAGGCGGGCCCGTGCCCGCTCGACGGCCGGGGCGGGGTCGGCGAGATCGGCGCGGGTCACCACCAGCAGGCCGTGCCGCACCCCGAGGGCCTCCAGCGCCACCAGGTGCTCCTCCGACTGCGGCATCCACCCCCCGTCGGCCGCCACCACGAACATGACGGCGGGCGCGGGACCGACCCCGGCCAGCATGGTGGCGAGAAAGCGCTCGTGACCGGGTACGTCGACGAAGGCCAGCCGCTCCCCCGACGGCAGCTCCGTCCAGGCGTGGCCGAGCTCGATCGTCAGCCCCCGGCGCCGCTCCTCGGCCAGCCGGTCGGGCTCCATCCCGGTGAGCTCCCGCACCAGGGTGGACTTGCCGTGATCGACGTGGCCCGCCGTGGCCACGACGTGCATCAGCCGCCCGCCCACGCCGCACGCGCCGACCGGCCGTCCCGGCGGTCACACACGCCGGTCACCCACCCCGAGAACGGCTCCCAGCACGTCGCCGTCCCGGCCGGCGGGCACGGCGCGCAGGTCGAGCAGGAGACGGCCGCCCTCCACCCGGCCGACGACCGCGGGCTCCCCGGTCCGCAGCGGCACGGCGAACCTCTCGGGCAGGCTGATCGCGGCGCTCGGCAGCCTCACGCCCGGCGCCCCGCCGCCGCCCACCGCCGCCTCGCTCGGTACGGCCCTCGCGTCGACCCCGGCCCCGGCCAGCCGGTCGGCGAGCGCGGCGGCGCGCTCGCCCAGCAGCGCGGCGTCGGCGTGCAGGGCCTGGTGGACGGGGGTGGCGGGGCCGCGCAGGGTGGCCTCCAGCGCGGCCAGCGCCAGCTTGTCCACCCGGAGCGCGCGGGCCAGCGGGTGTCTCCTGCACCGCTCGACCAGGTCGCGGCGGCCCAGCAGCAGCCCGGCCTGCGGACCGCCGAGCAGCTTGTCGCCGCTGGCGGTGACCAGGTCCGCCCCGGCCTCCAGGGCGCTCGCCGCGTCGGGCTCGCCGGGCAGCAGCGGCTCCCGCGCGAGCAGGCCGGAGCCGATGTCGGCCACGACGGGCACGCCGAGCCCGGCCAGCTCGGCGGCCCCGACCGAACCGGCGAAGCCCTCGATGCGGAAGTTGGACGGGTGCACCTTGAGGACGAACCCCGTCTCCGGCCCCACGGCCGCCCGGTAGTCGGCGTAGGAGGTGCGGTTGGTGGTGCCCACCTCGCGCAGCCGGGCGCCGGTGGAGACGAGCAGGTCGGGGATCCGGAACCCGTCGCCGATCTCCACCAGCTCGCCGCGGCTGATCACGATCTCCCGCCCGGCGGCGAGCACGGTGGCCACGAGCACGAGCGCGGCGGCGTTGTTGTTGACCACGTGCACGTCTCCCGCGGCGGGCACGGCCCGGGCGAGCGCGTCCATCGCGCCCCGTCCCCGGCGGGCGCGGGCTCCGGTGGCCAGGTCGAACTCCACGTCGGTGTGGCCCGCCGCGGCGGCCGTGGCCCGCACCGCCGCGTCCGACAGGGGCGCGCGGCCCAGGTTGGTGTGGACCAGCACCCCGGTCATGTTGATCACCGGCCGCAGGCTCGCCGGGTACGGCGGGAGCTCCGCCACGGCCGCGTCCGCGACCTCCCCGGGATCGAGCCCGCCCTGGCGCGCGCGCCGCTGTGCCCGTACCACGGCGTCCTTGACGATGGCCCGCCCGAGCCGCCCGGCCGCCGCGACCAGCCGCGGGTCGGCGAGGACGGCGTCGGTGCGCGGCACGAGCCTGCGTGGATCCACTCTTCGAACATAAGCGGAGGCGGGCGGGAATCGAACCCGCCAGGCCGGGGACCTGGGCTTCAACGACTTCGAACGCGCCACCGCCACGACGGACACCCCGTCCGCCGAGACGCCGCGCGACGCCGGTCCGGTGCGGTGGTGTCTCGCCGGCCCGATGCTCGCCGACCGCCGCGACCGGTACGGCACGGGCGTCACGTGGGCGAACGGATCCCCGCAGGGGCGACCGGCCGCCGGTGCCCGCCGCCGGAAACCATCACCCGACCCGGTGATGGTTTCCGGTCTCAGCGCCGGCCGGTCCCTGTTTGGCACGTCATCGGTTCCGGGCCACGACCGATCACGTCGGATGCCGGAGCGGTCGTGGCGGCGGCTGATTCACGACCGGGCGGCACGTGCGAAAGGCGAGGCTAGTAGCAGCTCTGCTTCACGTTGATGGTGACGGGGTAGGACTGGGTCTCCGTACCGTCCGAGGCCGTCACCAGCGTGGTGTACACCCCGACCGGGAGCGGCGGGATCGATATATGGACGAAGCCGTTCACTGTCGTCGAGCCGTCGTCGGGGTCGGGGTAGTTGGATCCGGGGGCGATCGGTGTGCCGCCCATGCTGGTCGCACCGGGGGGCAGGTTCTGCAACGCGATCTGGACGGTCGTCGACCAGGTTCCGACGACCGCGGCGATGAAGTACGTGCCGGGGTGGCCGCCGCTCGACGTCACGCAGATCTGCTGTCGGAAGTCGCGCAGTTCCCACGTCGCCGCCGAGGCCGGTGTGGTGCCGGCCAGCGCGAGCGCCAGCCCGGCCGTCGCGCCGAGTGCCAGCCTGGCGGCACGGTGGATCGTTTTCACGGCTGCCTCCTTGGTACTTGTACTCCGGACGCTTACTTACACCGTCAATTATTGACATTTAAAGGATCTATCGCAAGTTTCTGTTTGATTTAGAAACTTTCGTCCTTTGGCAGCGCATCCTCGTCGAAGCGGAAAAGGAACAGTGGCCGTCGGACGCCGGCTGATCGTCGGCTATGGCGCATTCGAGTGTCAGGGCGCCGACACCGTCGGCCACGACAACCGGTGCATCCGGCAGGGGCTCACCGACGGGCTTTCCCCTGTTCAGGTTCCCGATACGCGTCTCGCCTTCGGTATTCGCCGGTTGACGACGACAGACGTACCGTCGTCGCGCTTGCCGGTGACCACCCCAGAGACGTGGTGGGGGCTTCCGTCAAGGGCTTTCCGACGGATTCACCCGCGCACGGGTTCCATGCACGAACGGCTTCCGGCGTTCCGCCCGCGGTGCCGGCGATTTCCCGTACGGCGGAGGCGGACGGGAATCGAACCCGCCAGGCCGAGGATCTCGGCCTCGACGATTTTGAAGACCGCGGGGGCCACCAGGCGCCCATACACCTCCGAGGGGAAACATACTCGCGAGCGGGTACGTGCACCGGAGCGGCATGCCGGACGGCGGCGTGCGGATCCACCAGGGGAGACACGGTATGACAGACACCACCGCGGAGCGGGACCTCACTCTCCCGGAGCGGGGCGCGGTGCGGCTGACCCGGTACGCGCACGGGGGCGGCTGCGCCTGCAAGATCCCGCCCGGCGAGCTGGAGGCCGTCGTCGCGGGGCTGCTGGAGGAGGCGGACGGGCCGCCCCCGCGCTTCAACGGCGAGCTGATCATCGGGTTGGACGACGGCGACGACGCCGCCGTGGTCCGCGTCGAGGGCGGCCGGGCGATCGTGGCCACCGCCGACTTCTTCACCCCCGTGGTGGACGACCCCTACGACTGGGGGCGGATCGCGGCGGCCAACGCCCTGTCGGACGTGTACGCGGTGGGCGGCGAGCCGCTGGTGGCGGTCAACCTGCTCGGCTGGCCCCGGGACGTACTGCCGATGGAGCTGGCCGGACAGGTGCTGCGCGGCGGCCTGGAGGTGGCGCGGGCGGCGGGCTGCCACGTCGCGGGCGGCCACAGCGTCGACGATCCCGAGCCCAAGTACGGGATGGCCGTCACCGGGCTCGCCGATCCCGAACGGCTGCTGCGCATCGACGGCGGCCGGGCGGGCCTGCCGATCTCCCTGACCAAGCCCCTCGGCGTCGGCGTGCTCAACACCCGGCACAAGGCGACCGGCGAGGTCTTCCCGCAGGCGGTGGCCGCGATGACCACGCTGAACCGCGACGCCTCCCGGGCGGCGCTGGCCGCGGGCGCCGGATGCGCCACGGACGTGACCGGGTTCGGCCTGCTCGGCCACCTCTACAAGCTGGCCAGGGCGAGCGGCGTCACGGCGGTGGTCGACGTGGCGGCCGTGCCGTACCTGGCCGGGGCCCGCGAGGCCGTGCGGGACGGCTACGTCAGCGGCGGCACCCGCCGCAACCTGGCGTGGGTGGCGCCGCACCTGGACCCGGGCCGCCTCGGCGAGGAGGACCTGCTGCTGCTCGCCGACGCCCAGACCTCCGGCGGACTGCTCGTGGCGGGCGAGGTCCCCGGCGCACCGGTCGTCGGCGAGCTCGTCCCCCGCGAGGGTCGGGCCCTGCGGCTGCGCTGACCGGCCCGGACCCGGATCGGTCCCGGGCCTGCCCCAGGCGGGCCCGATCCAGACCGGACCGGGCCCGGGGCGGGTGACGCTCGGCCGCTACGCGACGAACCGGTGGCTCGGCTCGCCGCGCAACCGCCCCTCCGGCAGCTTCCGGCCGCACAGGACCAGGATGAGATCCTGCGCGGCCCCGTACACCGGCGTCCCCTCCCCGATGGACCAGTCGACATCATCGGCGCGCAGCTCGATCCCCCGGATGTCGACCCCGAAGAACTTGAGGCTCTTCGCCGCCTCGAAGCCCCCCAGCACGATGCGCAGCCGATCCTCGGGGACGTGCCGGTCCAGGCCCAGGGGCAGGGTGAAGTCCAGGCCGTGGATCACCTCGTGGGTCAGCGCGCCCTCGAATCCGCCGCCCGGCGGCTTCCACGCGAAGTCCGCGTTGTCCCTGAGCAGCGCGGTGAGCTCGCCGGACGACAGGGCGGCCGCGTCGCGCCGGGCGCACCGGTCGGCCATCCTGGCGAAGTTGCCCCGTGACCTGAGCATCTCGATCACTAAGCGTGCGGTCGAGTAGTGGAACGGCATCGTCATGTGGGCCACGACCTCCCGTACCCGCCACCCGGCGCACAGGGTCGGCTCGTCCCACCTGCGCTCCGGCAGGCCGGCGAGCACGTCCGCCAGGTCGCGGCGTTCGGCGGCGATGGCCTTCCTGACCTCGCTCTCCGTGGTCCCCGTCATCGCCGCTCCCCCGGTCGTGTGCCCCCGGCCGCGTCGCACGACGTCGCCGCATCCATTGGTAGGTCCATCGGTGTCCTCTTCTCCAGATTCCCGGGAATTCCAGGAAGGTACTCGCCCTACCGACGAACGAGCCCGGCGCCGACGGACACCCCGGGGCTACGAACCGGTGACCTCGGCGAGCCGGCGGCCGAGGTAGCGGCGTTCGGTGTCGGTCGCCGCCAGCTCCAGCGCCTCGCGGTAGGCGTCCGCGGCCTCCGCGGCACGGCCCAGGCGGCGCAGCAGGTCGGCCCGGGTCGCCGGCAGCAGGTGGTATCCGGCCAGCGCCCCCGACTCCCCCAGCGCCTCCACCAGCTCCAGCCCCGCGGCCGGTCCCGCGGCCATCCCCACCGCCACCGCCCGGTTCAGCTCCACCACCGCGGACGGCGTGAACCGCGCGAGCTGCCCGTACAGCGCGGCGATCTGGGCCCAGTCGGTGCCGGCCGCCTCGGTCGCGGTGGCGTGGCAGGCGGCGATGGCGGCCTGCACCTGGTACGGGCCCGGGCGGCCGCGCCGCAGGGCGCGGCCGAGCAGCTCCTCGCCCTCGGTGATCGCGGCGGTGTCCCACAGGGTGCGGTCCTGCTCCTCCAGGGTGACCAGGTCACCGGCCGCGTCGAGCCGGGTGGCGCCGCGGGCGTCGTGCAGCAGCATCAGCGCCAGCAGCCCCACCGCCTCGGGTTCGTCGGGCATCAGCCCCGTCAGCACACGGGCCAGCCGGATCGCCTCGGCGCTGAGGTCGCGCCGCAGCAGGTCGGTGCCCGCCGTGGCCGAGTACCCCTCGCTGAACAGCAGGTACAGCACGGCCAGCACGGCGGGCACGCGCTCGGGCAGCAGGTGCGCGGGCGGCACCCGGTACGGGATCCCGGCGTGCCGGATCTTCTGCTTGGCCCGGAGCAGGCGCTTGGACATCGTCTGCTCACCGACCAGGAACGCCCTGGCGATCTCCGCGGTGGTCAGCCCGGCCAGGGTGCGCAGGGTGAGCGCGACCCGGGCCTCCAGGGCCAGCGCCGGGTGGCAGCAGGTGAAGATCAGCCGCAGCCGGTCGTCCGGCACGCCGTCGTCCTCCCACACCGGTTCGGGTTCGTACGACATGGCGGCCACCTCTCGCAGTTTGGCGGCGCCGACCGCCTCGCGGCGCAACCTGTCGACGGCCCGGTTGCGCGCGACCGTGGTGAGCCACGCGCCGGGCCTGCGCGGAACCCCGTCCTCGGGCCAGCGCCGCAGGGCCAGCGCGAAGGCGTCCTGCGCGCACTCCTCGGCGAGGTCCCAGTCGCCGGTGACCCGGATCAGGGTCGCCACGACCTGCCCCCACTCGTCCCGGAACGCCTGGGCGACCGCCGCCTCGACCTCCGTCGTCACACCGGCCCCCCTCACACCGGCCCCCGTCACTCCGCGGCCGGTCACGACGGCAGGAGCGGCCGGATCTCGATCGAGCCGTAGCCGGAGGCCGGGTGCTTCGAGGCGATCTCGATGGCCTCGTCGAGATCGGCGCACTCGATCATGCAGAACCCGCCCATCTGCTCCCTGGTCTCGGCGAACGGGCCGTCGGAGAGCAGGACCGCGTCGTCGCGCACCCGCACGGTCGTGGCGTCGGCCGGTGGCCGCAGCCCGGCGCCGCCCCGCAGCACCCCGCGGCGTTCCATCTCCTCCGACCATCCGCCGCAGCCGTCCATGGCGTGGGCCGCCGCGGACTCGTCACCGCAGATCAACAGCATGTACTTCACGCGTCCTCCTTCTCGGGGCCCTTCGCGGGCCGCCCCCATGGTGCCTCTCCACCGACCCGACGAACGGGAACACCGGGAAAAGACGCCGTCGCTCAGGATTTCCCGCCCGCCTGGACCCGGGCGGTCCTGCCCGCCTCCAGGCGTTCCCGCTGGGGCACCACCGTGTACTTGGGGTCGGCGGCCGAGGCCTTGCCCGCGGCCAGGACACCGAAGCGGGTGCAGACGGCACCGGCGGTGAGGGCGAGGCCGGACAGCGCGGTGAGGGCGCCGAGGGCACGGCCGCGCCCGGCGACCGTGGCGAGCAGGGCGCCGCCCACCGTGAGAGCGCGGGCCGCCCGCATCAGGCGGCCTGATCTGCCCAGCCGGTACGGCTCGCCGACCAGGCCGAGCCGGTGCTCCATCACCGCGCCCGCGACCGTCTCGACGGCGGCGCCCAGCACCGCGGTGACGCGGGCCGGGCCCGCCTCACGGCGCGGGGTGGTCAGCATGCCCGCGGCGCCCGCCCCGGCCAGCGCGCTCCCGGCGAACAGGAAAGGCAGCTCGCGGTGGGCCTCGTGCCAGGCGGGCACCGCGGTGTCGGCGACGAGCACGGCGGTGTACGTCGACATCAGCGGCCCGGTCACCACCGCCGCCAGGGCGGCCGCGTCGCCGAGGACGGCCAGGGCACGGGCGCCCCTCACCGGAGGGACGGGGATCCGCGGGGCGGACCGAACGGGGACCCGCAGGCCGGACCAGCCGGAAATCCGCAAGACGGACCGGTAGGGAATCCGCAGGCCGCCCCGATCGGGAATCTCCGCGACAGACCGGCCGGGAACCCGCGAGACGGACCGGCCGGTGACGAGCGCGGAGGCGGCCGCGAGGACCGTCAGGCCGCTGTGGGCGGCCAGGAGCCAGGAGCCGACGCTCATCGGCGAGGTGGGCTTGAACACGCGCAGCATGTTGAGGAACCGCTCCGGCCTGCCGAGCTCGGCGACCAGGAGACCGGCACCGGCCGCGGCACCGGCGGCCGCGGTCACCCTGGCGGTGAGCGCGAGCCGGTCATGCCCGGTGAGCGTCGCCACGGCGGAGATCACCGACGCGGCACCGGACGTTCCGCCCAGGTAGAGGTAGAGCGGCATGTGGGGTTCGTGCCAGATCGGGGCCTTGATGATCGGCTGCCCGTAGTAGGAGCGGAACTCGGCCTCGGGCACCATCGCCTCCTCGCCGCGCCTCACCGCGACCACCCCCGCCCCTGTCCCCGTCCTTGTTCCCGTCCCGGCCCATGGCCGTCCACGCGGCCCCCGGACGGGCGCGTCACCGGTGTCTCCCCGCCCCCGGCGAGAAGACACCGGCCGGGAGGGATCCCGGACCCGCCCATCACCGGCCCTTTCCCGCGCCCAGGAAGGACACCGCCACCACTCCGGCCAAGGAGAGCGCCGCCCCGGCCGCCCAGCGCCACATGGCGGGCAGATCCCTGGTGGTGACCACCGGATCGGGCGGCAGGCCGTACACCTCGGGCTCGTCGAGCAGCAGGAAGAAGGCCCCGTCCCCGCCCACGCCGTCGTCAGGACTCGCCCCGTACAGGCGGGCCTGCGGCCTGCCCTCGCCGTGCAGCCGTTCCACCCGTTCCTCGGCGCGGGCCCGCAGCTCGTCCAGCGGCCCGAACTGGATGGAGTCGGTGGGACAGGCCTTGGCGCAGGCCGGCTCCAGCCCGCCGAGCTGGCGGTCGTAGCACATCGTGCACTTGAACGCCCGGCCGTCGCGCTCCCTGCGGTCGATCACTCCGTACGGGCAGGCGGGCACGCAGTAGCCGCAGCCGTTGCAGACGTCGGCCTGCACCACCACCGTGCCGAACTCGGTGCGGAACAGCGCCCCGGTCGGGCAGACGTCCAGGCAGGCGGCGTGCGTGCAGTGCTTGCACACGTCCGACGACATCAGCCATCCCTCGATGCCCTCCTGTGTGCCCTCCTGTGTGCCCTCCTGGCCGTTCCCGCCGCCCGGCTGCTCGATGAAGGCCACGTGGCGCCAGGTGTCGGCCCCCAGGCCGCCCGTGTTGTCGTAGGAGGTGGCGCGGAAGACGAACCCGTCGTCGGGGACGTCGTTCCACTCCTTGCAGGCGACCTCGCAGGCCTTGCACCCGATGCAGATGCTCGTGTCGGTGAAGAACCCCATCCGCTCAGCCATCGCGGTACTCCTCGATCAGGTCGAGCAGCGCCCCGCCCACAGGACGCCTGCCCGGCCGCAGGTCACAGGTCATGGCCTTGCTCTCCTGAATGTAGACGTTCGGATCGAGTACGAGGGGCATCAGGTCGTTGACGGCGTCGCCGGTCACCAGGCCGCCGCTGCCCCAGCCCCAGTGGTAGGGGAGGCCGATCTGGTGGACCGTCCTGCCCTGCAGGCGCAGCGGGCGGACGCGCCCGGTCACCAGGACGCGGGCCTCGATCGCGGAACGGGACGTCACGATCGTCGCCCAGCCCCCGTTGACCAGCCCCAGCTCGGCGGCGAGCGCCGTCGACACCTCGCAGAACAGCGCCGGCTGCAGCTCGGCGAGGTAGGCCAGCGGCCGGCTCATGCTCCCCGCGGTGTGGTGCTCGGTGAGCCGGTAGGTCGTGAGCACGTACGGGAAACGCGGCGAGCCCGGCGGGTTGTAGGGACTCTCGGGACGCCGGTAGGTCCGGCGCGCCGGGTTGGCCCGCTGCCCGTACAGCGTGTTGCGCACCGGCGACTCGTGCGGCTCGTAGTGGGCGGGCAGCGGCCCGTCCGCCAGGCCCGCCGGGGCGAACAGCCAGCCCTTGCCGTCGGGCTGCATGATGAACGGGTCGGTCCCGGCCAGCGCGGCCTCGGCCAGGGCGCCCTCCGGGGGCAGGTAGCCGGGCGGTTTGTCCCTCTCGAAGTCCGGCACGTCGAGACCGGTCCACTCCCCCCTCTCTCCCTTGTCGGGGTCCCACCACACGTAGGCCTTGCGCTCGCTCCACGGGCGGCCCTCGGGGTCGGCGGAGGCCCGGTTGTACAGAAGGCGCCGGTTCGCGGGCCAGGCCCAGCCCCATTCGGGCGCGACCCTGTCCTGCTCGCCGGCGGGCCTGCGCCGGGCCGCCTGGTTGACCTCGTCGGCGTGCACCCCGCAGTAGATCCAGCAGCCGCACCGGGTGGAGCCGTCGGGCTCGAGCTCGGTGTAGGCCGACAGGGCCCGCCCGTCGGGGCCGGTGCCGTTGATCTCGCGCAGCACCGCCCGCGCCGACGGCTCGGCGTGCTCGCCCTCCTCGGGGTAGTCCCAGGTCAGCTCGCGGACCGGCCGGTCGATCTCGTCGCCGGTCATCAGCCGCCTGATCCGCTTGCCCAGGTGGTAGTAGAACGACAGGTCGCTGCGGCAGTCGCCCGGCGGCTCGAGCGCCTTCTCCCGCCACTGCAGCAGCCGCTGCGTGTTGGTGAAGGTGCCGTCCTTCTCCACGTGGCTCGCGGCGGGCAGGAAGAACACCTCGGTGGCGATGTCCTCGGTGCGCGTCTCCCCGGTCTCCAGCTCGGGGCCGTCCTTCCAGAACGTGGCCGTCTCCACCAGGGTCAGGTCCCGCACCACCAGCCAGTCGAGGTTGGCCAGGCCCAGGCGCTGGGCCCGGCCGCCCGAGGAGCCGACCGCCGGGTTCTCCCCCACCACGAAGTAGCCCTTCACGGTGCCGTCGATCTGTCCCATCACGGTGGTGAAGTGGCCGTGGTCGCCGGTCAGGCGCGGCAGGTGGTCGAAGCGGAAGTCGTTCTCCTCGGTTGCGGCGTCGCCCCACCACGCCTTGAGCAGGCTCACCATGTAGCAGCGCTTCCTGCCCCAGAAGCCGGTGTCGGCCCCGGCCTTGGCCAGGTAGTCGTCGAGCCCCTCGTGCCGGTGGGCGTGCGGCATCGGCAGGTACCCCGGCAGCAGGTTGAACAGGGTGGGGATGTCGGTGGAGCCCTGGATGCTGGCGTGGCCGCGCAGCGCCATGATGCCGCCGCCGGGGCGGCCGATGTTGCCCAGCAGCAACTGCAGGATCGAGGCCGTGCGGATGTACTGCGCGCCCACGGTGTGCTGGGTCCAGCCGACCGCGTACGCCCAGGCGGTGGTGCGTTCCCTGCCCGAGTTCGCGGTGATCGCCTCGGCCAGCTCGGCGAAGCTCTCCCGCGAGATGCCGCACAGCTCCGCCACCGTCTCCGGGGTGTAGCGGGCGAAGTGCCGCCGCAGGATCTGGTAGACGCAGCGCGGGTGGCGCAGCGTCGGGTCCATGGGCGGCCTCGACGGCGCGGCGGCGCCGCCGGAGCCGTACTGCTCCGGGCCCGCCGCCTCGGCGTGCCGGGGTCCGCCCTCCAGGTGCTCACCGTGCTCGCCGCCGGCCGCCTCCTCCACCCTGCCCTCGCCGCCCTCGTACGCCCAGCTCGACGGGTCGTACGCGCGCGTCTCGGGGTCGAAGCCGGAGAACAGCCCGTCCAGGTCCTCGGTGTCCCTGAAGTCCTCGGAGATGATCGTCGAGGCGTTGGTGTAGGCCAGCACGTACTCGCGGAAGTCCAGCTCGTTGGCGAGCACGTGGTTGATCAGCGCGCCGAGCAGCACGATGTCGCTTCCCGCGCGGATCGGCAGGTGGCGGTCGGCGATCGCGCTGGTGCGGGTGAAGCGCGGGTCGATGTGGAACACCTTCGCCCCGCGCGCCCTCGCCTCGACCACCCACTGGAACCCCACCGGATGGCATTCGGCCATGTTGGAGCCCTGGATGACGATGCAGTCGGACTCGGCCAGATCCTGCTGGAAGTCCGTGGCACCGCCACGCCCGAAGCTGGTCCCCAGACCGGGGACGGTGGAGGAGTGTCAAATACGGGCCTGGTTCTCCACCTGGATCGCGCCGAGGGCGGTGTAGAGCTTCTTCATCAGGTAGTTCTCTTCGTTGTCCAGCGTCGCCCCGCCCAGGCTCGCGATGCCCATGGTGCGCCGGACCGTCCTGCCCTCGAACTCCTGCTGCCAGGTCTCCCTGCGGGTCCGCACCACCCGGTCGGCGATCATGTCCATCGCCGTCTCGAGGTCGAGCGGCTCCCAGTCGGTGCCGTGCGGCCGCCGGTAGAGGACGCGCGTCTGCCGGCCGGGATGGGTGACCAGCTGCTTGCTCGCCGAGCCCTTGGGACACAGGCGCCCGCGCGAGATGGGCGAGTCCGGGTCGCCCTCGATCTGGGTGACCCGGCCGTCCTTGACGTAGACCAGCTGGCCGCAGCCGACCGCGCAGTACGGGCAGATCGACCGCGCGACGCTGTCGGCCTCCTCGGTGCGGGGCCGCAGCGCGTCGGTGCGCGCCGAGCGCGCGGCGTCGCCCCTGGCGTCCTCTCCCATGAGCTGCCGGATCACCGGCCAGCGGGAGATCCCTCTCCCCCGTGTCACACCCGGGCCCTACCCCGCCCCGCCCGCCCTAATCACCTGGCGGGTTCGCAGAGCGCCATCTCACGGTCCGGCGCGGAGAAGGCCCGGTAGTTCCCCGAGTGGAAGATCAGCGGCTCGCCCTCCTCCCGCCGGAAGTGCTCGACCTCCCCGACGAAGATCAGATGGTCGCCCCCGTCGTAGGTGGCCACCGCGCGGCAGGCGAAGTGGGCGACGGTCCCGGCGAGCACCGGCACCCCGCCCGGGGCGAGACGGGTCTCCACCCCGGCGAACTTGTCGGGCAGCGGCGTGGCGAACCGCCGCGACAGGTGCTCCTGGCCGGCGGCCAGGACGTTGACCGCGAACCGCCCGGCCTCGGCGAAGGCCGGCGCGCTCGGAGCGCGCCGGGACAGGCACCACAGGACCAGCGGCGGGTCGAGCGAGACGGAGGTGAAGGAGTTGACGGTCACGCCCAGCCGGTCACCCCGCGAGGTGGCGGCGGTGACCACCGCCACCCCGGTGGCGAACTGCCCGAGGGCCTCGCGCAGGGATCTCATGACGTCCCCTCACTTCCCGGCCCGGGCCAGGTACTCGGCCGCGCCGGCCGGGTCCAGGAACCAGCCGGCGTAGTCGGACGGGTCGTCGAAGCCGTTGACGAAGCGGGAGGCCACCTCGGGCAGCCCGCCCGCGGCGCCGAGGATCTCCAGCACGTGCGGCGGCGGGGGCGCGAGGAGCGCGTTCGTCCAGGTGGTCACGTGCCGGGCGTCCAGCCAGTAGCGCTCGAAGACCCGCTCCATCCACGCCGCGTCGTACGGCCGCTCGCCGCGCTCGAGGATGGCGGACAGGTAGGAGGCCGCGCACTTGGCGGCGTTGTTGGAGCCCTGCCCGGTGATCGGGTCGTTGAGCACGACCACGTCCGCCACGCCCAGGACCTGGGCGCCCGACGGCAGCGTCGCCACCGGCCTGCGCACGACCGGGGTGAAGCGGCCGGACAGGACGCCGCCCTCGTCGGTGAGCTCGACGCCCGCGGCGCGCTCGGCCTCCCACGGCAGGAACGTCTCCAGGATCCGCCTGCTCATGGCCAGGTGCTCGGCCGGGGTGCCGGCATCGGCCCAGCAGTCCATCGGCCCGCCGGGGACACCCTCGAACACCATGATCTCGCAGGGGCCGGTGACGGTGAGGGCGGGGAACACGAAGTACTCGCCGACCCCGGGGATCACGTTGAAGCACACCGCGGAGTAGTCGGGCCGCGGCGCGAGGCCGTTGACGTAGGTGAGGGCGAGGGCCCGCTGCGGGGCGCGGTACGGCGAGCGCGGCGCGTCCCGCTCGAAGAGCGAGGCGATCGGCCCCTTGCCCGCCGCGACCAGGACCAGGTCGTACTGGGCGGCGTAGTCCTCCAGATCCTCCACGGTCGCGTCGTGGATGACGATCTTCCCGCCGAGCCGCTCCACCTCGGCCATCCAGGCGGGCATCTTCAACCGCTGGTCGACCGAGCGGGCGGGGGTGTCGAGCCGCGCGGCCCAGCGGATCGCCGGGTCACCGCCGGGCCCGGCCACCGCGAACTGGATCCCGTCGATCGGCGGGCAGCCGTCCGCCCACAGATCCAGGCCGAGGTCACGCTCGTGGCCGAGGGCGGTGCCGAACATGGCCTGGCTGGACATGACCCGGCCGCCCCGGATGTCCTCCGGGGTCCGGTTGGAGACGACGGTGACGTCGTAGCCGTTCCGCAGCAGGCCGAGGGCGAGGTGGAGGCCCGCCTGACCGGCGCCGACGACGAGGATTCTGCGCATGGTGACGTGTCCTTTCAAAGAGGATCCGAAGGCTTCGGGGAAGCCTTGAGGAGGCTTCGAGGAAGCGGGGGAACGATCGAGCGGCGCCTGGTGAAAAGGTACGACGGACGCCGCCGCCCGTGCCATCCGCTCAGCGCGGGTTCCATCCATCTGGCGCGGATCTCCCCGGGCCCCTTCCCGGAGTCGCCGCGAAGTCGCCCCGAAGTCGTCACGGATGCGCCACAAGCCCCGCCCGCGGAGTCGTCACGGGACGCCGCGAGGCCGAGGACGACGAAAACACTCAGGCGTTGGCATTCTTCGGCACCGACCAGGTCGACGAACGCGTTCGCGTGCGGGCAACCGGTCGCGGTAGGCCAGTGCCCGGCGCCGGTGAGCAGTCACCGTGTTCTTCGCCAAGGCGCACCGATCGAGGTGCGTGCCGAACGCGGCCAGCGCCACTTCCGCGGCGGTCGCCACCGATCCCGGCTCCAGGCCGGGCCGGATCGCTCCCACGTTGCCGGCTCCGGCGCCACCCCAATCAGCAATGCGGTTGTCGACCGGGCGACCATCCCAGTCGTCGACCAGGTTGCCGGCCTAGCCGTCGCCACCACCGTTGATCTTGTCGTTGGCGCTCGAGGTCGCCCTTCGGGCTCCCGCTGCTTCTTATCCGGGAAGTTTTTCCGGCGTTGGCCCTGCCCCATCCGGGGTTATCCGGGGAGTAGCGGCTCGCGGCAAGGCTCTCGCCCGCGTCCACATCCGGACATGCCGCGACCCGTACGAAATGAGCGCCGTCGAGCACGGTCCGAGAGCAGGCTTGCCCGGGCGGGCCGGAGACCTGACCATTTGAGCGGAACGTCACCGCACACTTCCCCTGTGTCGCATTGAGGTGTTTCAAGGAAGAAGCCGTCCGCATGGTGCTGGAGGGCGAGCGGACGGTCGCGTCGGTGGCGCGGGAGTTCGACATCAACGCCAGCACTCTGGGCAGCTGGGTGAACCGGCATCGGATCGTGAGCACCCACGACGAGCAGCGGCTGGTTCCCGGGCCGGAGCGGGCGCGGATCCGGGAGCTGGAGCGGGAGAACGCGGAGCTGCGTGAGAAGCTGACCACCGTCCTCAAATCGGCGCAGCCGTGGGTGGCGACCTTGGTGCGCACCATCTTCGACCAGCCCACCAGTGAAGCGGTGCGGGCTCAGCACACCTGGGTGATCGACGCGCTGGAGGCCAAGTATCCGGCCGCGTGCGAGCACTTGGACGCCGCCCGCGAAGAACTCCTGGCCTTCGCCGCCTTCCCCCGGGAGATCTGGCGGCAGATCTGGGGGTCCCCGTAGCAAACAGCGGAAATCCAACGGATATGAGTCTTACCTGCGGTTACTCGGGTTTTCGGGACGGTTGTTGATCTCCTCAACTACGGTTCGTCATGGTTCGTGTGTTCCGTGACGTACGGGGTGGTTGATGTCGACGCGGTTCCTGTCGGATGAGCAGTTGGAGCGTCTGCGGTCGTTCCCGGACATCGGACGCGAGGAGCTGAACAAGTACTTCACGTTGACGCCGCGCGAGCATGGGTTCCTGGACGCGCCAGGCCGGGGTCCGGAGGCTCGGCTGGGGCTGGCCGTTCAGCTGTGCACGCTGCCGTGGCTCGGTTACATCCCCGACGACCTCCTGGGGATCCCGCAGGCGGCGCTGCTGCGCTTGGCGGGCCAGATGGCGGTGTTCCCCGGGATGCTTGAGCAGTACGACCGGGTTGGAGTTGCCCCGGTTCGGTAGACACGTCAGGGCTTTCGAGTTTCTGGGGTGAGGTTTCGGGATGGTAACCGGGAAACCTCACCCCGCCCGGCCGAGAGTCGCAACACGTACGTGACCGGCCGCCCGGTGAATACGCCGCAGGCTGTCGCCATGGGGGAACATGCCGCACCGGATGCCGACCGTGTCAGAGGCACTGCTTTCAGCCCTGCTCGCTGTTCGAGCTGCCGCCGCAGCGCTCACGGGAGCCGGCTCGGGGCTGTGGCCCACCGCGGCCTCGTTCATCTCCTCGCCGACCCGGGCGTAACATCCACTGGTGTGGCAAGCGCACAACTCGCCCAGGCTTTCACGGCGGCTGCCAGGAGCGCCGCCCCCAGGGGTGATCGGCGGCCGTGCGGGCGCGGGCGGCGGTCCGGGGCGCGCGAGGAGAGGCTGATGAGGAGGGCGGCGATCGCGGCCAGCGCACCGGTGATCGACGCGACTTTGTCGCCGAGGTCGAGATGGTCGCTCGCGGGCACGCCTTCATACTGCCTGTCAGGATCACCTGACGTTCAGTTCGCAACCGCGCTGCGGCGGCTATCGCCGATGACCGCGCCGACCGGCAGGCGCTTCGGGGCGGATCAGTCCACGAGCTCGCTCGGTAGGCCGAATCGCGGCAGGTCCGCGGTGAGGAACGAAACCACCTCGGCGATCCTCGTGCCCCGTAGCGTGAGCACGTCCAGCCCGGCCGACGTGTATGCCGCCCGGCCGGCGTCCCACATGTACGTGCCAAAGGCCAGTTGCCCGTTCGCCCGCGTGGGAAGCATACGCCAGCGCCTGGTCAACGGCCCGTTCAGCAGGAACGCCCGGATCGCGGCACGGCCCTGGAACCATTCGGGCTGCGGCGGCATGGAGTACTTGGCGTCCTCGGTCAGCATGGACACGATGGCATCAACATCGCCGAGCTCCCACGCGCTCGCGTATCGCGCGGCAACCTTGCGGACCTCGCCCTCATCCACCGACCTGCCCGGCTCCGGAAGGCGGTCACCGACGACGGCGCGGGCCCGCTGCAGTCCGCTGTTAACCGACGTGACCGTGGTGTCCAGCAGGTCCGCGGTCTCGGCCGCGGAGAATTGCAGAACCTCCCGGAGCACCAGGACCGCACGCTGGCGGGGCATCAAGTGCTGCAGCGCGGCGACGAAGGCCAGCTCAACGCCCTCCCGCGCCACGGACCGGGCCTCGGGACTTTGCGTGGCCGCGCCGGGGTAAGGTTCGAGCCAGACCGTCTCGGCCATCGGTGCGGTGCCCGGGGTGAGGTCGGTCGGCAGCTCTCGGCGGTGGCGCTGTTCGAGCAGCGTCAGGCACCTGTTCGTGCAGATCTTGTACAGCCACGGGCGCACCGGGCCGCGGTTGTCGAAGCGGGCCAGTCCGCGCCACGCGCGGATCAGGGCTTCCTGGAGCATGTCCTCAGCGTCGTGTACCGAGCCGAGCATGCGGTAGCAGTGGGCGCGCAACTCGGCCCGGTAGGGATCCACCAGATGTTCGAAGGCGATGGGGTCTCCCGCTCGCGCCGCCTCCAGCAGCGTTTCCTGAGTACTGCCTGCGCACATGTGTCTGTCCTCGTGATCTGCCAAGGGCCTGGCCCGCGGCAGCCGGCGATCGGCGGCCTGGGCCAGGCACAACGGGGCGGCGCTACGGCGGGCGGGGGGCGGCTGGTCGCCTCCGGGCACGCTGTGCTCACGAGGCGGCCGGGCCTTCCCTCACGATCGGGGTTACGGGCGCAGGTCGGTCTTCGCCTCGCCGGTGCGTGGGTCGAACGGGAAGGAGACGTGCTGATGGATCATCACCCACGTGCCGCCTCGCCGTTCGAACACCCGGGTCCCGCGTGACCAGGTTTCGAAGTCCTGGTTGTTGCGGATCCGGTTGAGCCCCCAGGCGACCGCGAGGTCCTCCCTGACCAGGACCTTCAGGTCGGGGACGTCCCAGCTCACTTCGGCGGACGCCTCAAGGCCGCGTGCGCAGACCTGGCGCACCGCCGTCACGCCCTCGTACTGTAGCGGCGCCTCATGCTCGTACGAGACGACGTCGCGGGCGATGGCGGCCATCATGTGGTCTAGGTCCTTGACCGCGCTGGCCTCGAACCACCGTTGGTGCACCAGCCGCACCTCTTGCTCGGCCGCTCCCACATCCGTGATCGGGAACGAGTGGTGTTCGTGGGTGACGACCCAGCGGCCGCCCTCCTTGCGCAGGCCGAGGGTCAGCCGCAGCCGGCGGTCCGGGTCGTCGTCGGGCATGCCGCAGCGCAGCAGGGCCTGGGCGAAGGCGACGTCGTCGCCGGCGGTGACGTCCAGCGACACGATCTCGAACAAGGCTCCTTGCGCCTGCCACCGGAGGAACGGCGGCCACGATTTCCGGTAAGCCTCGACACCGCGCACCCCCTCATGTGGCGGCGGCACGTCGAACATCACGATGTCCTCGCTATGGTCGGCGACGACCCTTTCCAGGTCGCCATCGTGGACCGCCTGGGCCCAGCGCTCGATCAAGGTTCGGATCTGCTCTTCATCGGTGGACATGGGCATCCCTTCGGGTTGGTACGTCCGTCAGCACTACAACCCACGACGATCTGGAAACTCATCGCCCCGCCAGCTGGTTCGCAACGACAGCTCGGTCCGCGCCGCGACCTGGCCGAGCCGCGCGCGGTGTTCGCCACCCTGCTCGGCTACGACGGCTGCCGCGCTGATGACGACCCCCTGGTTCCACCACGGGGGCGGCCGGAATACGCCAGAAACACACCGCGCTCCCATTCCCTTACCGCTGTGCGATCGTCCACGGATGATCTCGCGCGTCTGCACGGTGGCGCGGTCGTCCGTGGACGCTTCCCGCGGACGAGGACGAGGGCTGTCCAGCCCTTCGCGGGGGAGCTGCGGCGACGCAAGACTGGTGCAACCAGGTACATGCGTTGGCGTTATGCCTGCTCAGTGCCTCGTCAGTGAAGGGCGCCGACCTACAGAAGGCACGTTCTGTTCTGTGCACTCAGCCCGGCTGAGCTGGGCGAACGTGCTCGTTTGGGCCTGGTGACACGATTCTTACCGACCCCTGTCGCCGCGTCGTCTTCCGGGGCACCTCGTCGGAATCGACTTCGGGCACCGGCACATCTCGGCGGCGCTCGCCTCGACCGCGCAGGAGATCGTCGCCGAGAGGACGGTGCTTCTCGACGTGGACGCCTCGGCGAGCAAGGCCCTCGACCGGGCGGCGGTCCTGGTCATCGAGATGCTGGACCGGGCGGGGGTCCCGGCCGGTTCGGTGCGGCGGACCGTGGCGGGCATCCCGGGACCGATCAACCAGGCGACCGGCACGATCTAGTCGGCCACCATCCTCGCCGGCTGGGCCGGGGTCCGGCCCAGCCGGGAGCTGGTCGCCCGGCTCGGCGGGGAGGTGGTGATCTCGGGTTACCGTCCTCGTGGACACCTCCTAGACTCCACCCAGCCCCCGATGGCAGGCCCCAAAGCGACCGGACCAAGGCCGAACTGCTCTACCAGCTCGCCAAGTACGCCTAGGGGCATGACGAGCATCGGAACGAAAAGTCCCGGTAGCAGAGCTGAGTTGAGCGGCTTACCGTGACTTTCCGCTCCGATGCGCCTCATAAGAGCGTTTTCCCAGGTCAGGATTCGCCGGTGGGCCGGTGGCGTTGTGATGTGCGGCTTGGACGGAGTGGATCCACGCGGCACGCGGCGACCTCACCGACCCTGGACTATGGGGTCTGGTAGGAACGGAACGGTGAGCCCGGGTTGGTGTTTCGAGGGCCTGGTGAAACTCTTCCTTGACGTGGTCGATCGCCTCGCCCACGCCTGCGGGCTTGCGGACGAGCTGGCAGAACTCCGCCCGCTTGCCCTCCCACTGCTCCGGCGTGAACAGGTACGTCCCGGGATCGGCGTACCGGCGCGAGCCCGGGACGAACACATCCCCTGACCGCAAGCCGTCGCGCAGGGCGAGAACCACGCACAGCTCCCAGTAGTGCCGAAACGCCGTGTCGTCTCCCGCCTTGCGGGCCTTGGCGAGGTAGTCGGCGTACCTGGCCGGCACGAACGACGTCGGCGCCCCGGCCGGGACCTTCCGGCCGCCGGTCCGGTTCAACTCCTTCAACATCCTCAACGCGGTCATCAGGTCCTGGGCGCCAGGCCCGCCGTGGAAGTCGACCGTGGACAGCACCTTCGGGGTGAAGCGGCGCAGGTAGGTGTAGGAGGCCTCCAGCGCGGCAAGGCGGCCGTGGTCGCGAGGGAGCGGCTTCCAGTTGATCGCCGAGACCTCGCGGAGCTTATCCATCCCGATCCGCTCCCGCAGGATCCCGCCGACCTGGTCGTCGTCGATGCCCGGGTCGACCAAGACCGGCAGGATCACACCCATCAGCAACTGGCGGGCCTCGCCCTTCTTGGCCCGCTCGGCGAGTGCCTCGTCCGTCTTGGCCTTCGCGTGGGACTCCCGGGCCGATACCGCCTGGTCGAACAACGCGATGACCTCGTCCAGCTGGTCGACCGCAGACTGGGCCACCAGGGCTAGCAAGATCGGATAGCGGCGCTCCTCCCGCCGTTTCAGGCCCTGTACCGTGGAACGGCGAGCCATCGTGGCCAGGAATCGGCGCCGCTCCCGGGGCAGCATCGACAAATCGAGCTGGTGGGCGTCCATCGCCCGCAGGTACATCAGCTTGTCGATCGACACCCCGATCGCCGGGGCGGACGCCTCCGCCGCCGGCGTCGTCAGCCATCGCAGCCTGGACGTCCCGATCTCCAGGTCCTCCACGAGCAGCCGGTCTAGGTCCGACCGCATCGGCCTGGTGAGCAGATGCCCGACCTTCTGGGTGGTCAGCTTTGCCGCCGCGTTCCGGGCGGCGGTCACCAACTCCATCAGCGTGACCGCACCAGGCCGCACCACCTGGGCAGCCTGCAGGTGCTCCACCGCCTGCTGGAACAACAGACTCGGGGTGTCGTGCTCCATTGCCCGGTCCAGGAGGAACTGCTCCAGTTCCTTCCACTGGATACTGCCCGGCTTGGGGTTCTTCCACGTCAGGTACTTCATCACCAGCTTCAGGTGATCGCTACGGGTCTGAGGCCGCTTCCGCGTCGACCGGTCGTATGCCTCCAGCATCCCGGGGAACACCGCCATCTGGCCCGCCAACCGCAGCAACGCCACCTGCGGAATCTCCAGGAGGTCATCGGGGATATAGCCGAGCCAGGGCAACGTACAGAGCTGAACGGCCAGCCCCAACCTGGCCTCTGGACCGCGGCCCGGTCCGTCCAGGAACCCGTGCTCACGCGGCGTCAACGTGAAGTACTTGTTCAGCTCCTCACGCCCAATGTCAGGGAACGACCATAGACGCTCCAACTGCTCATCAGACAGGAACCGCGTCGACATCAACCACCCCGGACGTCACAGAACACACGAACCACGACGAACCGTAGCCGAAGAGATCAACAACCGTCCTAAAAACCTCAGTAACCGCAGTTCAGAGCTATATCCGTTGGATTTTCGCTGTTTGCTACGGGGACCCCATCTGGTCGAACAATCCTCAAGAGCGGTTGAACAAGGAGATCCGCCGCCGCAACGACGTGGCGGGGATCTTCCCCGACCGCGGCTCGATCGTCCGCCTCGTCGGTGCGGTTTTGGCCGAGCAGAGTGATGAGTGGACCGAGGCCCGCCGCTACATGGGACTGGACGTGCTGGCCAAGACCCGGATGCGCGTCATCGTCGACGACACACCGCAGCACAATCCCATTCCGCAGACACTTACCGCTTAACCTGCAGAAACAGGATCACGCGAAGATCAACTCATACACCACTTCGCTGGACGTGACCGCTCCTGGTTGTGACGGTGATGGTTGTGGTGATCAACCCGTCTACCAGGGGCTCTCTTGCTTCGTCAGGCGAACGCCAGGTTCTCGATCATACTGTGATCGGACAGCGGTCCTCGGCGGGATGAAAAAGGTTCAGTGTTCCAAATCACATCGAACCTTGGCCTGGCCGACGCGATCTTCCCCCCGCAACAGGTGATCCGCGCCGACTTTGAGGCATCCCAAAAGCCCCCGGTCCGGCTCGCCCTCCGTCGCCTTTTCGTCGCGTTTTCTTGGACGCCACTATGCCCTACGGGATATGAGCTGCGTTTTTAAAGAAGCGCAGAAGTGGGGCGCCCGGAGTGCACCAAGAGTCAGGACCCCTTTCTCTGCGTGATCTTTTCGGCTCACCCCCTTTGGCAACCGAGTGTCAACGTAAGGCTACAGGTTCGATATGTCACATTTTCAAACCCGAAATTTTCACCCTACTTATCCACACTTGCACATATTGCATCCGCAAAGGTTCTATGGTTAATTTTTGATCGTTTGCTTGATACGCGCTCCGAACCGTCGACCCCGTTGGTGGCGGGCTGGGGTAACGCGGGAGCAGTTGGCTCTCGCGCCGACTTGTTCGGAGGGTGACGGCGTATGCGCCGCAGTCTGTCGCAACCGCTTCCGATCGGCTATAGAGCCTGGCAGATGGTAGCGGTTATCGCTGCGGCGATGCCAGGTCTGCTGCTGCTTCAAGGGCACGTTCGACTACTGCTTCCTTCCGGTCACCCCATTGACGAGTTGTCCGGAAGCTCTTGGGCACCTCACAAACCAAGATCATCTCACCTCTAGCGAGACTACGTGATCGCTTCACGCGAATTGGAACATAACCCAACAAGATGCTTATTGACATCTAAATGGCCGATCATGCAATATTTGGAGCGCATGATCAAATCTCGAGGGAGAATGCAGCATTGGTGCAATGCCGGAATCCGTACGGGACATCGGCATCGCTTTCAGGCGACGCCGAATCTCTCATTCCGCAGACCCTAGGAGAAACCAAAATGACCGGAACTCCTAGCCACTGGTACGTGGGGAAGATGCCGTGCATCTGACGGTCGCGACAGACACGTGGTCTTTTCTGGCGCTGCCTGACAACGACGCGGCCAGGTCGGTGGCGGATCGGGTGGAGTCGGCCTTCAATGTGCTTGCGAATCACCCGTCGGGCCGCCCGTGGCTACTCGGATCCCTGCCTCCAGCCCAGGTCGTGGTGCATGACGCCGGCCCTCATCGGCTGGCGCTGGTCGGCTCGACCGCCGTCACCACCGCACAACTCGGCCGAGTGAGCGACGATCTCCGATCAGTGGGCGACATGACGGGAGTCTCCGCTCGGTTCGCTGGCAACTACTGCGTCGTCGGCTCGTTGGGAGGCCTGGTCTACGCCCAGGGCTCGGCCATAGGCACACGCCGCGTCTTCCACGCGCTGGTCGACGGCGTGCGGGTGGTCTCCGACCGGGCGGACGTGCTGGCCGAGCTTGGCGGGTTGCCGATAGACGAGATCGCGCTGGCGCTACGGCTGATGCTGTCACTGCCCCACCCGTTCGGGGAAACCCCGCTGTGGCAAGGACTGCGTCTAGTCGCGCCGGAGGACTACGTCACAGTGGACCGCGACGGCCGTGGTTGGACCACCGGCACGTGGTGGCGGCGCCCCGAGCCGATGTTGTCCCGGGCCGAGGGTGCGCGGCACCTGCGAGCGGCGATGGAGGCGGCGGTCCAGGCTCGCACCGAGTCGGGAGGCCTGGTCGCCTGCGACCTCTCTGGCGGAATGGACAGCACGCCGCTATGTTACTTCGCGGCGCGAGGCGCTGGTGGGGTCCTCGCCAGGACGACGTACTGGCCGGACCCTGGCGGGATGCAGGATCTCGAGTGGGCGCGCACGGCTCTGCCAAGCATGCCGGGGGTGCGAGAGCACGTCGTGGAGTCGAGCGATGACATGCCCGACTTCTTCGGCGGGCTCCTGGACATGCGCGATCGACTGGACGTACCCAGCCAGGCCGCGATGACAGGGCCACGGGTCACAGGCTATCTCTGGGACGATGCCGCCCGGGGAATCACCACCCATCTCAACGGGCTCGGGGGCGACCATCTGCTGCGCGGTATGGCGTCCTACGAGCACTCCCTGTTCCGCACTCGGCCACTGCTGGCTTGGCGCAGGGCGCGAGCGCTGCACTTATCCGAAGGCTTGCGGATCCGCGACACCCTACGCGAGTTGCTGACCAGCGGCTCATACCGTTCGTGGCTGCAGGGGATCATCACAACCGCGCTCGAGGGTACGCAGTCTCTCGAGCTGCCACGCATCAGTGACTGGTCGCCTGCGCTGGAGTTGCCGCCGTGGCTGTCCGTCCACGCCCGCGACGCGCTCATCGTGAAACTCCGCGACATCGCCAGCACGGCCGAGCCTCTCGGGCCCGACCGGGCTGCTCACATGGAGCTGTCCATGCTGAGGGACGCCGCTCCGGTGGTACGCGGTTTCCACCAGCTCGGCCATCGCGCCGGCGTCGCCCACGACGCTCCACTGTTCGATGACCAGGTCGCCGAGGCCGTCCTGACCGTACGACGCGAGGAACGGGTGTCCCCGCTGGAGTGGAAGCCGTTGATGAAGGCCGCTATGCGGGGTCTGCTGCCGGACGAGTTTCTGCGCCGTTCCTCGAAGGTCGGCGGAGCGGCGCAGGCGGTGCGTGGCTTCAGCGCCCACTACGAGGAGCTCCTCACGCTCTGCGAAAGTTCAGGCTTGCCAGCTCTAGGGTTGATCGACATGGCCAAGCTGGTCGAGACGACCCGGCCGGACCCGAAGGCCATGCCACCGGCACACTTCACACCAGCCCTCTTCACGGCGCTGTTCCTGCGCAACCAGACCCGCGACCAGGAAGCCTACGGAACCAAGACGGCCTGAGGGGAACAGCGATGGCAACCTTCTCCATCAGAGACGGGATGTCGCGAGTGCACACCGACTACGGCGACGTGCTTCTCGATGAAACCACCGGACGCTACTTCCACACGAATCCGAGCGCCTCCCTCGTGCTCGACACCTTCGAACGCGGGGGCGACACCGACGAAGCAGCCGAACGGCTCGCGGCAGAATTCAACATAGACCACAGCACGGCGCGTTCCGATGTCGAGATGCTGTTGGATCACTTGCGGAAGCTGGGAGTTCTGGAATGAGCTATGTGATTCCGGACGCCCCGACACGGATTTCCCTGCCCAACAGGCTTCTCATCGGGCTTGTCATTCCCGCCGCTAGGGTCCTCAGCCGCAAGCCACCGAAACGACTGCGCCGGTTGTTCGGCAGGCTGGTGGCGGGAGCCCGCCCGGCGAGCTATGCGGAGGCCAAACTAGCACGGGATCAGATCCTCACGGCAAGCCCACGCTGCCGAGGGCGCTCGGCGTGCCTTGTCCGCTCGATCTCGGTACTGCTGCTGTGCCGGTCACGCGGCACCTGGCCGACCTGGTGTGTCGGCGTGGTCGCCACTCCCCCATTCGCCGCACACGCCTGGGTCGAGGCCGACGGTCAGGTGGTCGACGAACCCGTGGACAACACGTACCTCCGAACGTTCTTCACCGTGCCCGCAGACGCGGCGCCACCGTCTCGGTCAAGCCGTGACGGAGCGGCGTCGGACCAGAAAACGACCATCGAGAAGAAAGGTGTCACAAGATGAACACGAAGTACGAGGCCCCGGCCGTCACTGAGCTGGGCGACTTCGCCGAAGCAACCGGATGGTTTTTTCCTTTTCAGACTAGTGAGGGCCTGCCGCTCTTTGATGTTTTTATCTGGACCTGACGACCTCGGTGCCGAAACCGGCGATCGAGCCACGGCCGTTCACCTGCTTGATCACCTGTACCCGCTGAACGGCTGAACCGTTGTCACCGCCGAATTTACAGCTCCAGTGGCAACCGGAGTGGGCGACTTCGTAAGGCAGATTCTCCGATCGTCGCCCTCTCGACCATGTCGGAAAACTCGCTCGGTGTGGAGCGGCCGCTTCCGCTCCACACCGAGCCCGTTCACGACGGAGAGGGCGCACAATGAGCACCGCAAGCAAAGCGGGTCCGGCGGTCATAGAAACCTCGGGGCTGCGGATGCGGTACGGCAGCACCGATGTCTTGCACGGGGTGGATCTGCGGGTGTACCAGGGCGAGGCGGTGGCCCTGCTCGGGCCGAACGGAGCGGGCAAGACCACTAGGATCGAGATTCTGGAAGGCTTTCGGAGACGCTTCGCCGGCCGGGTCCACGTGCTGGGCGCCGACCCGGACCACGGCAACGAGGCGTGGCACGCGCGACTGGGCGTGGTGTTGCAGTCCTGGCGGGACCACCGACGGTGGCGGGTCCGTGAACTGCTCGTCCATCTCGGCCCTCCGCTCGGGTCCTTGTCACCGGCCGCAAAGTAGAGCGTTTGCGCAGATCAACACCGTCGAGGAGCAGGATCGCTAACCGCCGTGGGACGCCGCACAATGAACGTTTTTCATCCTGCTTCGCGCATTTGAAGGGTGAGGATGGCTTTGACCAACTGGCCTGCGCGAAGAGGGCAGCACCGGAGTTTCCGCAGGATGCGCCAGGTTTTCAGCACGGCATTCGCTCGCTCGCCGGGGCCGCGGAGCTTGGCGTGGGCGGAGTTGGCCGTCTTCTGTGACTGGGGTTTGCCTCGGCCCTTGTACGGCACCAGCACGCGTTGACCTGCACCGACGTAAGCCTTGTCGGCCAAGGCGATGAGTCCGCTGGCGTGTAGTTGGCGGATGAGACCCCAGATTCGGATCGCCTTGAGATCGTGGACCGAACCGGGTAGGGAACCGGAAGTCCAGAGCGGAGTGCCGTTCCGGGGCGGCGAGAACCTGGATGTTCATGCCGTGCATCTTGTGTTTACCGGAGTAGTAGGGCCGGTCGGCGGCCACCCGGTCGATGGGGATGAGCGTGCCGTCCAGCACGACGAAGGCATATCCGGCGCGTTTGGCCGTCCGCAGTGCCTGATCGAGGGTGGGTGAGCGTTGGGCGAGCAGGGCGACGGTCTCGCGGACGTAGCGCCAGGCGGTGGCCGTACCGATGCCGAACCCTGCGGCTATCTCAGCAAACGTCTCACCTTTGCGCAGGTAGACCAAGACAAGCAGGGCTTGTCGGCCGGGGTTGAGTCTGCGCCAGGCCGAGTTGATCGCGGCTCGGTGACGGCGGATCACGCCGGCGAGGTAGGTCAAGGTCCGGGGTGACAACGGCAGCGCAGCACGATAGAACAGCACACGAGCCTCTGGCGTGATGGTTGATCTTGGTCGACAACCCTTCTACCAGAGGCTTTCTATTTCGGCATCACGTCCGGCGGTCCGCACCGGGCCCGCGACCTGCGCTGCCGGGTTGGGACGTGATCACCGAAAACTCATTGCCGATGGCGCAGGTCTCTTCCTACGGTCGCTCCGTGACCATTGCATACGAGTGGCGCGGCCACTTCGGCAATACGGCGATCAACGCCCTGCACGCAGAGGGCTTCGGCCATGCGCCCCTGAGGGATGACTGGTGGGCTCAGGTCAACCGGCACAGCCTCGGATGGGTCTGCGCAACGGAGGACGGCGAGCTCGTCGGCTTCGTCGACGTGGCATGGGACGGCGCCGCCCATGCCTTCATCCTCGACACCCTCGTGACGGGAAGAGCCCGGCGGCACGGTGTCGGGACCGAACTCATCGCCGTCGCCGTCAGAGAGGCTCGCGCAGCCAAGTGTGAATGGCTCCACGTCGACTTCGATGATGACGTGAGGGACTTCTACTTCGGGGCCTGCGGGTTTCAGCCGACGCATGCCGGCCTCATCGCTCTGTAAGCAAGCACGACACGGCAGCCGCTTTCCGGCTCGGGATCCGCGGCAGCCCTGCGATCTGTGTCGTCAGGATGAAATGGGCTCAATCTTCCGAAAAGACCAGGAACCGTAGGCCGAGTCTTTCATCCGGCGGAATAAGGCACCCGTCCGCCCGAACCTGTGGTTTTCCACACCCTCGAAACGGCCATGCGCCTCATTCTCAACCTAGAGTGACCCCCATAGCTTCGAGGCATGATGAACTGTCTAATTAACTGCTGGAGACCCTCGGAGCGCCGGATGCGGATCTGGTGATCGTGCTCCATGGCTAAGGGACTTCACTTGCTGGGGGCGGTGATCCTCGGAACTTTCACCGCCCTGCTTGACCTCGTCTTTCTCCTGCTGGCACTGCCATTCGCCCGCCGTAGCGCCGTGCGGGAGACAGCCCGGCGGCTGGCCGTGCTTGACGCCCGCCGCCTGCGGCTCGACCCCGCCGCCCTGGGGCTCGATGCGGCTCGCGGAGACGGGCGGGAGGCGCGTTACCTGGCGGTCAGAGTGCCGATCGGTGTCCTCGGCGGCTTTGTCGTCACCTTGCTGGGCTGGGGCGCCGGGATGGCCGGAGTCCTAGCCTGGTCGTGGGGGAGAGGGCTGCCGTTCGACGGCATGCTGCCGACCGCGCCGCTGCTAGCCTACGGAGCTCTGGTAGGGACGGTACTGCTGATTCTGAACCTGTCGAGCTTGGTGGGCGTGCACGCGCTGGAGCGGCGGCTTGCACAGCGCCTGCTCGGCCCCGACCGCACCGAGGTGCTGCGGCGGCGCATCACCGAGCTGACCGAAAGCCGCGCGGGCATGCTGGCAGCCGTCGACGCCGAACGGCGCCGGATCGAACGGGACTTGCACGACGGGCCGCAGCAGCGGCTGGTGGCGTTGGCTATGCTGGCCGGGCGGGCACGCCGGGGACGGCCCGAACTGCTTGCCCAACTACACGAGCAGGCACAGCAGGCGCTGGTCGAGCTCCGCGAGGTGGCCTGGCGGATCTACCCGTCAGGGCTGGACTCGCTCGGGCTCGCCGACGCGCTGGCCGGCGTGGCCGAGCGCTCCAGCATCCCGGTCAAGGTCGTGTGCGAGCTGCCTACTCGCCAGTCGGTGGCTGTGGAGACAACGTCGTACTTCGTGGCCAGCGAGGCGGTGACCAACGCGGCCAAACATGCCCGCGCCACTGCGGTCACCGTGGAGGTTCGCGAACAAGACACAATGGTCGTCGTGTGCGTGCACGACGATGGTGTGGGCGGGGCGGACCCGGCGGGCGACGGTCTGTCAGGGCTGGCACGACGGGTGGCCGCGCTGGACGGCCGTTTCACCGTGACCAGCCCAGCTGGCGGGCCCACCACGATCACGGCGCAGCTGCCATTCGTGTGATCCGGCCGAGGGTTATGCCGATGCATGAACAGCCGATCCCCTACCGGACACTGGACCGCGCCGTGGCCAAAGCAGTCGACGGGAAGATCACCCAGTACCTGGCCGGTGTACCCGTCCTACTCGACCGCTACCGGACCGCCCCGCCAGCGGCCAAAGCACTCATCGGCACCGAGGTGTTCGTCGCGGTGGTCGCACAGCTGCCGGACCAGAGTGCGGGCGGTGCAACATCACCACGGTAGCGCGCAGCGGTCGTCACGTCCTGGAGCGGCGCTGCGGAGCTGAGGGCCGAACATGACCGCAGTTTCCTACGCGCTCGCCGACAGGTCCCCGGGCGTCTGGCATCGGCAGGGTGCCATCACCAGCGTGCGGGTGCTCGTATCCAGGTGAGCCACCGTCTGCGACCCCAGGCAGTAGCGGCATCCCAGGACGGCGGCGGCCGAGGAGTCGGACCAGATGCGGTGCTCCCACGCCGGCGGCGGCTCGGCAGGCGGCGGGGGAGGTTCGGCGGGCTCGTGCTCGGCACCGACCCAGCCCCGGCCATGGCAGAACCGGCACGCAATCCGCAGACGACCCAACCGCTGGCCGCCCTCACCGTCGCATTCGGGGCAGGTGATCGGGTCGCTCATCGCCGCCCCGTCCCCGCGCACGCGGTACACGCCACCCAGACGCTCTGCTTCGGGCCGCTGCCGTTGCGGTCGATCCATTCGCCGCCCGCGCCCAAGCAGGTACCGCAGATCGGCGGGTCCTGTTGCTCCTCGGCCATACCTCGACGCTACGCCGCCGCGCAGGGTCCGTCAGGTCCTTCCTCACCGTCGGCCTCAAGCGCCCACACGCAAAGGGGCGCGAAAAACGCAAAACCCCGCAACGCCTTTGTCGTCACGCAGAGTCATCTGTTCTCGTAGTGACACCCCGGACATGGGGCCCATTCGAGCACCCCTGACTACCTATTGCACATTCAGAGTTACTTACGGTAATCATAAGGAGGTCGTTGACCACGCCCTGACCGGGCGATCACCTCAGGAGGACATCATGTTCGACCCCGCCAAACGGCGTCTGGCCGCGCTGGCCCTCGGCGGCCTTGCCGCCTGCGCGTTCACCGTCGCGGCGGCGAACCCGGCGATGGCCGCCCCGGCACCGTCCGACGCCCAGTACGCCCGCGTGGCCGGCCTGATCAACGGCGACGGCACGATCGAGCACGCACGCGGGATCATCGCGTGACCCGCGCCCGCCAAGGCGTCTACTGCGTGCACACCGCGCTGCCCAACGTCCGCAACACCGTCCCGGTCGGCAACGCTTGGGGCTGGGGCCGCGTGGTGACCACCCAGTCCTATCCGCACGCCGAATGCGGCAACCGCACCAACACCGTCTGGGTCGTCGTCGCCGACCACGACCGCAGGCCCGTCGACGAGCGCTTCAACATCCTCATCCCGTGAGGTAGAAGGCGATGACGACGGACACGCCCCGGCGGATCGTCCTGGTGCGCCACGCCAAGGCCGAGGTGAGCCACGAGAAAGATCACGAGCGGCCCCTGGCCGAGCGCGACCGCAAGGACGCGCCCCTCGCCGGCCGGTGGCTGGCCGGATCCGGCATCACCCCCGACCTCGCCCTCGTCACCACCGCCACGCGCGGCCGGGAGACCCGGAAGCTGATCGCGGCCGAGCTGCCACACCGTCCCCGGACCGTTTATGAAGATCGGCTGCATGAGGCCGGTCTGGGCGAGCTCATCACCATGATCACCGAGGTCTCCAACGACGTCGGCGACCTCCTGGTGCTGGGCGGCAACCCCGCCATCCACGCCACCGCCGACGCCCCGGCCGGCCAGGCCGAAGGCGACCTGCTGGCCCGGATGAACCACTCCGGCTTCCCGCCGCGATCGCCGTCCTGACCTACACCGGGCCCTGAAAGGACGCAGAGCACGGCGCGGCAACCCTGACCGGCTTCTGAACCCCGCACACCTGACCGGCGGACAACCTCCTCGAACAACACCAGCGGATACATTCCCCCTACGTAACGGAGACACCCATGCGACGGATCACTCCTGCGGTCGCCGCCCTCGCGGCAGTCGCGACGCTCGCCCTCACCGCCCCCGCCCAGGCCCAGCAGGCCAAGGCGACCCACCGCGCCACCACCGCGGAGACCGCCTACTTCGAGTTCACCGACGTCACCCGCTCCACCGGCGTCCTCCAACTCACCGACCCCGCCAAAATCCAGCACGCCCGGGCCCTGATCAGCGGCGCCACCACCGAAAGGCCCCACGTCCTCGGCAGGATCGTCAAGAGCCCCGCCGACTACAACCCCCGGTGGAGCTTCCATTACAACCCCGACACGGTCGACTTCTTCGACTTCGCCATCGAGGTGTGCGACGCCACCCTCCCCTATGTCGAAGACCACCTGGACGAGGCGGGCGGCGCGTTCCTGCCCGGTCTGATCTGGTGCCCCTGGTCCTCGAAGCTGGTCCGCGAGGTCCCCGCACCGTAACGCCCCCGCCCTCGGCCGTGCGGCCGCCCGCCCGCGGGCGGCCGCACGGCGCCGACACCCCACAACCCCAGACCGCCGATACACGGCCTGCCCTTCCTGGGAAAACATCAGGAGCACCGCATGCAGTACCGCCACAAGAGCGCCGCCGTCCTCACCGGCGCAGTCGCCGCCCTCGCCCTACTGGGCACCGCCACTGCCGCCCAGGCCGCCACCGGCCAGGTCGTCGTCTTCAGCACCGAATTCCAAGAACTGACCACCTGGAACGACCCCACCGGCTGCCACACCCTGCCCCTGGGAGCCCATCAGCTGAACAACCAGACCGACGGTGACATCCAGGTGTACAACGATCCGCTATGCCTCACCCCGGTCTTGACCGTCAAGCCCGGCTACGGCTCACACGTCCCGCCCACCTCCGGAAGCTTCAGCGCCTAACGACGACACCGAGCGCGCCGTTCCCCGCCTCACTTCCGTCCCACACCATGACGGGCGGGGGACGGCGCACTCCCACCCCTTTACAACGTAGATTCATTTCCTCGTTTCGGGCCGCGTGGTCGTCGTGGTGGCCCGAAAGGCGGTCGGCGATTGCGGCGGTCAAGGCCACGGGGCGAGCGCAGCGAGAACCTCGTGGCCTTGAGGGTCGCGGAGCCGACCGCCATAATTCGGGCCGCGACGACCACCCCAGACCCCGGGGAGAACCGGCCGACAGCCACCGTTTAGCCCAGCGCAGCGCCCCACCCAAAACGAGCAGGCTCCAGACCGGTTACCTCATCCGATCCGACCCTCCCTGCCCTCTAGTATGATGCGCCGCAAGTCCAGAGGGTAAGTTGCTACCATTTTCGGGTGTCGCATCCTGGACCTTCTGCCGTGGTGATCTCGCTGTCTGAGGACGAGCGTGCCGAGTTGGTGCGTCGGGCGGGGTCGTGGGACCGGAGAGCGGCCGAGCGGGCTCGGATCGTTCTGGCGTGCGCTGACGGTATGTCGAATGCTGCTGTCGCGCGACT
>NZ_JBPXMB010000033.1:0-84685 GCF_051918945.1 Streptosporangium sp. LJ11
GGCGGCGACGTGCGTCATGCCGTCGAGCGCGGCCACCTGGTGGCACTGCGCGAGGGCGTCGGACTCGATCCAGCTCGCCGGGGAGGCGAACACGGCGACGGTGGCCGGACCCACGGCCGCGGTGGACGGCAGCGGGGACTCCGGCCGGGAGTCGTGCTGGGACAAAGCGACTCGCTTCCCTCAAAAGAGTGTGGGCTGACAGCGTTACGGCGCGAGCCGGCGCCGTGGCATCTCGGAGTGGCGGGAGGCGTCCGTCAGAGCGTCATGGACACAACGTTCCCTGAGCCCACCACACGGGGCAAGCGGTTTTCGGCCGTGCGAGCCTGCACGTTTGGCAGGCCGGGACCTCGGTCGCACTCGGCTTCGTCGTCGACGGGGCGCCGGCCCCGCCGCACGATCCCGAGTGCGAGTTCGCCGTCCTCAGCCGGGCGTGAGGCAGCCGGTGGGGCCCTCGCAGTACTCGACGGCCTCGGCCAGGCCGAGTGCGGCGCCCTCGGCGAAACCGGCCTCGTATCGGGAGTCCCCCGCCAGCGCGCGGGCCGCCGCCTCGCAGCGGGCACGGGCGTCGCGCAGCTCCGGAGAACCCATCTGGGGGTGGCCGTAGTCGCGCCACAGCTGATGACCCAGCCCCAGCAGCCGGGCGGCGCGCTCGCCGTCGCCGGCCGTGACCGCGACCTGGGCGAGGGTGTCGGCGCAGTTGGCCATGCCGAGGCTGTCGCGCAGCAGGTAGCGGGCCCGCAGCGAGCCGGCCGCCAGCGCCGCCGCCTCGTTGAGCCGTCCCATGACCAGGGCGACCTGGCTGCCGATGTAGTCGCCCCACGACCGGGTCCAGATCTCGCCCAGGCCCTCGGCCACGGCGCGGTGCTCGGCCAGGGTCACCTGCGCGCCATGCGGGTCGCCCGCGTGCAGGAGCGCGAACGCGCGCGAGATGAGCAGCGTCAGCAGCCGGGCGGGCGGCCCGTCGCCCCCGCGGTGGCGGGCCACGGCCCGCCGGGTGGCGGCCTCGGCCACGGCGTGCTCCCCGGCCAGCGTCGCCGCCACCGCTTCGAGGTGGAAAGCGTAGATCAGCGCGTCCTCCGCCTCCACGGTCCCGGCGCCTTCGGCGATCACCGAGGTCGCGGCGGCCAGGCAGTCGGCGGCCAGGCGGCGGGTGGCCGTGAGGTCCCCCTGGCCCACGGTCAGGTGGCCGCAGGCCCACAGTGCCTTGGTGCGCTGCGGGGAGGGCTCGGCGGCGGCGGCCAGAGCGCGGTCGAGGTGGTGGCGGCCCTCGCGCAACCGGCCGCACGCGGCCCACAGGGGCCACAGGGCGGCGGCCAGCTCAAGGGCGCGCAGGCGTTCGCCGGGCCTGCTCACGCCGAAGTCGAGGGCGGCGCGCAGGTTGGCGTCCTCGCGCAGGAGGCGGTCGCACCACTCGACCTGGCCGGGGCCGAACCACTCGGCCTCGAACCGTAGCGAGAGAGCGTGGTAGTGGTCGCGGTGCAGCCGGGCGGACCGCTCCTCCTCGCCGATCTCCCGCAGGCGCTCCCGGCCGAACTCGCGGATCGCGTCGAGCAGGCGGTACCGGCCGTCGCGCTCGCGCATCACGATCGACTTGTCGACCAGGCCGGCCAGCACCCGCCACACGTCGGTGGTGTCCTCGCTCACGCCGACGTCCTCGGCCGCGCGCAGGTCGAAGGTGCCGGGGAAAACCGACAGCCGCGCCCACAGCGCCCGCTCCCCGGCCGAACAGAGCTGGTGGCTCCACTCGATGGCGGTGCGCAGCGTCTGGTGCCGCGCCTGAGTCGTGCGGGTGCCACCGAGCAGCGCGAACCGCGCGTCGACGCGCTCCAGCATCTCGGCGACCGTCATCACGCGCAGCCGTACGGCGGCCAGCTCGATCGCCAGGGGGATGCCGTCGAGCCGGTCGCAGAGCCGGGCGACCTGGTCGTGGTGGCGGGTGAGGGCGAACTCGCGGTCGACGTCCCTGGCCCGCTCGGCGAACAGCGCGGCGCCGTCGCCGCTGCCCGCCATCGGCCGCACGGCGTACACGCGCTCGCCGGGCAGGGCGAGGGCCTCGCGGCTGGTGGCCAGGACGCGCAGGCCGGGCGCGCCGCGCAGCAACGACTCGGTAAGGTGCGCGCAGGCCTCCACCAGGTGCTCGCAGGTGTCCAGGATCAGCAGGGTCCGCCGGTCGGCGAGGTGGTCGCGCAGTTCGTCGGCGGGCGGCCGGGCGGTCTGCCCGGCCACGCCGAGAGCCTCGCCGACGGTCTCGGCCACCAGGCCGGGGTCGCCCAGCCCGGAGAGGTCGACCAGCCAGACGCCGTCGGGGGTCTGCGGCGCCAGGTCGCGGCCGACGTGGACGGCCAGCCGGGTCTTGCCGACGCCGCCGACGCCGGTGAGCGTGACGAGCCGCGACCCCGCCAGCAGCCGCGCGACCTCGGTGACCTCGGCCCGCCGCCCGACGAAGGTGGTCGTGTCGGCGGGCAGGTTCCCGCGCGTACGGACGACCGGCCCCGGCAGCAGCGCCGGATCGGCCTCGATGATGCGCTGCTGGAGGGCCACGAGCGCGGGCCCGGGAGCGAGGCCGTGCTCCTCGGCCAGGCGAGCCCGCAGGTCGCGGAAACTCTCCAGCGCCTCGGTCGGCCGCCCGGCTCGGTAGAGCGCCAGCATGTGACTCTCCCTGAGCCGCTCGCGCAGCGGGTGGGTCTCGATGAGCGGGCGGATCTCCTGGAGCGCGGCCTCCGTGTTGCCGCGTGCCAGCTCGATCTGTGCGAGATCCTCGATGACGGCCAGCCGCTGGTCCTCCAGGCGGCTGCGGGCGGGCTCCACGAACGCGCCCGACGCGTCGGCCAGGGCGGGCCCGCGCCACTGCGCCAGGGCCTGCCGGAGCATGCTGGCCGCCTCGGGGGGTGGCAGCCTGCGGGCGCGCTCGGTCATCTCCTCGAACCTGGCAAGGTCGAGCGTGCCGTACCCGGCGGCGATGCCGTATCCGGCGGGGCCGGCCATCACGGCGTCCTCGCCGTCGAGGTCGCGCAGCGCCATGCGGATGGCGTGGATTCCGGTCTGGATCTGCTGGCGGGCCGTCGCCGGGGCGGCGCCGCCCCACAGGGCCTCGCAGATGGCGTCGACGGAGAGCAGGCGGCCCTCGTTGAGCAGCAGCAACGCCAAGAGTCCGCGCCGCTGTGAGCGGGGAACGGAGACGCGAAGCCCATCTCGCTCGACCACGACAGGGCCGAAGACCGAAAACTGCATCGATGTGCCGTCCGTCCCCTATTACGTGCTAGGCGGCTCCTGTGTAGCGAATGCGTAGTGATCATGTCAACTGTGTGTACGGCGTCCCGCGATCATCGTGAGCACCACTCCGAACCTCCTGGGGGAACCACCGTGCGCAGCAACCTCCTCAGCCGGACCCTGGTGGTCGCGGCCGCCGCCGGGCTCGTCGTCGCCACCGCCACGCCCGCCAGCGCGTACACCTCGTACATCGAGCTCAAGCAGAGCGGCAACATGGCCGCCATCGTCTGGTACAACTCGGGCACCCACAACATGGCCAAGGGTCGCAACTCCTTCACGCTGCGGGCCGCGGCGGGCACGACGTGGGCCAAACTCCTCTACACGACCCAGTACGCCGAGGGGAAGTGGAACTCCACCCACAAGGTGACCACCAGCGGCGGCAACGCGGCCGAGATCACCTTCAGCGACTACAAGTCCGACACCTCGCGCCACTGGATCAAGTACCGCCTGTGCATGTACCGCGGCGGCACGGAGACCTGCTCGGTCAATACCATCACCGACTACATCGACTGACCGGTCCCGAAAGGAAGCGGCCTGACAGGCCGGGGCACGGAGGCCCATTCGGGAAGCGTGAACCACATGGGTACGGCGCGGCGTAGCGCTTCGGGACCCCGCACCTCGACCGCGTGGGCGCGCAGCGCATCCGACCAGCTCAGGTTGCCGCGCCAGACCTCGACCATGCTGCGCAGGCCGGCGGTCACCGTCACGGTCACGGCGTGGCCGGGGTCTGTGTCGCAGACGTCGACCTCGCCACGTGTGATCACGAGCCACCAGCGGCGACTGCTGGGCGGCACGTCCGGGAACCGGAACTCGATGACCGTCCGCCCGTCCGGAACGGCGGTCTGGTCAACGTTGCGGTGCATGTCCCACAGCAGCAGCTTCGGGTCCAGGTCCTCGTCGCCCAGCTCTCCGATCCAGCGGATGCCCCAGGCGGCGAGCGCCTCGACCACCGGTCGCAGTTCGTGGCCGGCCTGGGTCAGGACATATCGCACATCGTTGTCCTCGGCGTGCCTCTCCACGATGCCGGCATGTGTGAGCTGGTGCAGCCGTCGGGACAGCAGCGTGGGGGACATGCGCGGCAGACCGCGACGCAGCTCGTTGAAACGCTCGGTCCCGCACACCAGTTCCCGGATGACGAGCAGCGTCCAGCGTTCGTCGAGCAGTTCCACGGCCTTGGCGACTGGGCAGAACTGGTGATACGAGGAGCCCATGCTCCGCAGTCTAAGCTCAGCCGCCATGAACGCCAGAGACACCCGACCGGGTCTCGGCCGGGTGCTGGTACAGATCGTGTACTAGATAGCGAACCCGTCCTTCCTTACCGTCGATCCCAGTTCACCGCGGCGATGAGGGAGAAGCAAGATGAACGTACAGAGCGACGCGCTAGAGGCCGACCGCGCGCTGAAGGCCAGGCATCGCAACATGTGGGCGCTGGGCGACTATCCCGCGGTCGCTGCCGAGATCATCCCTGATCTGGGCGCGATCCTGGTCGAGGCGTGCGGGGTGGGACCCGGGGACCGGGTGTTGGACGTGGCCGCCGGGTCCGGCAATGCCGCCATTCCCGCAGCGCTGGCCGGGGCGAGCGTGGTGGCCGGCGACCTGACCCCGGAACTGCTGGAGGTGGGACGGGCCCTGGCCGCGCAGCGCGGCGCAGAGGTCGAGTGGCGGCAGGCCGACGCGGAGGCCCTGCCGTACGCCGACGGTGAGTTCGACACGGTCTTGTCCTGTGTGGGGGTCATGTTCGCTCCCCACCACCAGGCCAGTGCCGACGAACTGATCCGGGTCTGCCGCCCGGGCGGCACGATCGGCCTGCTCAACTGGACGCCGGAGGGGTTCATCGGTCAGATGTTCGCGACGATGAAACCGTATGCGCCCCCACCTCCGCCCGGCGCGCAACCCCCTCCGTTGTGGGGCAGCGAGGATCACGTCCGTGCGCTGCTCGGGGACGCGGTCACCGATGTCGTCATGCGTCGGCAGACGGTCACGATCGACCGGTTCGCTCACCCCAGCGCGTTTCGTGACTACTTCAAGGCCAACTACGGCCCGACCGTCGCCGTCTACCAAGGGATGGCCGGGGACCCCGACCGGATCGCCGCCCTGGACCACGCTCTCACCGAACTGGCCCGCCGCCATCTACAGGGCGAGGAAAAAACGGTGATGGAATGGGAGTACCTCCTCCTCACGGCACGCAAGCGCGGCTGACGACAAGAACCGTCGGCGGAAGCCCAGGTGAAACGGCACAGGCCGATGAGCAGGCCATCGCCCGCCTGCCCGCCCGCCTGGCCACCCACGCCCGCCGCCGTTACCTGCGGATCGAGCGCACCTGGCCCTGGGCACAGGCGTTCGTCCTGGCCTGGCAGCGCCTCACCCGGCTACCGGCCCTCACCTGACGCCGGACCCTCGCCTCAACGAGCAGAAAGGAGCCCGGCCCCGGGCCCGTGGAACCCGGCGCCCCGCAGCGACATGCGACGGCCCACCCCATCGAGTCTGATGGCGACATGGTCGATCAGGCCCAGATCGCGCAGGACAGGCCGTCGCTGAATGTCTGGGGCGGGCTGGGGACGGACTGTGCCCGACCCATGGTGATGCGTTGTGCTGTCCAGGCCGCGACTGCGGCGTCAAGGACGTCGTCCACCTTCGCCATTGCGCAGGCCAAGCCGATATCTCCAGGAACCACGATGCCCGCCTCGGCCAGCAGGGCACGCCGGTGCTCCACGCCCGCCCAGACGGTCTTGCGAATGGGGAGAGGGGCGCCCGCCAACCGGGCGAAGCAGAGTTCGGGATGGACTTCAACCACGTGCTGCCGCGCCTGGCGAACCCACCGGTCGACCTGCAGCAGTTTCTCTTTCAGGCCGAAAGCCTGTTGCGAAACCTTTTCGTCGGCCAGGCGGAGGTTGATCGCGACAGCCGATGAGTGATCGTCCGCCTCCATCGCAGCACGGGTCGGAGTGATGAACACCGATTTCCAGCGCGGGCCTACCTCCCGACGCGCCAGCACATCGGCCTGCCGACGCCCGTGATCAGGAAGACCGATCGGCATGTCGACGGTGATGACCTCAAGATCGCCCTCTCTCTGCGAGGGAGACGAGATCGCCGATCTGCGCCGCGAAGTACACGCTCAGACGGCCTTCACCGAGCGCGATACCGATCCAGCCCTTCTTGCATCCGTCGATACCCAGCACTCGCTTGCCGTCCATGAAGTCATGGTCACCTGAATCGGATGTTTTGTCGCCCTCCATGTGAAACTCCGGGCGGGCAAGCGGTCGTCGAAAAGATCGGTAGGAAGGCATCTCTCGATGGTCTGACGGCTCTGTTTCGACGCGTGAGCTGCAGAAACCCGCTCAAGATCAACCTGTGAACAGACCGTGACCAATGAGTCAGGGCTGCGTTCGGTGACCTACGGCCACACACGACGCATGCCTGACCTGAGAAGCACTCTCGGGTCAGACGACAGATCGCAAGGTCAACTAGGTGCCCCCGGCATGATTCGAACATGCGACACCCGCTTTAGGAGAGCGGTGCTCTATCCCCTGAGCTACGGAGGCAGGGGCTCCTAGTAAGAGTAGCGAAAGTGGCGAGTGGTTGCGCGCTCCGAGGGGGAGTTGGGGGCAGAGGATGGGTTATCGCTTCGCTGGCCTGGAGTAAAAGGGCGGCAAGTGGGCGGGTGTGGGGTGGTGGGCGAGGTTAGCGTCACGTTCCGTGATCGACAGGCGACGGAAGCGCATTCGCGGGCATCGCGCCCTGCGACCGGTGGTGTTGTGTGGTGCGATGCTGGCGCCCGCGCTTCTGGCCGGGGGGTTGCTGGTGGCCGAGCTCACCGGCTACGAGGCGGCCGTCCGGATGACCGACGCCGATGCGGAGCCTGAGGGACCTGGAGAGGTCGAAAGGCGCGGAAAAGCCGAAGAGGCCAGGGAAGCCGCACAGGCGGAAGAGACGGAAGAGTTCGAAAGGTCCGAGGAAGCCGAGACGCTTCGCGACGACAGGGGTCTCTGGGCGAAGGGCGGGGAGCGGCGGGGCTCCCTGGAGAGTGGGGGAGCTTGGAACGGCACGACGTCCCGGCTGGGGGCCGGGGGGCCTGACGGGTCGCCGGACGAGGAGCCGCCGGGGGACGCGGTGGCCGTGGTGCCGGTCGTGGTCGGGCCCGTGCGGAGCCGGATGTTCGAGCCGAGGCTGGTGCCTCCGCCGTTGCGGCCGGAGCGGGTGTACGGGGGGTGGGTGCCCGTCGCGGCGAAATCGGGAGTGCGTCGTACGGAGGAGGACCCGAGCGAGCCCGGCCGGCTGGATGATGCCCGTGAGGCGAACGGGACGGATGGTGCGGGTGAGACAGATGTGGTCGTCCCCATAAAGACCCGCCCGCAAGGCTCCAGAGGGCCACGGAAGGTGGCATTGCCGCCCTCTGTGGCACTTGAGCCTCGGGGGGAGCGGACGCCGCCACTCGCGCCACCTGAGCCCCGCGACGGGTGTTCGGCGGAGTGGAAGGGGACGTGGCTCTGGGAGGTCTGTAAGAAGCGCGCGCGGCAAGAAGTCTGACTTGTCCGGTCCCAAAATGGGGTGTTCGGCGCATAACGGCTGTGGAGAGTCTGGCCCGTGCACTTGGTCAGCTGTAGTAGCGTGCGTGCCTGACCCAGGTCACGAGTTCGCAAACGGAGGGGTCGAACGTGCCACCTCGTCGATCAGCGGGTCTGATCGCCGTCGTCGCGACGATGACTTCCTTCCTGCCGGGAGCCGCTGCCGCGCAGCGGGCGCCGGCGGAGGTTCAGGCCGTCGTTGCCGCGGAGCCGGTGAATCTCACAGAACTGCGTCGTGAGGCGGAGAAGGCCGCCAAGGATCTTGAGGCCGCGACCAAGGCGCTGGAGCAGAGGCGGACCCAGATCCGCACCTCGGAGAAGAAGCTCTCCACCAAGCTGCGGGAGCTGCAGGTGGCCGAGAGGGCCTTCGCCCAGATGCGGCAGCCGCTGTCGGACCTCGTCGGAGTGCTCTACCAGCAGCCGAGCGGTGGGGACGTGGCCGGTTTCCTGTCCGGTGAGTCCGACACCGACACCCTGCGTGCGATGGCCGGTCTCACCCAGATCGTCGCCGAGCGCGACCTGATCCTTGAGGACAGCAGCCGCCTGCAGCTGGAACGGGAGCGCCTGGCGGGCGAGGCGCAGGAACTCCGGGCGAGCAACCTCCTCGCGGAGGCGCAGATGGGCGCCGAGATCGAGACGCTCAGGGTGCGCTCGCAGAAGATCGTGCAGTCCCTGACCAAGGCGCTGGTGAAGCTGGGCGTCAAGATCGACAAGAAGGGGCGTCCCGCGGCCGGGTGCGACCCGACCAGGGCGACCTCGATGAGCGAATTCCCCAACGGCCTCATCCCGCAGGCCTACCTCTGCCCCCTCCAGCAGCGGGGCAACCAGCTGCGGGGGGACGCTGCGCTTGCGTTCATCAGTCTCAACGAGTCGTACAAGCGGCAGTTCGGCAGGCCGATGTGCGTGACCGACAGCTACCGGAGCCTGGCCGAGCAGCAGTCGGTCTACTACACGCGTCCCGGCCTGGCGGCGATCCCGGGCCGCAGCAACCACGGTCTGGGACTCGCCGTCGACCTGTGCGGGGGCGTCGAGCGCTTCCGCTCGGCCGAGTTCAACTGGCTGGAGACCAACGGCAAGAAGTTCGGCTGGATCCACCCCAAGTGGGCCTACGTCAGCCCCTTCGAGCCCTGGCACTGGGAGTACGACCCCAAGATCGGTTCCCTGCTGTAAGAGGGGCTGCGGTCTCGCGGCCCCTGTCTCCGAAGTCGGTGTTCGGCGGCAGATCCGGTCTCTCCGTTGCGGATGCCCGTCAGGAAGCCGTTCCAGGCCCCCGGGGAACAGGCCCTCGGGAAGAAGGTCGGCGCCGGGCCGGACGGGTCCTTGCTGTCGCGCACGGCGACGAGCCCCGGCAGGCGGTGGCCACCTCGACGCAATCGTTGTTGGGGCCGCTGAGGGGAGGCATGCGGAATTCGGGTACGGCGACCGGATCTTTCTCGGCTCGGACCGCCGCGCCCTCATTGATCGAGGGAGATTCATTCCGTGCGGGAGCCGATCGTGATGGAGAGCCGCCCGCCGGCCTGGGCGGAGGCCAGCTCGGTCGCCTGGGCCGACGTGGTGGCGAGCACGACGAGCGCGCCCCGCTCCGACTCCCCGCCCGGGGTGGCCAGGACCGTGACGTCTTGGGCCGCGACGGTCGCCGGAGCATCGCCGTCCCATGTCGAGCTGGCGGCGAGCACGTCCACCACATCACCCGGGGAGAGCAGGCGCGCGGTCTCGGGATCGGCGACGCGTACGGGGGTGGCGACCGTCCCCTCACCGTGGGCGGTCAGCAGGCCGGGGCCGAGCAGGCGGACGTCGGTCAGCGGTTCGCCGCGCCGCGCGGGACCCGTCAGGATCTTTCCCGCGTACGGCGTGCCGGGCCTCAGGGCGCCGTCGGGGACCGTACCGGGTCTCAGCGGGGCCGGTGTCAGGTCGGCCGGCTCCAGCACGCCTCCGGAAAGATCTCTGGCGGCGGTCAGGACGGTCACCGAGGCGGTGTCCGGGCGCAGCGCCAGCACGGCGCATCCCATCGCCAGGGCGGCGACGGCGGTGGCGATGAGACGGTGACGGCGGTCGAGGAAGCGGCGCAGAGCGCGCATGGCTGACTCCAAGGGTGGGAGCCGGGCGGCGCGGTGCCCGTGATGGATGGGACATCCCCGCCGAGTGGTGGCGTGGTGCCCGTGGCGGGTGGGACGCCCCGCCGAGTGGCGAGGCGGTGCCCGGGGTGGATGGGACGCCCCGCCGATCGGCGGGACGGGGCGGGGCGGGGCGGGGCGGATCGAGGATTCTCGACGGATCCGGGTGGCGTGGCCGGGGGAGCGGGATTCAGCCCTTTTCGGGATTCGTCGGTTACTCACCTGGTGGTGATGCCGGGTGCGCCGGCCACAGGATCAGCCGGGGAGGTCGAAGGGGAGCTTGAGGCCGTCCAGGGCGTTCTGGCAGGGGCAGGTGCGTTCTTCGGGGAGGGCGGCGACGATGTCGCCGACGAGGGAGCGCATGCGGCCGACGTTGGTGGCGAAGAAGGCGAGGACCTCGTCGTGGGTGACCCCCTCGCCCGCCTCGACCCCGGCGTCGTGGTCGGTGACGAGGGAGACCGAGGTGTAACAGAGAGCCAGCTCGCGGGCGAGGGCGGCCTCGGGGGAGGCGGTCATGCCGACGATCGACCAGCCGTTGCCGCTGAACCAGCGGGACTCGGCGCGGGTCGAGAAGCGCGGGCCCTCGATGACCACGAGGGTGCCGCCGTCGGTCACCTCCCAGTCGGCGGAACGCGCCGTGGAGACGGCCGTCGTGCGACCCGAGGGGCAGTAGGGGTCGGCGAAGGCGACGTGGACGACGCCGTCCGCGTCGTAGTAGGTCTGCACCCGGCCTGAGGTGCGGTCGACGATCTGGTCGGGGACGACCAGGGCGCCGGGGCCGATCTCGGCGCGCAGGGAGCCGACCGCGCTGGGGGCGAGGACCTGGCGGACGCCTAGGGAACGCAGTGCCCACAGGTTCGCCCGGTAGGGGATCCGGTGCGGAGGGAAGCGGTGGTCGCGGCCGTGGCGGGGCACGAAGGCGACCGAGCGCGACCCGATCCGGCCGACGGTGACGACATCACTGGGAGGGCCGTACGGCGTGGTGATCTCGACCTCTGTGGCGTCGTCGAGCAGGGAGTAGAAGCCCGAGCCGCCGATGACTCCGATGTCCGCGCGAGTGACCATGGAGCCGAGGTTAGCGCCACGGGCCGGTCCCTGAGGAGCCAGGGTGAAGGCCTGTGGATAACCGCGTCCCCGGGTAGCCGACCGATCACTTTCGGTGAAAACGGTGGGATGTCGATCGGAGGTCGTACAAGCTGTGCCGAACCAACCGCGGGCCGTCCTGTGATCACCGGCGGCGCACGGAGGGGCCGGGGCTCGTCGACCCCGCTTCGGCCGGTGGGGGGCGGGTGGGAGGCCATGGTCGGGGCGGCCGGTCGGACGGCCGCCCGGGGAGGGGGTGGTGGGTTCGAGGGGGCGGGGACGCGGCTCAGGAGGCCGCGGCGGCCGTGCTGCTCGCGGTCTTCGTCGACGTGGAGTCCGACGAGGACGAGGAGCTCGACGACTTCGACGAGGACGAGTCGGACGAGCTCGACGAGTCGGACGACTTCGAACCGGAGGAATCCGAGGAGCTCGACGAACCGTTCGCGGACGTCACCGTGCTCGACGACGAGGACCGGCTGTCGGTCCGGTAGAAGCCCGAGCCCTTGAAGACGATGCCGACCGCGGAGAACACCTTGCGCAGGTCGCCCGTGCAGCTCGGGCACTCGGTGAGAGCGTCGTCGGAGAACTTCTGGACGATTTCGAACTGGTTGTTACAAGCTGTGCAGGCGTACTGGTAGGTGGGCACGCGCTCCTCCTCGTAATGATCCGCGCCGATTGGCACTCTAGTGGCGCGACTGCTAATGGTACGCAGCCGACAAGCTTAAACGCGAGTCGGAGTCCTCGCATTCCGTAGCCGGATTCCGATCAGATGGGGCCGGACCCCGCTTCGGACGTGGCCCGGCCTGGCGGATCGGGTGTCGCCGGCCCCCGATTCGGATGGGTCGAATCCCGCTTCGGATGTGGCCGGGCCCTGGGGCGGATGCGGCCGGACTCCGGTTCGGATGCGGGCCGCCCTCGGATCGGGTGCCGCCTTCGAGCAGACGCCGATCCAGGTCAGGTGCCGCCTTCGATCAGAGGGCGGATCCCGGTCAGGTGCCGCGTTCGCCGAACCAGCCCGCGAGCTTGCCCTTGCGGCTGATCGCGCGCATCCGGCGTTCGACCGTGTCACGGCAGGCGGCCGTGGTCACCACCAGCAACTGATCGTCGATCCTGATCCTCGTGGAGTCGGTGGGGACGAACGTCCGGCCGTCTCTGACGATCAACGTCACCTGGGCGTCCGTGGGCAGCCGCAGCTCGAAGATCTCCACGCCGTGCAGCTTGGACGTCGGCGGCACCCTGACCTGGAGCAGGTCGGCGTTGAGCTCCTCCAGCGGCGCCGACTCGACCTCCAGGTCGCGGGCCTCGTCGGGGGTGGACAGCTTGAGGAGCTTCGCCACGAACGGCAGCGTCGGCCCCTGCAGCAGGGTGTAGACGATGACGATCACGAAGACCTCGTTGAACACGAACTTGGCGGTGCCGTCAGGAACGGAGGTGGCGGCCCAGGGGATGGTCGCGAGCACGATGGGCACCGCGCCGCGCAGCCCGGCCCACGACAGGAAGGCCTGCTCCCGCCAGCCCAGCCGGTCGATGCGCATCAGCCGGACCAGCAGCGCGGAAACGACGATCGACAGAGGCCGGGCCACCGCGACCAGGATCAGCCCGGCCACCAGGCCGGGCACGATCGCGGACGGCATCTCCGAGGGGCTGGCCAGCATGCCGAGCATGACGAACAGGCCGATCTGCGCCAGCCAGGCCACGCCCTCGGCGAAACCCCGCGAGGCCGCGCGGTGCGGCATCCGGGAGTTGCCCATGACCAGTGCCGCGAGGTAAATCGCGAGGAAGCCGCTGCCGTGCAGCAGCATGGCTCCCGCGTAGGCGACGAACGCGAGCGCGAGCACCGCGATGGGGTACAGGCCGGAGACGGGCAGCGCGATGCGGCGCAGCGCGTACGCGCCGAGCGGGGCGACCGCCAGGCCGACGGCCGCGCCCACCACGAGTTCGAGGATCACCTCGAACAGCGCCGCTCCCAGGCTGGGCGAGGTGGCGGCGCTCAGCAGCATGACGGCGATCACCGTGGGGGCGTCGTTGAGGCCCGACTCGGCCTCCAGGATGCCCGCGAGGCGCGAGGGCAGGGGCAGGCGGCGCAGTACGGAGAAGACGGCGGCCGCGTCGGTGGAGGCGAGGATCGCGCCGAGCAGGAGCGCGGTCCGCCAGTCCATGCCGAGGATGAGGTGCGCCGGGATCGCGACGGCCACGATGCTCACCCCCACGCCGACGGTGGCGAGCACCAGGGCGGTGGGAATGGCTCCCTTGACGTGGCTCCAGGTGGTGGTCAGGCCGCCCTCGGCCAGGATGATCGCCAGTGCGATCAGACCTATCTCCTGCGCGAGCTGAGGGTTGTCGAACTGCAACCCGAACCCGGACTCGCCGACGAGCAACCCGAAACCCAGGAAGATCAGAAGGCTGGGCAGTCCGCTCCGATGGGCGACACGGACTGCGACGATGGCCGCGATGACGATTCCGGCACCGAGAAGCAGCCAGACGTCCAGTCCCATCTGGTCCCCTCTCTGACTCCGGGGACCATTGTGTCGCATTCGGGTGGGGCGCCACGCACGAGCGGCGCGCACTCCCTGTCACGATTCCGACGCCTTCAGCCCCGCGTCCAGCGGCGATTCCGCCGGTCGGTCACACCTACGCCCATCGGTCGGTCACGCCTGCACTTCCCGGTCGGTCACGCTCCGTTCCGCCGGTTGGCCACGCCTGCACTTCCCGGTTGGTCACGCCCCGTTCCGCCGGTCGGTCACACCTCCGCGGCGGTGGTTCTGAAGATCCCCTCGGGGGTCGCCGCGTAGCGGACCGCGAGGTCGTGGGGCTCGGTGGGCACGTCGTCGAGCAGCTCGCCCTCGTGGAGCAGCGCCACCGTCGGCACGTTCGGGCCGACCCTGGCCAGCGCCCGGTCGTAGGAGCCGCCGCCGCGGCCCAGCCGTACCCCGGTGGACCTGTCCACCGCGAGCGCCGGCACGATCACCAGGGCCGCGGTCCTGACGGCGTCGACGCCGCGCCGCGTGTCGACCGGTTCCATGATCCCGAAGCGGCCGGGGGCGAGGGTGTCGGGGCCGTCGTACACCGCCCAGTCGAGATCGTCGTCGTCGCGGAGCACCGGCAGGATCACGGTCGCGCCGTGTTTCCACAGGGCGAAGACCAGCCCGTGGGTCGCGGGCTCCGTACCGATCGACCAGTAGCACGCGACCAGCCCGGCCATCTGGACCCAGGGCCGGTCCAGCAGGGATTCCCTGATCTGGACGGAGGCCGCGTGCCGCTTCTCGTCGGGGATCGAGGCGCGTGCGGCCTCGATCGTGGCACGCAGCGTCAGCTTGTCCACAGGTCCCTCCACTAAGGTTTCGGTTATGGCCGACTTCGAAGCTGTGACGAAAGCAGTCGTTCCCGCGGCGGGTATGGGCACCCGTTTTCTTCCGGCGACCAAGGCGACCCCCAAGGAGATGTTGCCCATCGTCGACAAGCCCGCGATCCAGTATGTCGTCGAGGAGGCCGTCTCCGCCGGGCTGCTCGACGTTCTCATGGTCACCGGGAAGAACAAGCGCTCCATCGAGGATCACTTCGACCGGGCCCACGAGCTTGAGGAGATCCTGGAGGCCAAGGGCGACGACGAGCGCCTCTCCCAGGTGCGGGAGCCCGCCGACCTGGCCATCCTGCACTACGTACGGCAGGGCACGCCGCGCGGCCTCGGCCACGCCGTCCTGTGCGCCAAGCAGCACGTGGGCGACCATCCCTTCGCCTGCCTGCTCGGCGACGACCTCATCGACCACCGCGACGAGCTCCTCAAGCGCATGATCGAGGTGCGCGGCACGCACGGCGGCAGCGTCATCGCGCTGATGGAGGTCCCCCAGGAGCAGGTCTCCCTGTACGGCTGCGCCGCCATCGAGCCCACCGGTGAGGACGACGTGGTCAGGGTGACCGACCTGGTGGAGAAGCCCCCCGCCGACGAGGCCCCGTCCAACTGGGCCATCATCGGCCGGTACGTGATCGACCCGGCCGTCTTCGAGGTCCTGGAGAACACCCCGCCGGGACGCGGCAACGAGATCCAGCTCACCGACGCGCTCCGTACCCTCGCCGGGCGTGGCGCCGACCAGGGCGGCCCGGTGCACGGCGTGCTGTTCAGGGGCCGCCGCTACGACACCGGCAACAAGCTCGACTACCTGCGTACGGTGGTGCAGTTCGCCGCCGAGCGTCCCGACCTGGCGCCCGAGTTCATGCCCTGGCTCAAGGAGTTCCTGGCCTCGCGATGAGCTCCCTGAAATCGGTCGACGACCATCTCTCCGACATCCTCCGCACCGTGCGGGTGCTCGCCCCGCTGGAGCTGGAGCTGGAACGGGCGCTGGGCACCACGCTGGCCGAGGAGGTCACGGCCCCGGTCGCGCTGCCGCCCTTCGACAACTCGGCGATGGACGGCTACGCCGTGCGGGCCGAGGACGTCGCGGACGCCCCGGTGACGCTCCCGGTGATCGACGACATCGCGGCCGGAGACGGCCGGTTGCAGGCCATCGGTCCCGGTATGGCGATGCGGATCATGACCGGGGCCCCGCTGCCCGCCGGGGCCGACGCGGTGGTCCCGGTCGAGTGGACCGACGGCGGCACCGCGCAGGTCGCGATCGGCCGCCCGGCGGGGAAGGGCCACGCCATCCGCAGGTCCGGGGAGGACGTGCGGGCGGGCGACGTCGTCCTGCCCGTGGGCACCCCGATCGGCCCCGCGCAGCTCGGGGTGCTGGCGGGTGTCGGCCGTCGCCGGGTTCTCGTACGGCCACGCCCACGGGTGGTCGTGATCTCCACCGGAGCCGAGCTGGTCGAGCCCGGCCTGCCCTTGGGACCCGGCCAGATCTGGGAGTCCAACAGCTTCGCCCTGATCGCCGGCGTCCGCGAGGCGGGGGGCGAGGGCTACCGGGCGGGGATCGTCGGCGACGATGCCGCGGGATTCCTCGACCAGCTCGACGCGCAGCTGCTTCGGGCCGACCTCGTGATCACCAGCGGCGGTGTCTCGATGGGTGCGTACGAGCCCGTCAAGGAGGCCCTCGGCCCGCTCGGCACGGTCCGTTTCGAGCGGGTCGCCATGCAGCCGGGCATGCCTCAGGGGTTCGGCGTGGTCGGCGAGGACCAGGTGCCGATCTTCGCGTTGCCCGGCAACCCGGTCTCATCGTTCGTGTCGTTCGTCCTGTTCGTCCGGCCGGCGTTGCGCAGGATGCAGGGCCTGCCCGAAGAGCCCACGCCGACCGTGCGGGCGGTCACCACCGGCCCGATCCGCTCGCCCGAGGGCAGGCGCTCCTACCTGCGCGGCGTGCTCGGCCCCGGCGGTACGGTCGGCCCGGTGCGCGGGCAGGGTTCCCACCAGCTCGCCGCCCTGGCCGCGGCCAACGCCCTGATCGTGGTGCCCGAGGACGTCACCGAGCTTCCCGAGGGTACGGACGTGGAGGTCATTCCCCTGTGAACGAGCGGGACCGGAGCGAAATGACCGGATTCACCCACATCGACGAGACCGGCGCGGCGCGCATGGTGGACGTCTCGGCCAAGGACGTCTCCCTCCGTACGGCGACCGCCACCGGCCGGGTCCTGCTGTCCGCCGAGGCCGTGGCGCTGCTGCGGTCGGGGGAGGTCCCCAAGGGCGACGCGATCGGCACCGCGCGGATCGCCGGGATCATGGGCGCCAAGCGGACCCCCGACCTGATCCCGCTCTGCCACCCCATCGCGCTGCACGGGGTCAAGGTCGAGCTGGTCGTGGTCGACGACGGCGTGGAGATCACGGTACGGGTCAAGACCGCCGACCGTACCGGCGTCGAGATGGAGGCGCTGACCGCGGTGTCGGTCGCCGCGCTCGCCCTGATCGACATGGTCAAGGCGGTCGACCCGGCGGCCGTGATCACCGATGTCCGCGTCGAGGAGAAGACCGGCGGCAAGACGGGGATCTGGACCCGCCCCTGACATCCCGCCCGAGCCATCTCGCTCCGGAATATCCCGTCCCGGGATATTCCGAGGCGGGAAAACACTCCGTCACGACGGCGCCGGATCCCCGAGAGACCGGATCCCGGGTCCTCAGCAGGCCGGGTCCTCGAAGACCGGACCCACGAGAGACTGGGAGGATGAGCCCATGAGAGCTCTGGTGATCACCGCGTCCAACCGGGCCGCCGCCGGGACGTACGAGGACACCTCGGGGAAGCTGCTGGCCGAGCTGCTGGCGGCGGCCGGGTGCGACGTGGACGGCCCGGAGGTGGTCCCCGACGGCGAGCCGGTCGAGGCGGCGCTGCGGTCCGGGGTCGCCGAGGGATACGACGTGATCGTCACCACCGGCGGCACCGGCCTGACCCCGGCGGACCTCACCCCGGAGATGACCCGGAGGGTGATCGACAGGGAGGTTCCCGGCATCGCCGAGGCCATCCGCCAGGTGAACCGGGACAAAGTACCCACCTCCATCCTGTCCCGCGGGCTCGCCGGGCAGGCGGGCAGCACGTTGATCGTCAATCTGCCGGGTTCCTCGGGAGGGGTACGCGACGGTATGGGCGTGCTGTCTCCCGTGCTCAGGCATGCCGTGGACCAGATCCGGGGCGGAGATCACCCCCGCTGATCCGTCTCCCTTGCTTCCATGGCACGCCGGGCCTTCTTCGGGAGATGATGAGGGCGTGGATCGACTTCGTGGCTGGCCGGTGACCCTTACGGAAGGCCCGGTAGGACTTCGGCCGCTGCGGCTGCGGGACGTGCGCGTCTGGCGGGAATCGCGGCTGCGCAACGCGAACTGGCTCCGTCCCTGGGAACCGAGCAATCCCGAGACCCCTCTCTTCAAGACCGGCCTCGGTCCTTACATCTCCATGGCCGGAACCCTGCGCAGGGAGGCCAGGCAGGGTCTCGCGCTGCCGTGGGTCGTCACCTACGAGGGCGCCTTCGCCGGGCAGCTCACCGTGGGCGCCATCGTCTGGGGCTCCGCCAGGTCGGCCCAGATCGGCTACTGGGTGGACGGCGCGCTGGCCGGTCGCGGGATCACCCCCACCGCGGTCGCCATGGCCGTCGACCACTGCTTCTTCACCACCGGGCTGCACCGCGTCGAGGCCAATATCCGCCCAGAGAACCACGCGAGCCGCAGAGTGGTTGAAAAGCTCGGTTTCAGGGAAGAAGGGATCAGACGTCGGCACCTGCACATCGACGGTGCCTGGCGCGACCACATCTGTTACGCACTCACGGTCGAAGACGCTCCGAGGGGGTTGCTCGTACGGTGGCGGCGGGCCCGTGAGGCGGCCGCCCACGGTGGCACTCCGCATGAAGAGGTTTGAAGATCTCGCGACACACCGCATCGAATGCTCGTCAAATAGTGACACGCGGTCTTACGGTGCGTGACATGAGCAGATTGAGGACGCCGGGAGACCATGCGCGTCTTCATGCTGCCCGGAGGTGGCCGTGAGCAGCGGTGTCGTTCTCTACCTGGCCATCGTCGTCATGTGGCTGTGCGTGCTCGTGCCCATGTGGCTGCATCGCGACCGGAACACCCTGGCCGAGACCCACAAGGACATCGAGCCGTACGCCTACGACGAGCGGGCGGTCGACGAGGACTCGGCAGAGACCCTCACCGAGCCCCTGCCCGTCTCCTCCGCCGACCTGCCCGAGTCCTCGCTCTCCCCGGAAGGGGAGGTTCCGTCGCCCGGTGCCGAGGGTGCCTCGCCGGGCGCCCCGGCAGCGTCCGAGACCGGGAGTGAGGCCCAGCCCGCCCGGCCCCCGGCCGGGAAGCCCGCACTCGGCAGGACCGCCGCAGGCAGGGCCGCGTCCGAGCGCCGCCGCGCGGAACTCCGCCGCCGGGGCAAGCAGGTGGCCAAGCGCAGGCGTCTGACGCTCTGGTGCGTGCTGCTCCTGCTCGCCTCCGTGGTGACGGCGGCCGTCCAGGTCATCCCCTGGTGGGGTGTGGCGCCCTCAGTGGTGCTCCTGGGCGCCTACATGGCCGTTCTCAGGGTCACGGTCCAAATCGACGCCGAACGGCGCGAAGCCATCGCCCAGGCCCGCGCGGAACGTGCCAAGCGCGCCCGCCGCCGTGCCGCCCTGCTGGAGGCCCAGCGCCCCGTGGCCGAGATCATCGACCTGGCCGCGCATCGCGACGAGATCTTCGACCAGTACGCGGAGACGCCCCGCCGCGCGGTCGGCGACTGACCCGCGCTCCGGATGGCGCGAGTGCCCCCGGAAGTTTGCTAATCTAGTCCACGTCTTGGGGATGTAGCGCAGTCCGGTAGCGCACTTCGTTCGCATCGAAGGGGTCAGGGGTTCGAATCCCCTCATCTCCACAAGATGAAAGGCCCGATTCCAGATCATGGAACCGGGCCTTTTTGCTGCTCAGGTGACGTGCAGGTCGTCAGGGGCCGGGACCGGGCGGGGTGGTGTCCGTTGAAGGTTCCGGGACGGAGTCAGCGAAAAGTCAGCGGACGTCTTCGGAAGGGATGGCTGCCACCGCTGCGAGGAGGCCGGCCGACAACCGGTCAGGCGGCAGGGTTGTCGAGGATGACGACGGGGGCGTTCTCCACCTCCGGCAACTCGCTGTCCAGGCGCATGCTGGTGGCCGCCTCGATGAAGGCGAACGGCGCACCGCGTTTGCCGCGGTAGTCCTCCGGGTCGAGACCGTCGAGCATGGCGCGGAAGTCGGCCAGGATGCTCGGGTCACCTTCCTCGAAGACGTGCTCGGGGAAGAGGAAGTCGCGCATCCGCGCCCTGATCTCGCCGCCGGCCGCATAGAGGATCGTGTATCCCCCGTTGAAGTGCCAGGTCACCATCCACACGCGTGACTCCGTGCTGAGTGCGGTGAGGACGCGGTCGGAGAGCCCGAAACCTCCGGCGAGGTCGAGGAAACCCCAGGTTCCTTCGCCCTCGGAGACGAGGAGGACGGGGCAACCCTCCTCTCCGGCCTCTTCTCCGGGACACTCCATGACGCGCTGCTCGGGGGCGCGGCCTCCGTTTAACCGTGGCAGGAGGTCGTCCACAGTGAGCTCTTCATCGAGGGGTTGCACGACGGTCCAGGAGAGTGCGTTCTCCAGCCATTGATGCCGCTCGAAGAAATCGCGGTAGTAGTCGATCACATGATCATTGTGATGGAAGCCAGAGACAAAACACGCTCATTTGATGCTTCTTCTCGCCGTCATAGCCCTTTGTCGGAGAACAACCGAAAGACCCGACTCCAGCTCGTGGAATCGGGTCTTCACCGTGTTCGGCCTACGTGGCTGATTCGTCAGCGGACGATTGTTGATCTATGGAGATGACCTCTGGGAAGGAGGCCAGGGAGAAGTCGGCGAACACCGCGCGAGCCCTGTTGTTGCGGTCGCGTGAGGCGTGCGTGTAGCGGTTGAGCGTGGTCGATATCTGCTCGTGGCCGATGAGCACCGCAACGTCGTTGACGGGGACATCGCTGGAGAGGAGCCAGGTGGCGTAGCCGTGCCTTAGATCGTGGAAGCGCAGCCCCTCGCCCGCGTGCTGGGCGAGATGGGAGACGGCCTCCTCCCGCGTTACGAACCGCTTGCGCCGTTCGGTGCCGTTCTTGTCGGTCCAGGTGCCGAGGAAGCCGTCCCCGAGGTCGGAGACCGACCCGAGCGGACCGGCCCGGACGAGGGAGGGCCGCCGGACGCGGGCGCGGAAGGTGTGCCGGCTCATCAGGTTGCCGCTACGGACGGTGAAGACCTAGCCGAGTGGCCCAGCGGGGAAAGCGGTCCGGTGCCGGGTGAGGAGGTCGACCGCGAACCCGGGAAGCGGGACCTCCTGGCGCCCGGTCCTGGACGAGTGCTCATTCGCCTGGCGCGTGTTGCCGGAGGAAGTCTCGCGCCGCGGCTTGTGCCTGACTCGCTTTCGGGCTGAGCCAGAAGCCCAGGTGATCGTCGTGTTCCATCCAGTACCGTTTCGCGCCGGGTATCCGCTCGGCTGCGAACTTCCCGTGGTCGAACGGCACATCGCCGTCTTGTGTGCCGTGGATCAGTAGTGCCGGAGCCGAGATCCGCTCCAGAGGCGGCTTTCCACGTCGGGCTTGCACCGCGTCGTTGTCGGTGCCCGCCCAGCGCTTCTGGTAGGGGAACGTCGTATCGAACATCGCTTTGAAGAGCTCCCGCACATGCGGCGTGTTCATGATGTGCGAGACGCGCTCCGCCCGTTGCCCGTCGGTATAGGTGCTGGTCTCGCTCAACGTCCCCGCAACGATGGTCTCGAACGAGACCTCCGCCGTCAGCCGGGCCAGCTTCTGGCCCACCGTGTCCAGGAACGCTCTCCGCAGTGGCGAGCCCATCCCGGCAGGCTGCGGTTTGCTCACTCCGCCGATGGAGACCAGTGCCCAGATTCGATCCGGATGGCGCGCGGCGAAGGTGTAGCCCACCGGGCTTCCTGCCGAGACCGCGAGGACTCCGACTCGGTCGATGCCGAGCTCGTCCAGCAGAGCCGCGAGCAGATCCGCTTGCTCCTCGTTGGTCCGGCCGCTCTCCAGCGGCGTTCCGAGGTAGCCGGGCCGTGAGGGGCTGAGAATGCGGAACCCGTCCTTTTGCAGCCAACCGGCGAACAGCCGTCCCTGGTCGGCTCCACCGAGCCCGGCGTGAACAGACAGCAGCACAGGGCCTTCTGCGCCGTGAAGGTCGTACTCGATCGGACCGAGCCGTGTCATGGCGGTCCGCAGATCGATCCGGACATCACGGAGGATCGCCCGGCGTGGATCGGTGTCGATGCCGCCGTCCCAGAGGACGAGCCCGGCGACTCCCAGTGCCGGCACCCCGATCAGAACGGCGAGCGTCACACTGACGATCCTGACGACTCTTCGTTTCCACATGGCTTCACATCCTTCGGGTATCCGGTTTGGGTTGACGGCGGTGTCTCGCGGAGAGCCGAGACGCCATCTCGTATGTGCTTCGCAAGCGTGTACTCGCCCGTTGGATGTCGTTACTCCAGTGCTTTCAGGTAGGTGCCTGGGATGTACGTGCGTCCGGCGATCCGTGCCGACGCCGAAGTCATGCCGCCGTTTTTCGCAGTGGTGCCGTGATCTGTCCGATCGCCGAGGGTGTCCGGGGCGCCGTACACGGTGGCCGGGACATCGGCTCCCTTGTCGCCGGCAACGGTCCTGTGTGGTCGATCGATCGACGGCGGCCGAGGATCACCGGCACCGCGGTACCCGATGCCGGGCTGCGGCGGCGACCCGAGACGGAGCTGCCCGCCGTACTTCCGGATCAGGTGAGTCGCCGGGCTCTTTCAACGGGTCTCGGGCCGGGTGAGGACGGCGATGCTGATTATCAGTGCAAAAGCAGACAAAGCGGTCAGAGTGCGGATCGTGTGGAAGAGCTCCCACCTTTGCAGGATCTCGGTGTGACCGGCCGGGGCGGAGGCGGCGGCCCATCGCCTGATGTGGGCGTGCAGCGGGATGTTGCCGAAGACCGTCACCAGCAGCGAAGCCACTGTCAGGGCGCCGGCCCCGAGCGCCAGGCGCCGTGGCAGGCCGTGGCAGACGACGGCCAGGCCGAACGAGGTGAGGATCGCCAGCGCCATCGCACTCTGCATGATCGGCTCGTTGACCTCCATCATCGCGGTGTGGAAGGTCAGACGCACGTCCAGCGGGACGGTCCCGAAGGTGGGGACCACGTTGGCCGCGCCGTACCCGAAGGCTCCGGCGAGCAGTCCGGTGGCCAGCAGTGCGGCCCCGTGGACGTATCTGACTGGGGTTCTCATGGCCGTAATCGTCGCTTGCCCGCCGACGCCGGTCGTCGCACCGCAGGAGACTTTCACCTGTACGACATCGGGAGGAGAGACCGTCTCTCTACGACACCGGGAGTAGGCACGCGCCATGGCGCCACGCGGATGAGGAAGGTCTCATCTCGCCAGTAAGGTGCAGAGGGGTTGATCCGAGCGGGCGCGCCAAGGTGTCCGACATCGTCGCCGGTATGGCCCTGGCGGTCGTGCTCGGTGCCGGAGCCACGACGGTACCCGGCGTCGGGCCGCTGAGCCACGTGGTGGTCGCGATCGGCTGCCTCGCCGGACATGGGGGGAGCGGTATCCCGTGCTGATCGAAGAGCTCGGCAAGCCCCGCAACGACCGATCGATCCCGATCCCGGGATTTCGGCGGTCTCGGTGAAGCCGACTCCGTGTGGGGGTTCCGGGAAACGATCACCCCCATTCCGGGAAGCGATCTTCTAGGGTTCCGACCCACCCCAGATCGCACCCACTCGTGAACACCCCACCAGGTCAGAGCCACTTCCGAGAGATCGTGCGTTGCCGGGTGACCAACTGAGTGACTACGGTCCATCCACCAGGTCCGTGCCCTTCCGAGTTTCGCAAAGTCCAGTGGCGAGGTGTCTCAGCGGTGAGCGATTCCAGTCCTGTGACCGTGTGGGTCTTCCTGGGCGAGGGCGCTCAGTGGCCGTCCGGCGTGTTCGGGACGCGAGAGCGCGCAGAGTCGTGGATCAAGACCGGTGAGCTGACGGGGATGCTCACCGAGTACCCCCTCGACACAGGTGTCTACGGCTGGGCGATCAAGCACGGCCACTTCCAGCCTCGCGCCGCCCATCAGCAGACCCCCTCGTTCGTCGGGCGTTTCACGACCGCGCACCAGGAGCATTTCCACTACAACAAGGGGAATCAGGACTAGAAAGAGACAACCCGGCGAGATGGATGCTCTCGCCGGGCTTGGATCTACGTCAGAGTTCTGGGCTGTAGGTCGGGAAAGAGCTTGTCCATCGCCTCGGCCCCTTCCAGGAGCATCGGGCGGAGTTGCTCGCGATAGACCGTCTCCGTCACTGAGGTGTTGCGGTGACCGACGAGGCGGGAGATGTTCTCCAGTGGGATACCGGAGTCCGACTCGGGGTGTCGGCGCCCTCCCGGTCCGCCCACACGAGGGGGGACACCGGTGGGTCAGGGCGCTGCCGATCCGCAGGTTGCGGCCGGTGGGCGGATGGGTGTTCCCGGTGTCGTTCATGAGCAGTGCCCCCGCGACCAGGTCGGGATGGCCGAGGCGGGTGGCGGTCATCGCCATGACGGAGGATCCCGGCTCCAGGCGGTGTTCCAGGCCCATGGTCGCGGACGTCGAGCGAGGCGGCCTCCCTGACGGCGGAGGTGAACGCTGGGGGCCGGTGGACCGGACGAGCGGGATCCACCGGCCGTCGCCGTCAGGCCGTGCGCAGCGCGTCGGTGGGGGACAGGCGGGCCGCCCGCATCGCCGGGTACAGTCCCGCGACGGCGCCCACGACGACCGCGGTGACCAGCGCCGCGCCCACCGCCGCCGGGGGGATCAGCGGCTGCCACCCGCGCTGGAGCGCCAGCGCGTACGTCACCGCGGCCCCGATCACCACCCCGCACACGCCACCGGCCACCGCGAGCATCAGCGACTCGACCAGGAACTGCACCGCGACATGGCCGCGCGCGGCGCCCAGTGCCCGGCGCAGCCCGATCTCCGTACGCCGCTCCAGCACGGCGATCACCATGACGTTCGCGATGCCGATCCCGCCCACCAGCAGCGCGACCGCTCCCAGTCCGATGAACAGCGAGGTCCCCGCGTTCGCGACCTCCAGGCGGGCCGACAGCGCGTCGGACGGCCGGCTGACGTCCACCTCGTTCGGACTCTCCGGGTTCGTCGCCCGCGCCAGCAGCTCGGAGACCTCCGTCGTCCGTATCACGTCGGCTCGCACGTACACCCGGCTGGGCCGTCCCCCGTACCGGAAACCCTGCGCCGCGATCTCCGGGCCGATCAGTGCCGACAGGTCGATCTCCGGCGCCAGCTCAAGCGGTTCCAGGATGCCGATCACCGTGAACCAGCGGTCCTGGACCCACACCCGCGGAGTGCCGGCGAGATCCCGGATCCCCAGCGTCTGCGCGGTGGCGTGACCCAGCACCGTGGCGGGATAGGCACTCGTGGCCCGGCTGAGGTACGTGCCGTGCCCCACCTTCGCGTTCAGGGTGGGCAGCAACGAGGGATCGGCGACCCGGACCGAGAGCCCGCCGGTCAGCGTGGCCGGGATCCGGTCCGACCGGAACACCTGGACCCCGGGCAGTTCGGCGGTCGGCGCGGCGGACCGCACACCGTCGGTCCTCCTGATCGTCGCCGAGGCCGTCACCGGCAGCGGCACCTCGCGGCCGCTCGCGGACCGCCCGTCGGTCACCGTCAGCAGGTTCGTGCCCAGCCGGTCGATACGCGCGAGCAGGTCGGCCTGGCTCGACCGGGTGATGCCCAGGACCGACACCACCGCCGCGATGCCGATGGCCACGCCCAGCGTGGACAGAACGGCACGCATGCGCCGCGTGCGCAGCCCCACGGCGGCCACCGGCAGCAGGTCCGCGGCGCGCAGCCGGGACGGCGGCGCGGCGCCCGCGGGCATCCGGAAGGGCGCGGAGGACTCGTCCGGCCTGGTCACGGGTGGCTCCCGGAGTCGCGCACGATCCGGCCGTCGCGCATGTCGATACGCCGGCGCATGGCGTCCGCGACGCCGGGGTCGTGGGTGATGGTCACGATCGTGGTCCCGTCGTCGTTCAGCTCGCGCAGCAGGGCGAGGATCTGCGCGCCGGTGGCGGAGTCCAGGTTGCCGGTGGGCTCGTCGGCCAGCAGCAGGCCGGGACGTCCCACCAGGGCCCGGGCGATGGCCACCCGTTGCCGCTCGCCGCCGGAGAGCTGCCGGGCGCGGTGGTGCGCCCGGTGCGCCATGCCGACACGGGCCAGCGAGGTGGCGGCCGCGGCCCGGCGCCGGGCGCCCGGTACGCCCCGGTACAGAAGGCCGGTGGCGACGTTGTCCAGCGCGGTGAGTCGGTCGAGCAGGTGGAACTGCTGGAACACGACACCGAGCCGGTGCGCACGCAGCCCGGACAGCTGCCGATCGGTCATCGGCTCGACCGCCTGGCCGGTGATGCGGATCGACCCGCTGGTCGGGCGATCCAGCCCGGAGGCCAGGTTCAGCAGGGTCGTCTTGCCGGAACCGGACGGGCCCATGACGGCCACCAGCTCGCCGCCGTGGACGGTGAGGTCGACGCCGCGCAGCGACTCCACCGGCGGCGTGCCGGGATACACCTTGCGGGCGGCGCGCAGCTCGAGGACGGCGGTCATGGCGACGGCACCTCGACCCGGTCGCCGGGCCGCAGGGCGCCGGTCACCTCCACCGTGCCGGCGGAGTCGTCGAACAGGCCCGGCTCCACCCCGGCGAGCCGGCCGTCCGCCAGGCGCACCTGGTATCCGCCGCCGGGGCGGGCGAGCAGCGCGGTGACCGGCACCATCAGCACGTCCTTGCGGGTCGCGGTGGTGATGCTCAGCCGTACCGGAGCCTGGTCGAGCGCCGGGCCGCCCCGCGGCGGCCTGACGCCGATGACGACGGTCACCGTCGCCGGTGCCTCACCGCCCTGCGTGGAGTCGTTCTGCGGCGGAGCCGTGGCGACCCGTCCGATCCGCAGCACGGTTCCCCGCAGCGGTTCCGCACCGGTCATGGAGATGCGGACCCTGTCGCGTGCCCGCACCAGCCGCCGGCGGTCGGCGCCGATTCGCGCGGTGATCACCTGTCGCGTCGACGTCGCCCCCAGTACGGGCGTGTCCGGCCTGACGGTGCTCGCGAGCGCGGCGCGCACCTGCCGTACGCGCAGCCTGCCCGGCAGGAACACCACCTCGCCCATGGCCAGCCGGCCGTCGCGGCGCCAGGAGGGCAGCCCCCAGGACGCCTCCCAGCGCCGCACCGCCGCGCTCGTCGCCCAGGTGAAGTGCGCGTCGACGACGATGTCCCGGCCGGGATCCATGCCCAGCGCGACGAGGTTGCGTTCGAGCTGCCGGACGTCGGCACCGTCGGTGGTCGCCGGTCCGAGATCCCGGTAGGCCGGTGTCGTGCCGTACAGCAGGCGCACCGGTCGCGCGTCCACCGAGTACAGGCGTTCGCCGCGTGCGACGACGTCGCCCGGGGCGGGCAGCGTGGTCAGCACGCCGGGGGCGCCCTGGTGGACGACGGTGTACGAGCCGTCGAAGGTCAGGGTGCCGCCGATCTGGGTCCGCTCGGTGACGGTGCCGCGGGTGACGGTCGCCGTCGCGGTCCGCACCTGAGGGGACGTGTCGCCGGGAGCCGGGCGGTGGGTGGTGGCGCTCCAGAGGACGACGGTCGCGGCGCCGACGACGACCACCACCATTACCGTGACCGCCGCCCGCCTGGGCGGGCCGGAACGGCGGGGGAGATCCGTCTGCGTCACGAGACGCTCCAGCTTCGGTCCCAGTGCTTCCGGCACGCCGCCCGGGCCCGCTGAAGCTCCGGGGTCTTGCCGTCCAGCGGGGTGCCGAGAACCGGGAAGCTGCCGTCGGGCCTGGGGTCCGGCCAGTCCGGCACGCCGTTCTCGCGCAGGCACCGTGCGAACGTGCGCAGCTGGGGCACGTCGCGGGCGCCGGATCCCTCCCCGCCCGACCGTCGGGGGATGCGGTCGGTGATGCTCCGACATGCCGTCATGGCGTCGTCCACCGCATCGGCCGGCTGGTTCTGGGGCATTACCAGGTCCCCGTCGCGGACGGTCGGGTCGGGGAACTCCGGCACCCCGTTGTCCCGTACGCACTTCGAGAGTTCCCTGCCGAGCGCCAGCAGATCCGTGTCGCTCATCCGCTCATCGGGTTCCCCGCCGCCCGGGCCGCATGCGGCCGGGCCGATCAGGAGCGTGGCGGTGACCACGATTCGAAGGAGTCTTGTCATGGGTCCAGGGTCGTGGCCGGGCGGGGGGACGTCGTCGGAGCATGATCCGGTTTCGGCGTCCCGGCCGTACGACCGGAGGGGGAGGCGGTGTACGAGCCGGGTCCGATGCCGGGCGAGGGGCGGCTGCCTACGATGGGCGTATGCCCTGCTCCGCCCGTGTCCTCGGCCACGTCCCGCCCGGCCGGTGGGCGGTGGCGCGCGACGTCGGCCTCGTGCTGCCGCTCGTCCTGCTCTCGACCGCGTCGGCCGCGTGGCCCGGCACCGGTGAGCCCGTCACGCCGTCGGTGTGGTGGTGGGGTGCCACGCTGCTGCTGGTCGCCGCGGCGCTGGTCCGGCGCTCCCGCCCGCTCGTCGCGGTGGTGCTGGCCGCCGTGGGCGGCGTGGCGCACCAGCTGAATCCGTACGTGCCGTTGCAGCCGATCGACCTCGTCGTGCCCTGGGCCCTGTACGGGCTCGTCGCGAGCCGTCGCGGCCGTCGCGGCGGGCGGTCGGCCTTCGGCGTCCTGCTCGTCGTCACGTACGCGGCAAGCCTGTGGGCGGTGTGGCGGCCACCGGTGCGCGGCGGGTGGCTGGCCTTTCCCGGGATGGTCACCAAGGCCGACCTCGTACGGGGCGCCGCGGCCGGGCCCGGTTTCCCCGACGTGCTGGGCGTGGCCGCCGCCAACGCGATCGGGGGAGCGATGGTGCTCGCGCTCGCGTACGCGTGGGGGATCGGGGTGCGCAACCGGCAGGAGCGGCTGGAGGCGCTGAGCAGGCACACCGAGGACCTGCGGCGGGAGCAGCGGCAGCGCGTCGCGCTGGCGACCGCGGCCGAACGTGCCAGGATCGCTCGCGAGATGCACGACGTCCTCGCGCACAGCCTCGCGGTGATCGTGGCGCAGGCCCAGGCCGCGGTGGCCGTGCAGCAGCGCCACCCCGAGCTGAGTGCCGGGGCGATGCGGGAGGTGGTGACCGTCGGCCGCGCGTCGCTGGCCGAGCTGCGCCAGCTGCTCGGCGTGCTGCGCGGCGACGCCGGGGAGGAGCGTGACCACGCCCCCCGGCCCGGTCTCGGCGAGCTGCCGGCCCTGGTCGACCGCGTGCGGATGGCCGGGATCCCGGTGCGGTTCGACGTGGCGGGCACCCCGCGGGTGCTGCCGGCGCTGCAGGACATGTCGGTCTACCGCATCGTGCAGGAGGCGCTGACCAACACCGTGAAACACGCCGGTCCGGGCGCCGGGGCCGTGGTCCGCGTCCGGTTCGGCGACGACGGCGTGGAGGTGGAGGTCACCGACGACGGCGCCGGTCCCGCCGACGGGACGGACGACGGCGAGGGCAACGGGCTGCGCGGCATCGCCGAGCGGGTCCACCTCCTCGGCGGGCACCTGGAGACCGGGCCGGCCGGTGGGCGCGGGTTCCGCGTCCGGGCGCGGCTGCCCGTCGGCGGCCACGCGGCCGACCCGGTGGAGACAGGGGAGACGGTGGAGACGGCGGGCGATCGGGCGTGACCGGCTCCGGGGGCGCGGCCGCGGGCGTTCTCAGGCGGACGGGCGCTTTCACGGCAACGGGTGGTCCCGGAGCGTCCGGGGGCTCCGCCGGTTCCGCCGCGGGGAGTGGTCCTGGGACGGATGCGGCCGGTGCCGCGGCCGGTGGGACGCCCCCGCGCATCGTGCGGGTGGTGCTCGTGGACGACCAGGCGCTGCTGCGCACCGCGTTCCGGCTGATCCTCGACCAGGCGGACGACATCGTCGTGGTCGGCGAGGCGGCGGACGGCGACAGCGGTGTCGCCGTGGTGGAACGCACCGGACCCGACGTCGTGCTGATGGACGTCCGCATGCCCGGCACGGACGGCATCGAGGCCACCCGGCGCATCCGGGCGCTCGACGGCGGCCGTTCCACGGCGGTCCGGCCGAGGATTCTCATCCTCACCACGTTCGACCTCGACGAGTACGTCTACGAGGCCCTGCGCGCCGGTGCCAGCGGCTTCCTGCTCAAGGACGCCCTCGCCGAGGACCTGCTGTCCGCCGTCCGGGCCGTCGCCTCCGGCGAGGCGGTCACCGCTCCCAGCGTGACGCGCCGGCTCATCGCCCACTATCTCGACCGCGCCGAGCCGGAGCCGCGGCCCGCGGCCTCTCCCGTGCCCGACCGGCTCGCCGTGCTCACCCGGCGCGAGCGGGAGGTGCTGACCCTCATCGCGCGAGGCCGCACCAACGGTGAGATCGCGGCGGAGCTGCATCTGTCGGCCGGCACCGTACGGACCCACATCGGCCGCATCTTCGCCAAGCTGCAGCTGCGCGACCGGGTGCAGGCGGTCATCCTCGGCTACGAGTGCGGGCTGGTGCCCCGGGCGGCGCCATGACGTGACGACCGGCATGCCCTCCCCGACGCCCGGATCGGGCCGGCGTCGATCGGCGCGACGTCGCCCGGGCACGTTGCGGCGCCCGATGCGCCGCGTGCGGCTTCTGCTCCTTTCGTCCCATGACAGGCTTCAGTGCCTGTCAGCCGATCTGCATGACGACGGCGCAGCCATCCATCAGTCACCAGCCGCTGCAGTCGTGAACGCATGCCCTCCACCTGGGAGCGGGTGTCCGGCTTGCCGATGGCCTGCACGATCTCCCGTGTCCGCATCGGCTCATCGGCCGTGGCCGGCAACGCCACCACCTGCTGCCGGAACCCCCGCAACGGCGGTAGCGGTGACGGCTCCTCTGCGGGGTCGAGGTGAGCCGCCTGCGACGATTCCTCCTCCGCGCCCGCGTCGTCTTCAGGCATGTCGGCGTCGCTGAGGTGATCGCCGGCGAACTCTGTCAGCGTCTCGCGCGTAATGGCCAGGCGCTGCAGTCGTTCCTCGACCGCGACCAGTTGTGCCCGCAAGTCCTCGGCCTGCCGTAGCGCAGCCGTCTCTGCCAGGGCCACGCGTTCCAACAGTGACGTCACCATCGCCTCCCAGAGGGGAAGCAGTCGTACCCGCCTGCCGCATTCACGCCATGCAGTCCAACAACTCCGCACTGCAAACGGCAAAGCACTGGCAGCCACCACGGGGCTTGAGATCTTTCAGGCCATGCATCGTCAACGGTGGAACAGTCGAAAGGCGGGAGTTGATCCCGGCCGAGAGCGTGTTCGCGTTCCTGGTCGAGCATCGGCAAGGGGTTGTTCCCGCCGGAGGCGTTAGCGGACATGTACGCGCCGGTCGACGGGTGCCCGTCGTCTAGGAAGCGCGGATGGCGTATCTGAGTTCTTCGAGGTGGGCTACACCGGGATGCGGATTGCCGCAAGTACACGCTCCGGCAGTGTGGGCTTGGGCAGGACAGTCCCGGCCGAACTTGTCCAGGTGGCCGAGATCGGGCGGGTGCAGGGAGATGATCTGCTGCGCTTGATCCTGGTGTTGGGCAAGATCGCCCTATGGGTCTGACTCGCAACCGCCGCGCTCTGCTCTTCACCGGGGCGATCGGACTCGCCTCGCTCCTGACGCTCTTTGAGGTGAGCACTCCCGGCCTGTCCGTCTGGGCATTGGCATTGGTGTCGTACTGGCTGGCGCTCGCCATTGCCTGGTCGTGGATGTTGGGTCGCGGGCCGGGTCGGCGGGGGTGGGCGCCCTGGATGTTCGTCCCGCTCGCACTGGTGCTGGGCACCGTGCTGCTCGTCAAGACCGACGCGCCCCTTCACGCGCGCTTCGCCCTGTCGGAGCCGAGCCTGGAGCGCTACGCCCGGTCAGTGCACAGCGACTATGCCAGCGATCGATGGTGGGGCCTGTACTGGGTGGACGAAGTGGAGAAGATCCCCGGGGGAGCGAGGTTCATGGTCACCGAGCTCACGATGGATTGGAAGAGCTACGGCTTCGCCTACATCCCGGATCGGGCACCGGATCCAGAAGAGGGAAGGTATGAACACTTCGCGGGCCCCTGGTACATCTGGTCTGACGGCCCCTGAACCTCACGTGATGCATGACCTCCCGGTTCCTCGCCGATGTGTGCCGCGCGCAGAGCGCTGTCAGTACCTGAAGGCACCGAACGGCTGGGAAACGATCAGTTACTTTGCGGGAAGCGATCATCACCGTGACCGACTCGGTGCAGGTCACGCCCATTCGTGAACACTCCACCAGGTCAGAGGCCACTTTCGAGAGATCGGGAGTGGCCTTCTGCGTTGCTGAGTGACCAACTGAGTGACTAGCCCCGCTACTGGGAGTCGCGTCCTGAGATCGCCATCACGGCGGCGGTCAGGATGCAGGCCAGCCCGGCAGCGGAATGAGCGATCAGGAAGGGGGCGGCGTCGTTGTCGGCGCCGGTGGCGACCGCTCCGCATCCGCCGAGAACGGGAATCGCCCACCCGAGGGTCAGCGGAAGCATGTGGGGGCGAGGCCGAGGTTTCGTTGATCATCCTTCGTGCGGACCAAGCTGGACGATGATCGCATGCCGTGATCGGTCCGGGAAGAGCCGATTCATGACTTCGGCTCCTTCCAGGAGCTGTGGCTGCTGCCGGTCGGCGGCGGCCGCGATCTCGTCGATGGACGGTGTCGTTCCGCCGGCGCTCAGGCGGACCCCCATGGCTGCCTTGGCGAGCTGTAGTCCCTTGGCGTGGGAAAGCATGGGTGACGGCGAGTCGGGTCACCGTCACCCGGGCGTCGGGATGCTACGCGGGCGGCTGGAGGACGGTGACCACGTGGGTGGTGCTCGCTGACTTGATGGTCGAGTTGCCGAGCAGGTTGACGGTGTACGTGTGTTCGCCGGCCGTGGTCGACGTATCGGAGAAGCTGAACGACCCGTCGGCGGCGGGGATCAACTTCACCAGGCCCTTCGAGGTGACGGTGCCATCCGGGCCAACGACCTTGCGCGAGACGGTGATGATCGTCCGCGGGAAGGTGATGCCGTCGGCGCCGAAGGTGCCGTTGAAGTCGAGTCGCTCGCCGACGTTGCCCGCCGCCGGTCCGGTCACGGTGAGCGTCGGCTCGTACAAGGCCACTGTGACGGTCACCGAGGAGCCGCTACCCCGGAACCATGAGTTGCCCGGCCAGTACACCTGATACTTGAACGCCCCGATGGACGGTGGGGCGTCGGTGAATCGGTAGGTCCCGTCCGCCGCCGTGGTGATCTCCTGGAACGGCCTGGAGGTGCCGTCGGGGAGCCGGCTGTGCAGTTCGAGCGTCTGCACGCCGGGTGGCAGCCCGCTGCTCAGCGTGAGTCGTCCGCTGAGAGTCGACTGCTTGAGCGCGGTCACCTCGGAGGGAGCCGTCAAGGTCAGCGTGGAGGAGTGGTAGGGCGAGGGCGGCAGCCGCCAGAGGTGCATCCGCCCGGTGCCGGGCTCTTTCAAGACCGCGAAGGTGAGTGTGCCATAGAACTCGATGCTGCCCGCCACCACCGCCTTCCCCTGGTGGGCGGCTGTGTAGATGACCTCCGCGGTGGTCGCGTCGTACACCACGAGCTCCGCCGCGTCGTCCGCGGAGGAGTTCCAGCCGCCCACGACGTAGGCGTCGTCCGGGCTGGCCGCGACAGCGGTGGGGAGGCCGTGCTCGCCGAATCCGCTGCTGTCGTAGGCGCGGCCCTGAGTCAGGGCTGTCGTGTCCCAGGCGTCGAACCGGCGGGTATCGTCCAACGCCGACAGCGCCGCCGATCCGTACTCGGCGAGTGCGAGATCCCGCAGGGCCGGCAGCTCGTTCGCCACTCCGCGGATCTCGCCGCGCGAAGTGGCAGGCGTGGTGTTGATGTCGTACACCTTGACTGTGGCGGGGCTGACTCCCGGCTCCCCGGCCACCAGCGTGTTCCCGGCGACGGCGACGAGCGGAGCCTGGGTCGTGGCCGGCCCGACCCGGACGGGGGTGGGTGTCGCCGCCGCCGGAATGAGGCCGAGAACCCCTCCCTCTCCCGCTTCGCCGCAACCGAATCCGATCCACAGCCGGTCGTACGACTGCGCCAGACTCGACGGGCACGGGTACGCGGTGAGGTCGATGCGCTTGGTGACGGCGAGCGTGGTGGTGTCGATCTCGATCACTTCATGCGAATCGCGCAGCGCCGCGTACACCTTCCTGCCGGTCTCCGGCGAGGCCAGGGCGACAGCACCGGACAGGCCGGGGATCGTGTTGATGACCTTGCCGTCGATGGACGCGACCACGATCCGGTCGCCGGCGGCGACGAAGACCTTGCTGCTGCGCGCCACCACGTCTCCGCCCTTCCCGGCGACGCCGAGGTCGGTGACGGTCGCGGCGGTCGCGGCGGCCGCGGCGGTGGGCGCCTGAGTGACGAGCAGGGCCGCCGTCAGGAGCAGGGGCCCGGCCCAGGCGACTAATCGGCGGGACAGGGGAGCACGGGCAGAGGTTGATGGGCGCACGGGCACTCCGTTCTGGAGGAGAAGGGGAGGGGCGAGCACCCCGGCATGACTACGGGACCCGCTCCCACTGACGATCTTCATAAATCGAACACATATTCGCATAGTGTGGGATTGCCGTCCAGAGCATCGGTCAGATCGGCGGCGGGGGCCACGTTCACCGCCAGCATCCGCCGCCACGTCTCGGGGGCGACGTCGGCAACGGCTTCGACGGGAGAACGGGAGAACGGGAGATGCCCGCGGCCTTCCAGGTGGCGGGCGGCGTTGACGTGACGCTCCCAGTGGCCGTGGTGGCAGATCACGATCGTGGTGTGGCCCTCGACCGGCTCCACCAGGCGGGGCAGCGCCGAGGCGAAGCCGCTCCGGGGCGCCGGACGCCTGGAGGGTGAAGCCGTCGAGGCGGGCGCTCACGCCGTAGGCGGCGAACTGGCGGGGGCAGGACAACACCTCGGGATTAGATCCCGCCGCAGTTCATATTCCCCACCCGAATTGCGCCTTGTTTGTCCAACCGGCCCGACGTTGCCGGACAAACACTGGAATCGCTAGAACGGGGAGGGCGAGGTCAGGCTCCCGGAATCCTCGCGAGGGGCGTCGACCGAAGAACGAGCAACGGATCGAAAAAACGCCCCCGAACGCGTCCCATGTCCAGCGCCACGAAAAGAAAGGAAATCGCCGAATGAAATGGCGTTCGAAGCGCAGGACCGCGGCGGTGGCACTCGGCACGTCCGCCGTGATCGCCACCTTATCGACGCCGGCTCCCGCCGCTGCCCAAGCCGGCCCTTCCTGTTCGCAGTCTTGGCTCTGCTCCACGACCAGAAACGAAAGCGGCTCGTCCGTGTACGTCGGGCGCGACTGGACCTGCGGCGGCGTCACCGGCTCCGGTGGCTCGGACAGTTGTGTCGCGGCGTCCCCGCGCATGTGGATCTACGCGGGCCAACGCACGCCGTATCTCGCGGACTGGGATGCGGTCCGCGTCGACGCCGGATGGTGCTATGCGATTCGGTTCACCAGCTCGATAGGACGACCGCAGCGCGGCGGGACCTACAACCGGGTCGGTGCGGGCCACATGTGGCTCAAGATCGAGGACGACGATGCGACCGCGGCTGCCGGAGGACCCCGCCGTCGCCCAGCTCGAGGCCTGGATCGAGCTGGCCGACCTGGTACGGGGTGAGGAGTTCCGCGGCGCGGTCCGTTCCTGTCTCCGAGACACCTACGGCATGTTTCCGGGACGGCGCCTGGCCGCCGCACCGGTGTGGGACTTCATCCACCGGGAGGGGGCGAAGGCCGGGGAGGAGGTCTTGGAGGCGTATCGTTCCGGGCTGCCGGCGGACTCTCCCCGGGCACGGGAGCTGGTCGTTCGCATGGCGAACGCGACCGCCGGGGTCTTCGGCGGGCAGGCCACGGCCGAGTCGCGGGACCGATTGGCCGCGGCCTTCCTCCTCGTCGAGAGGATCCAACGCGAAGATTCCCAGGAGGAGGCCCGGTACGACGCCACTCATGGCAGGTACCTGTCCCTGGTGGCCGTGATCAACGGGACGCCGCCCGATACGGGCGAGGAGGGTCCCGCGCTCTTCGCGTGGATCGCGGCGGCCCTTCGTGCTTCGGCCCGGCGAGGGGGTGAGACAGGTACGCCGGAAAGAGGAGACGGGCGAGGCCAGCAGCCGACGCGGTCGTGTTGATCACGGATGGAGAACAGCCGGCGTTCAGATCTTCTTCGCGCCAGGGCAGGGCTCGGACACGTATGCGGGAAACGATCATCGCCTCCTCGGGAAGCGATCTTCTCGACATCTCCTGCACCTCAGGCCGGCCCACCTCGTGAACGCCCCACAAGACGGAAGGCCCGGTTCCAGATCATGGAACCGGGCCTTTTCGCTGTTCAGGTCACGTGCAGCTCGTCAGTGGTCGGGGCCGGGCGGGGGGTGTCCGTTGAGGGTCCCGGAGGCGGAGTCAGCGAAAAGTCAGCGGACGTCTTCGGAGTGGACGAGCTGCCACCGGGGGCGAGGAGGCCGGCCGACCACCGGTCAGGCGGCAGGGTTGTCGAGGATGACGACGGGGGCGTCCTCCACATCCGGCAACTCGCTGTCCAGGCACATGCCGGTGGCCGCCTCGATGAAGGCGAACGCCGCACCGCGTTTGCCGCGGTAGTCCTCCGGGTCGAGAGCGTCGAGCATGGTGCGGAAACCGGCCAGGATGCTCGGGTCACCGTTCTCCACCCTGTGCTCGGTGAAGATGAAGTCGCGCATCCACGCCCTGATCTCGCCGCCGGCCGCATAGAGGATCGTGTATCCCCCGTTGAAGTGCCAGGTCACCATCCACACGCGTGATTCCCTGCTGAGCTCGATCAGGACGCGGTCGGACAGGCCGAAGCCATAGGCGAGTTCGAGGAAACCCCAGGTTCCTTCTCCCTCGGAGACGAGGAGGACGGGGCGGGTCTCCTCCCCGGCCTCTTCCCGGGGATACTCCATGACGCGCTGCTCGGGCGCGCGGCCTCCGTTCAGCCGTCGCAGGAGGTCGTCCACCGTGATCTCTTCGTTGAGGGGTTGCACGACGGTCCAGGAGAGCCCGTCCTCCAGCCACTGATGCCGCTCGAAGAAATCGCGGTAGTAATCGATCACATGATCATTGTGGCGGAGGTCGAGCCGCATGACGAAGGCCCGACTCCAGATAGCGGAATCGGGCTTTCTCGCTGTATCTCCGGTTAATCCCACCAGTCTTGTTCGGGCAGCTTGAGCCACATGTCGGCCTGACCGTTGACCGATCGGGCGTCAGCCGGCCGGAGGCCCGCTCCGGCGAAGCAGTAGGCCTCGGCTTGGTGGTGGTAGAGGTAGGTGGCGAGGATCTCCTCCGCGGATTCTTCGGAGTAGACGCCGCCGCCGCCGGGGTGGGTGTCCCACTCCTCGATGGCGCCGTCGCGGGCGACGGCCCCCTGGTTGCCGCTCTTGGGATTGGCGAACAGCCCGTAGCAGACGGTGCCCACCGACAGGCGTTTCATGACGCCGGGGTTGGACGCGGCGTATCCACACGGCTGAAAGACGACGCATCCGCCGGGCACGTCGGTGACACCGATGACGGACAGAGTGGCGTCGACATCCGTCCAGGGATCCTCCATGATCTTCTCAACGTCGGCGTCATCGGCCGGTACGGCCTCCAGGCGCCGTACCGCCTCGGCGGCGGTGAGATCGGCGACGCAGGCGAGGCTGTGGCCGTCGTCGTCGAAACGCCCCAACGCGGCGATCAGACGTCCGGCCTCTGCCACGGCGGCGGCCTCGGCGGCGGACAGGCCGGCCTCGCCGTCGGGAAGAGCGAACAGGTCAGGGGTGGGAGTGGCCAGGCTGAGCCGTCCGGGGGACCAGCCGTTCATCATCGGTCGCCACGGGTTCGCTCCGGCGGCGATCAGGGCGCGGGCGTTGCCGGGGCGGTGGTTGAAGACGGCTTCCCAGAGCGCGGTACGGCCTTCGTGCTCCGCGTCGACGTCGTCGACGCGCTGGGCCAGCTCCGCCACCACCTCGGATGAACCGCGCTCGGCCGCCGCATGAAGCGGTCGTCCGTGGAAGGACACCCCTGAGTTCGGGTCGGCTCCCGCGTCGAGCCGGGCACGGATCAGGCTGAGGTCCGTCCAGCCGTCCCAGCCGATGCCGGACCATCCGGATCCGTCGTTGACGGCCATGGCCGCTCCTTAAGGGGATGTACGGGATGTATGACCGCCGATCATGGCGTACGGGGCCGACAGATTCGGGTCGCGGCGATGCGGTCCAGCAGAGCCGATCCCGCGGTGTTCTCGTGCGCTGAGGCGGCGAGCCCCACCGCTGCGATGACCGGTCCGAACGTGTCCACGGCCGGGCCGCGTTTGACCGACGGGTGCGCGGCCTTCCACGCCGTGATGACCGGTTCGATCAGCGCCCACTGCTCGTCGGACAAGTCGCCGCCACCACGGCGTTCTCGGGTTCGCGGCTTGAAGAGCCTGCCGCGTGGTTGTTCCGTACGGTTCTGATCAGCCCCGTTGGCGGCGTGAGTCCATCAGGCATGTGTGTGCCATGGGCGCGAACTCCGGGTGCCGTGTCGCGATGACCCGCTCGAATGCCGCCTCGGCGTCCGCGACGCGACCCGCGGTGAACCAGAGGGCGCCGAGCTGGGTCAGTGCTCCCGGCGACTCGTCGGGATGACCCGAATCCACCGCGCGCTGCAACGCGCGCATCGCCTCTTCGGCATGGCCCTCTCCGGCGAGCAGGCCTCCCAGATTGAACGCCCCTTTCGGCGCGGCCTGCGGGTGTCCCGACTCCATGGCGAGGGTCAGGAAGGTCCGGGCCTGCTTGGTGTCACCTTCGTAGAACAGGATGATCCCCAGGTTCAGCGCGGCCATCGCCGCCGCCTCGGGATTGGGAGAGTTCACGGCCATCCGGTACGCGTGCTGGGCGCCGCGCGCATCACCGCGAGATTCCAGCACCACCCCCCAGTCGAAGGCCGCCATCCCGGCGGGCGACGGGCTGCCCCTGGTCGCGAGCAGGCGCAGCATTTCCTCCGCCGCGGCGACGTCGCCTTTCTCGTAGGTGTCCTTCGCCACCGCGATCGCCAGCTCCTCTGCCTCGGAACTGCTCACCCGCGCAGTGGGGACACCCCGTTTCCGCGCCGCCGCCAGCAAGAGGTCGGCGAAGGAGTCGGATTCGGCCGCACGTCGTCGCCGGCGTTCAGGCCACCATCGCATCCCCCGTCACCCCTTCGGTCGAGAGCCTTGCCTCATCCTTCAGTGACCCTCCTCGCGGGTCAACACGAAGCGGCGGCGAAAACTCGGACGCACACGCCTTGGCGCGGATGTGGACGCACAGGGTCTGGGACGACCATCAGCTCCCACTACATAGGACGGTCGCGACCGGCAGAGTCTCGCCCGCAACCGTCGGGTGCGCCGCCGTCAGAAGATGAGCCTGCACTCTTTGAGCTGATCTCAGCGAATTTCGGCTGGATGATTGTGCTCGGAATGGGTGAGGACGAGGGCGGCCCGTCGACGACCTCTTCTGATAAGCCCGGGATTCCACCATTCATGCCTCGGAAATTCCAGCTGTCGGAACTATTCCGCTGAGATCACCTCATTGAATAGCTGAAACTTTCAGTGCCGTTGACGGTATTCGACGCCGACCGTATCGTTCGATCATCGCCTATGCGCGCGTCTTTCATCGCGCGCACTTCCAGACAGGAGGGGCCCATGACAGAACGGCGCGTCCGTCGGCGACGGCGCCTGACCATGTGGCTGGTGGCCGCCTTGTTCGGCGCGTTCACCGTCGTCACACCCGCCGACGCCGCCACCACCTGCACGCTGACGTTCCAAGCCAACTACTGGGGGACCGTCGGCGGGCAGTACAGGTGGCAGGTCGATGCGCGGCTGACCAACACCGGCACGACACCGTCGACCACCTGGGAGGCGGTCATCGACTTCCCCTTCTCGGCGGGCGCGGTCGTTCACCAGTTCTGGAACGTGAAGAGGTTCTCGACGAACGTGTGGAGACCAGCGTCGTGGAATGGCGCCATCCTGCCGAACCAGTACGCGAACTTCGGGTTCGAGATCCGCATGCCTATGACGACTACCTCGCCGCCTCTTCCCACTTCCAGTCAGTGCATCATCACCTATTGATGAAACGGGCGAGTCCATGGGGCTCGTCCGTTCGTCGGCTTTCGATGTGTCACGAGATGAGGAATTTCTCGTATTATCCGACGACGTCCGCCCGGGCCATGAGCATGGCGTAGCCGTCGCCCGCGTAGGTCAGATCGGCGCTCACGTATTTGCCGTTGGCGAGGAACCTGATGGTGTCAATGAGGTGATCTCAGCGGAATAGTTCCGACAGCTGGAATTTCCGAGGCATGAATGGTGGAATTCCGGGCTTATCAGGAGAGGCCGTCGACGGCCGGAAATTTGGTGTGGAGCCTCCGGTAGAAGAGGTCTCACCACAAGAACCCTGCGCGGCCGGAAGGCTCCGCGTGATTCCCCATCGTGCCACGCTCGACGTCACCCTGCTGCCGATGGACCGGTGCGCCGAGTAGACCACCAGCGTCAAAGGCGAGCAGATCGACCGGTGGTACTCCGGCAAAGCCCACCACCACGCCGGCAACGTCCAAGCCCTCTCCGCCCCGGACGGGCTGCCGCTGTGGGTCTCCGATGTCGAACCCGGCTCCATCCACGACCTGGCCGCGGCCCGTGTTCACGTGCTGGGCGCTCTATACGCCGCAGCCGCACACTCCAGCGCATCACCGCCGGCCCCAGCAAAACCGGCGACATCACCCGCGCCGCCCTCGTCCTCACCCATTCCGAGCACGATCATCCAGCCGAAATTCGCTGAGATCAGCTCACTGCCCGCGACCGTCGGCCTCCTGCTGAATCGACGCCGCCCCGATCGGCATGCGATCCCTCTCCGCCGGACTGGTGTGACCCCAGACGGATGCGCGGACGGATGCGGATGTCCGACCATGGGCAGATATCGCGTGATCCCGTGAGGCGGTACCGTCCCATCATGGGATGGGCCGGATGGCGGCGCAGTGGAAGGGACGTCACCGACGCGGCGGTGGCGGTCGCCGTGGCGCTGCTCATCAGATACGCCATCGTCGATCCGCCGGGGCCGTCGTCACCGTGGCTCGCGTGGTCGGCCTGGCCGGTGGCGGCGGTCCTGAGCTTTCCGATCGCCTTCCGGCGGCGCCGGCCGCGGGCCATGCTCGCTGTCGCGTGCGCCGCGGGCACGGGAGTGACCATGGCCGGCGCCGTCGCGGCGGGCGCGATCTGGCTGACTTTCGTGCCGACCGTGCTCGTGCTGTACCTGGTGGCCGCCACCACCTCGATCGCCTGGTCCGCGGCGGGCCTGGCGGTCTGCCTGTCCGCCGCGGTGACCGCGATCCTGATCTTCTACGCGCAGGTGTTCCCCGGTCTCGCGCCCGCGGCGACGCCCAGCGAGATGCCGGCGGCCTGGCCGATCGAGATCGGTACGATCGGCGTGCTCCTGACCGTCGCGTGGGTTGTCGGAACGGTCGTGCGCTGGAAGCGGGACACGACCGCCCGCCTCGTCCGCCACCTCGCCGACGCCGCGGTGGCCGACGAGCGCAGGCGCATCGCCAGGGAACTGCACGATGTCATCGGCCACAGCATGAGCCTGATCGCCGTCAAGGCCACCGTGGCCAACCACGTCGCCGACGCCCGCCCGCAGGAGGTCCGCGCCGCGCTGGCCGTCATCGAGCAGACCAGCCGCAGCACGCTCACCGAGATCCACCGGGTGCTCGATCTGCTGCGCTCCGACGGCGATCCCCAGCAGGACCCCGTGCCCGCGCCCGGCATGGCGGACCTGCCCGAGCTGGCCGCCCACGCCCGCTCGGCCGGAGTCGAGGTGGAGCTGACCGTCCGCGAGGAGGCCGCGCCACCTCCGGCGGTCGCGATGTCGGTGTACCGGATCGTGCAGCAGGCCCTGACCAACGTCGTCACCCACGTGGGGCCCACCCGCTGCGCGGTCACCGTGGACGTCGACGGGCAGGAGGCCGTGATCGAGGTCGTCGACGACGGCCCCCGCCACGGACGGCCGCCGCGCGCGGGCCACGGCGGACACGGCCTGGTCGGCATGCGCGAGCGGACCAAGATGTACGGAGGCGCGTTCGACGCGGGACCCCGGCCAGAAGGAGGCTTTCGCGTGTTGGCTCGACTGCCCTACGACCCGGACGGCACCGCGGCATGAGCATCGACGACATGAGCATCGGAGCCGCACCGCACGACTCGTCCCCGCCCGTCCGGGTCCTGCTCGCCGAGGACCAGGTCCTGATCCGCGACAGCTTCAAGGTCCTCATCGACGCCACGCCGGGGTTGGCCGCCGTGGGCGAGGCGGGCACCGGCGCCGAGGCCGTGCTCCTGGCCCGCCGGTGCCGGCCCGACGTCGTCCTCATGGACGTGCGGATGCCGGACATGGACGGCATCGAGGCAACCCGGCGCATCTGTGCCGACCCCGACTGTGCCGGCGCGCGCGTACTGATCCTCACCACGTTCGACCTGGACGAATACGTGTACGCGTCGCTGCAGGCGGGCGCGAGCGGCTTCCTGCTCAAGAGCGCCACGGCGGCCGAGCTGCTGGCCGCCATCCGGGTCGTCGCCTCCGGTGAGGCGCTGCTCGCGCCCACCGTCACCCGCCGGCTCATCACCGAGTTCCTGCAGGGCTCTCCTCCCGCCCAGGTCGTGCGGAACCTCGATGACGTCACCCCGCGCGAGCGCGAGGTGCTCACCCTCATCGGCAGGGGAATGTCCAACGCCGAGATCGCCGAGCACCTGCACCTCACCGTCGGCACGGTCAAGACCCACATCGGCCGCCTCCTGGCCAAACTGCAGGCCCGTGACCGGGCACAGCTCGTCATCGCCGCCTACGAAGGCGGGCTCATCACCAACCCGGACGGTCGCCGGTGACCGGCCCGCCCTTCTCCGGACGAGGGCACGCCTCCGCACGCTCATCGGCTCTGTCGCCGGCCTCGGGACGGTCGGCTTCGGGTCCGGGGCGGGATTCGCTCGCGGAGCGGATCGAAGTCGGCTCGCCCGCAGCCCTGCCGCTTGATCGACTTTATTCGCGTGTTCCGTCTCTCTGCCTGGCCTGGGTTCCAGGGAAGTGACGTGCCGGCTCAACGCCGTATCACCGGTCCGGATCGTCATCCTCTCGGGCCGAAGGCCGTCATGAGGACATGCACGCCGATGAGGACGGCGACCCAGATCATGGCGCGCCTGGTCGGCGGGGGTCCTCCACGCAGCAGCGAGATGCCCAGGGGGATGAAGGCGAGGCAGAGGCCGCCCACGGCGATGAAGGACTGTGGCTCGGTGCCCTTGAGCGTCCCGAGCGCGAGCGCCGACATCAGGCCGAGCGCGATCGAACGGCCCAGCCCCAGGGCGCCGGAGCGGTAGGCGCCGATGGCCAGCACGACCCAGCCGAAGAAGGCCGGCCCGGACATGGACCTGAACGGGTGCCAGACCGTGTCCCGCCATGCCAGGTAGTAGCCGTCGATGCCGGTGAGCATGGTCTGCAGGCCGAGGGTGTCGGTCAGGTGAAAGGCCAGGTGATCGGTGCCGAACTGGAAGGTCCGGGTGAACAGGCCGACGATCACCAGGCAACCGCCCCAGATTCCCCACAGCGGGTTGGTGGCGGCGATCCTCTGCGCCAGCGTCATGACCGCCGGCCACAGCAGCACGAACCCGCTGGCGAAACAGACGTAGGCGGCGGTGATGAGGGCGGGATGCTGGGTGTAGGCGGTGAGCTGATAAGGGACGAAGTAGTAGAACGGGGAGCGCAGGAGAGTCCCGGCCATGATCAGGGCGGGACCGCCGATCAGCGAGACGGCGCTCACCCATCGGCCGGGAAACGGGGGTTGGCGGTCCAGGTTGGCGGCGGCGTTGGCGGCCCGCCGGTCCGCGCCGGTCCGCCGCCATCGCGTGACGCGCCCGCGAAGATCAGTGCTCATGGATTGCTGCCCGTCCTGTCCGTGTCGGTGTTCCCGGACCGGTATGTCCGGGCACACCGAAATGGTGAGGGACGACGCGGGGGACGCGCGTCTGGCTCGGGTCGCATCTTGGCGGGCGGGCACGAGCAGGTGGTGAGACCCCAGACGGATGCGCGTATCTGACCGTGGGCAGATGCCGAGTGATCTGTTGAGGCGATGACTTCGCGTCATGAAGCGGTCGACGCTCGTGGCCTGCGCGCTGGGCCGTATCCCGCCCGGCGGCCTGAGGTGCGGGCTCCTCCGAGCGCGTGCGGCGGCCGCGAGGCGGACGACGAAGCGATCGAGGAGTTCAGGAACGCGTCGCGGCGCATCCTGGTCTACGGCCGCGCCGACGCGCGCCCGAGTGTTGTCCGCCCTTGATACGCGGATCCTGCTGTGCCCAATTAAGGCCGTACGCGCTGCTTGTCCGGCCCGGTAGGGTTCCTGATCATTCTGGGCGATCATGCGGAAAGGGTGGGCCGCTGTGCTCTCCGTGTCTCCTCTCGGACCGCGGCGGCGCCATCCGGTGTTCTGGTGGTGGCTGGCGGCCTCGTACGCGTTATGGGAGATCGTCTGGGATGTGCTGACGCCCCCGCGGCACGTCACGTGTGTCGGGCCACCGACCCTGCACCCGGTGGGTCCTGTCCGCCGCACAATCGCCGACGTGGCCGAGGTGGCGTCGGGCGAACTGTATTTGGCGGGACCGTTCGTCCTGGCGATGATCGCGCTGTTCGTGGCCAGGCGCGACAAGGCCCGCGTCCACCTGATGGCCGCGGTCGCCGGGTTCGTGATCGTCGCGTTGCCCGAGGTGCTGGCGGTCGCCGCGGAGGTGCTCAGGCCGCCCGTGGAGCCGCCGCCCGGCTGCCTGCCGGACCCGGAGCCGTTCCGCGTCCTGCCGGTGGTTCTGGCCTGGGTGATCTCGCCACTGACGATGATCCTGCTCGCGGGCGCCGCCGGGACGCGCGTGCGCCCGGACCGGGGCTCAGTACTGAGGCTGGTCGCGGCGCTCGGGGTGATCGTGCTCGTCGTGCAGGCCGTACGGATCCTGCCCGAGCGACTGGCGGCGCCACCGGTCGCGGATGACGGCACTCCCCGGTACGCGCTGCTCACCGCGGGCTATCTGGAGACGGTGGACCTGGACACGGGCCGCATCGCCCATGAGTACATGCCCTACCTGGGCAGGCGCGCCATCCCGGTCAACGCGGTGGCCGCCACCCGGGAGCCGGGTGAGTACGTGGTGAGCGTGACCTTGCGGCAGGGCCAGGACTCCTGGTCGCCGCGCGGCTTCGTCTCACGCATCCACCGCCTGACGGTGGACGCCGACGGTCAGGCGAAGCTGGGTCAGGCGCTGTCGGGCAGGCTGAACGGGAGCGTCGACCGGATCGTGCTGTCGCCCGAGGGCCGTATCGCCTACAGCCGCCGGACCGAGGGCCGCGATCACGAGCAGACCACCTACGTCGGCGTCCTCGACCCGGACGTCGAATGGCGGGCGGCCGCGTACGGGTTCTACTGGAGGGACGCCCACGCTCTGGTGCTTCCCGGCGACCTCCACTTCACCGGGGTCACGTACCCGCCGAGACCGGAGTTGGTGAAGGCCTGGGAGGGCGCCCTTGACGTGCGGATGCCCGCGTCGGATTCGCCGTCCGCGGCGATGCTCGTCCGGGCGCCCCGCGACAACGGCAGCCATACTCTCCCTCATCCTCTGCCGGACGGCCGGACCCTGCGGGTGCGCCAGGGCAGCTACGAGCAGCCGTCCGAGCTGCTCCTCTACGACGGGGACCGGAAGGTGACCACGGTACTCACCTTGAGTTGCGGCGAGATCGTGTCGATGGCGCTGGACCGATCCGGTCGGCATCTCCTGGTCGGCAAGGACAACGAGAACGATTCGACGGCCGGTAACCGCCCGTGCGGGGGCAAGGACTACGAACTGCTCCGCGTCGGTCTCACTCCGACGGCCGCCGGCGCCTTCCCGCACAGGGTCGTCTGGCGGGGTGAAACCTACGTCGGCGGATTCACCTGGTGACCGGCCCCTGCGAACCCGGAGAGGTAAAGGGGTTCACCCCCTGGTCCCGGCTGGTCGAATGAATCGACCTTCCTGAGGTAGATCTTGAAGCGTGACAGGATCCGCGCCCTGGTCGGGGACGGGCCGGAGATCGGCCGGTCGCCCGCGCCGGAGCACCGGGAGAGCGATCTCATCATCGGACGACGCGATGGCCGGCGAAAAGCCGGCGAGACAGCTGACGCTGGACGGGTGAGGAGGTCGGTGGGCCACGGAAAGGGGCGCGCGGCGTCAGGCGCGGCCTCCGGCGCGACCTCGAACAGTCACCGCCGGGCGGTGACCACCCAAAGCTCTCCGCCCAGGCGGACGCCTTCAGGACCCGCGTAAGGCCGCAGCGCATCCTCCAGAACGGTTCGGGCGGCGTCGGCCGTCATGACCGCGTCGTCGAGAATCGCGCGAACGGGGCCGGTGCCGAGAAAGAAGCCGGCGGCGCTCGCGGCGTCCTGGCCGAAGAACAGGGAAACGCCGGCGGAGGCCGCCGTGACCGTCCGGAATCCGGCCCCGTGGAGCACGTTCTCGATTCTCCCCCGGTCGGCGAGCGAGAACATCCCAGGTTCGTACGCGTTCGGGGAGGGCTCGGGAGGCCCGGTCAGAGCGGAGATCGGAATGGTGTACCACTCGCATCGGGTCATCCGCCGAGGGCACACGAAGACGAGACGGCCCGCGGGTTTCAGGGCGCGGCCGACATTGGCGAAGGCGGCCACGGGGTCGGCGAAGAACATGATTCCGAACTGGCTGATGGCCACGTCGAACTCGCTGTCGCCCAGGGGATGGACCTGGGCGTCCCCTTCCTCGAACCGGAGGTTGGCGAGCCCGGTTCGGACCTGGTCGGCGCGGGCCCGTTCCAGCATCGGCCGGGAGAGGTCGAGACCCACGGCATATCCGCGGGACGCCTGACGAGCCGCCAGGATGGTCGTCTCGCCCGCGCCGCATCCGATGTCCAGGACCTTGTCCGTTTCCTCTATCGCCGCGGCCTCGAACAACAGCCGGTGCAAGGCGGTGTTGCGGCCCGTGGTGCGGTCCGTGCTCTCGGCCCAGTGGGCTCCTTCGGGCCCGTTCCATGAGTTCGCCTGTGCGGCGTTCGGGAGGGACATGGGTCTCCTGATCAGTTCTGGGCGTTGTGATCGACGGTCGTCAGGTGCTCGCGCAACTCGTCGAGGAGAGGCCGGGAGGGCTGAAGCGCGTCGATGTGCAGGACTCCGGCGGGAAGCGAGGCGGTGAACAGGTCGCGAGCCACCAGAGCCGCCACGGCACCGGTGATCCGGCAGGTGTCGCGGCCCGTGACGGTGCTCGACACCGCGTTCCCCTCGGCGTCCGACGCCCTCACGTGGACGACGAAGCGGTCGGACCCGCGGTGCCACCGGGAAAGCGCTGACGTGAGCGGCGATTCGGCACGCAACCGGCCCACCAGGGTGAAGAATCCGATGGTCGCGAGCCCGAAGAGGACCGAGGTGACGAGGGCCGAGTCGAAGCAGATCCGCGTGGTGGCCGTGATCCGCGACGATTCGCCGATCGTCCGCTGGTCGGAGAAGGGGAACGGGTGGACGGTCCGCGTTCCCCAGCCAGGAAGCCGGACGCGTGCCCGCCGGGTGCCGGGCCGCCGCCACCCGTCCGGGCGGGTGAGGCCGGCGACGATCCATCGCACCGAGTCCGCGCCGTGGTCGCCGCCCTGGCCCAGCAGGAGACTGATGTCGATCCTGTTTCCTGACGGGAGGCGCTCGAGACAGTGACGGGCCAGCAGGTTGGTCAGCCCAGGGGCCACGCCGACGCTGAGAACGGCCGTCGCCCGGTGCCGCGCCGCGAGCTCGTCCAGCGACTCGATCTCCCGGATCACCGAGGTGGACGCGCTGACGTCGACGTAGTGCACCCCCCGCCGCAGACACGCCTCGGCCAGTGCCGCGTTGGCGCGCTCGACGCACATCACGACCACGGCCGCCTCGTCGAGCAGCCGATCCACATCGGCGGGATCGCTGACGTCGACGCCTTCCGCTCTGACCGCGGCGCCGGTGGATCGCGCCAAGGTCCGCGCCTTCGTCGGGTCGCGCCCGGCCGCCACGGTCCGGCCGGGGAACCACAGGCCGAGCTGTCGCGCGGTCGCGCCGCCGACCGCTCCGTACCCGCCGATGACGACGATCGACTTGCCCGCGCCGGACCACTCCCGGTGTTCGCCGGAGCCTGTGTGCATGCTGTGCCCTCGCAGTTCGGTGTCGGGAAGCGCTGAGGTTCCCAGGATCACGTGGGAGTGATATGCACACCACTGCGGATGTCTTATGGGGGACATGCGTGGTCCGCATGGCAGGCCGATCGGAGGGAGTGGCTCGCACATGCTCGATCCCTGGACGTTGCAGGTGATGGTCGAGGTGGAGGAGCGCGGCTCCTTCTCGGCGGCGGCCGAAGCCCTGTCGATGACCCAGCCGGCCGTGTCACGGCAGATCGGCGGTCTGGAGCGCAGGCTCGGCGTGTCCCTCTTCCGGCGCACCGCGCGCGGCGTCAAGGCGACGGCGGCCGGTGAGATGGTCGCCAAGCAGGCGCGGGACGTCCTGGCGCGCCTGCGGGCCCTGGAGATGCGGGTGAACGCCTTCACCGGCGCCGAGACCGGGCATCTGCGCCTGTCGGCGTTCTCCAGCGCGAACACCTGGTTGATGCCGGAGGTCATCAGGCGTTTCAGCCGATCCCACCCCGGAGTGCGGCTGAGCCTGATGCGGGAGGACGCCGCGGGGCCGATGGCCGCGATCAAAGAGGCCCGGATCGACCTCACCCTGGTCACCGCCTGGAACCTGTACGCGGATCCGCCGGCGGCCAAGCACGACTCGTCGGCCGAGCCCCTCGATCCCGCCGATCTCACCGGAGTCGATCTGCTGCCGTTGCTGGATGAGGAGTTCGAGGTCGCCTTGCCCGCCGGCCATCGGCTGGCCCGGCTCAGCCAGGTGCCGCTGCCTGACCTGTGTGATGAGGTGTGGATCGAAGGCGGTTACCCCGACTGCCTCGGCCCGCTCCCGCAGCTCGCCGAAGCCCTGGGCCGACCCCCTCGGATCGGGTTCTTCTGCGAGGACTGGAACGGCAGGCAAGCCCTGGTCGCGGGCGGATCCGGCGTCATGCTCGTGCCCACGCTGGTGCGGGGCGCCGTACACCCGGGGGTGGTGAGGAGGCCGACCGTTCCCTCGCTCCCCTCCCGCCGGTTGTACGCGGCCTCCTTGGCGCCGCCTTTCCGCCTCCCTGCCGTGACCGCCCTGCTGGACGTGATCGCCCGCGTGAGCCGGGAGCAGGCCCCGGCCTGATCACCGGACAGGGGGCGGATCTCTCAGCGTCGCAGCCGGCTGCGGTACGCGGCGCTCTTGGCCCGGGCGGTGCAGGCGGGGCCACAGTACCGGCGCGATCCGTTGCGCGTGAGGTCGACGTAGACGGCGTCGCACCGATCGGCCGAGCACCGTCCGAAGCGCTCGGCCCCGTAGCCGTCCACGATCAGCGCCAGGGCGGTGGCGAACTCACCGCCCATCGCCTCCACGTAGGTGCCGCCCTGCCTGCCACCGAACCGAGGTCTTCGCCTGGTTGAACACCTTCATGTGGACGGGCTACGGCCTGGGAACCGCCGTCGCGGGCTACCTGAGCGAGTCGGACACCGGCGGAGCGGCGGCGTTCACGGCCGCCTCGGTGGTCGCCCTGTCAAGCGCGATCGTCGCGGCCGTCGCCTACCGCCCGCACCACACGCCACCGAACGAGCGGGAAACGATCCATCCTGTTCCGGAAAGTGATCGTTAAGCGTCCGATCCGTCCCGGGCCGATGGCGTACCAGGTGGCAGAGGCGGTGGACACGTACGGGTCGCGGCTCAACGCGCGTCAGCCGGCGCGGTCGAGGCGGGCGTTGTCGTCGTACGACTCGCGGGCGTCGAGCAACTCGTCCCAGTGCTCCCGCGTCCAGGCGCAGGCGATCGCCATCGGCCGGAGCATGCTGTGGCCGAGCGGGGTCAGCTCGTACTCGACACGCGGGGTGGCGCCGGCGTGGACGGTGCGCTTGACCAGCCCGTCCCGTTCGAGGGAACGCAGTGACCGGGTGAGGACCTTGGGAGTGACGCGGCTCAGCGGCACGCGCAGCTCGGAGAACCGGCGCGGCCCGTGTTCGAGGCAGCGGATGATGAGCGCCGCCCACTTGTCGCCGAACCGGATCGGATTGAGCGAGGACGGGCACAGCTCGTCGAACATGTCGGCGGGCAGGGGTTCCCTCATGGCCTCACGATAGCCGGTATCCCAGCGGTAACCACGGCCCTCGATAGCGTCCGCGAAGCGGCCGGGCGGATGGGATCCGGCCCCGGTGAAAGGTGGTTCGCGATGAACATCGTGGTCTTCGGCGCGGGCGGCAGAGCCGGTAGGCAGGTCGTCGCCGAGGCGCGCCGGCGTGGGCACCGGGTCACCGCCGTGGTGCGTGACCTCGCGGGCCACAGTGACCTGGCCGACGTACGGGTGGTGGCGGGCGACGTCACGGACGGGACGAGCGTCGCGCACGCGGCCGCGGGGCATGACGCGGCCGTCAGCGCCGCCGCGGACCTGTCGGTGCCGCCTCACGAGTTCTTCACCGCGTCGGCTCGCGCCCTGACCACCGGTCTGGCGGAGGCGGGCGTGCGCCGGCTGGCGGTGGTCGGCCTCGCGTCGATCATGCCCGGGGCGTCGGGTGCTCCCCTGATGGACGAGCCCGGTTACCCCAACGAGTACCGCGACTTCTATCTCGGCCACGCGGCGGGGCTCGCCGTGCTTCAGGGCTGCGACCTCGACTGGACGTACGTCGCGCCGGCCGGCGACTTCGACCATGCCGGCACGCGCACCGGCCGGTACCGGATCGCCGATCATGCGGACCCGGCCGCCAGGATCTCGTACGCGGACTTCGCGATCGCGCTGCTCGACGAGATCGAGGCCCCTCGCCACCGCCGCGCCGCCGTCAGCATCCGGGAGGCGTGATGCCCGAGATCCACGACAGCCCGGATCCCTGGATCGCCGAGCACATCCGTCGTTTCCGGGAGACCGGCGGCCGGCCACGGCCGGGCGTGAACGATCTACTGCTGACGACCCGGGGCCGGAGAACCGGCGCGCTGCGCCGCACCGCGCTGGTCTACGGGCTCGACGGCGACCGCTACGTCCTGGTGGCCTCCAACCGCGGCGCGGACCACCATCCAGCCTGGTATCTGAACCTGCTCGCCGATCCGTGCGTCACCGTGCAGGTCGGTACGGAGGCCTTCGCCGCGCGAGCGCGTCCCGCCGTGGCCGCGGAGCGTCCGCCGCTATGGCGCCTGATGGTGTCGGCGAGGCCGGAGTACGCGGCCTACCAGGAGCGGACCACCCGCGAGATCCCCGTTGTCCTCCTGGAACGCCGGTAACGACCGGGCACAGTGCTTTCGGGGCTCGGGGCTTTCGTGACGCTTCCGGGCGGCGGTGGCCACGTCCTGACGCTCACGGCGGGCTCGAGCGCGTCGGCGCGGCGCCTCGGGCCCACCGGGTGCGGGGTCCGGCGTCCCGGTGGGCGGGCGCCGCGGCGTGACGAGAAGCGATAACGGGTCGCGAAAGCTCCGCACTCGCCATAGCCTGATCAACTTTCTGGTGACTCGCTAGGGTTAGGCGCTTTGACCGCTCCGCCCTCCCGAGAGATGGCCATGCGTCGCTACCGTTTCGGCAGGATCGCCGTCCTGATCGCGCTCGGCTACCTCGTCGCGATCGCCGTGCTGGGCGGCTTCGCGCTGACCACCGACCGGAGCGATCTCCTCTGGAAGGTCGTCACCCGCGACTCCAGCATGGGCTGGTTCCTCGGTCCGGACGAAGACACGTTCACCGTCCCGTGGGGGCTGGCGCTCGTCCTGGTCCTCATCGGGGCGCTCCAGGCGTGGGCCCTGTGGCAGGTGCTGCGCGGGCGCGCCCGCGGCGAGCTGACACGCCGGGGCAGGAAGGTCGGCCTGCTGCGGCTCGCCCTGTATGTCAGCGTCGGCTACGGGCTGACGAGCATCGTCGGCGTCCCGCTGATTCTGGCGTTGGAGATTTACTGGTTCTGGTCGGTGACGGCGATCACCTCCGGTTTCGTGCAGCTGGCCATCGTCTGGCTGTTCTTCCTGGTACTCCGTGACATCGTCTCCCGCAGGCTGCGGCTGTTCTCGCTCGTCGCCGGCGTCGTCGCCTGCGTGAGCAGCGTCGGCCAGGAAATCACGGACATCTTCGACCTGGGCTCCGTCGCGCGGATCTTCACCCTTGCCGGAGGGTACGGCTACGTCTGGCTGGCGTGGTCCGTGTCGATCCTGATCGCCCAGGCCAGGGATCCCCGCTGGAGCGCGGCGACCGTCCGGATGGGCGTCATCGCGCAGGTGGTGTCCGTGGCCGGTCCCGAGGCAGGCGCCGGCGCGGTCGGCGACCAGGCGGTGGCCGCTGCCCGCCGTGGCGATCGTGCTCCCGCTGATCCCCGCCGCCGTCAACCTCGCGCACGGCAGGTACCTCTGGATCGGCCCCAGAGGCACGATCGAGTATTTCGTCCGCGTGCACTACGACTGGTTCACGTGGAAGGGAAAGCAGGAGAACGGCCAACGTCTGCTGATCATGGCGTTCCCCGGGAAGGGGGACGAGCCGGTCACGTACCGCAAGTCTCCCAACCGGTGAGCACGCCTCAAGCCGGCCGGTGGCCAGGCCGGAGCGGGTGTGGAGCTTCGGCCGACGACGCGACCCTTCGGGTCGGCCACCACGGGGAAGGCCGGGCCGCCGGGCCGGGAACGGCCGTGGACCGTGCGGGCCGACCGGCTCCGGGGGGACCTCACCGGACCTTCGCGAGAGCGTCGCCCGGTCGTACTACGATCATGCTTCATCGTGCGCATACACCGTTTGGCGGCTTTTGCCTCCTTGGGCATCACCCTCGGTTCGATCATCCTCAGCCTGGTGATCGGCACCGCGACACCCGCATGGCTGGTCACCATGTGGTACCCGCCCGGCGAGAGCGTCGGGAGTTCTCCTCTGGTGCTGGGCGGCTTGCTGCTGCTCGGGCTGGTGAACGCGTGGATGCTGTGGCAGGTTCTGCGGGGACCCGCGCCCACGGCCGTGCCGATGGGCCGGGCGGCCACGTGGCTGCGGCTGCTGCTGTACGCCGACGTGGTGTGGCTGCTGATCCCCTCGTTCCTCCCGGGCCCGGTCGAGACGGTCATCGGGCTGGCGCTCTGGGTGCCCGCGCTCGTGCTGTTCACGGTGGTGCTCACCGGGTCGGGGCGGTCCTTCCGGCTGGCTCTACTCCTGCTCGGACTGGTGGAACCGGCCATATCGCTCGCGAACAGCCTGGCAGACGATTCAGAGCTCCGGTTCTTCGTGAGTTCGGCCTACCGGGCGACTGCCATGGCCGCGGTGGTGGCCACGTTCGTCGTGATGGTGATGCTCCTGCTCGCCCAGCGGCGCGACGGACGCTGGAGCCGGGTGACGCTCCTCATCGGTGCGGGCACGTTCGCGAGCGCGTTCCTGGTGGAGCTCGCGGACGCCCTGACGCGCGGCGGCCCGATCGAGTCGATCGCCGAGGCGATGAACGTGCTCTACATCGTCTGGCTGGCGCGCACGGCCCATGAGCTGAACCGTGAGCCGAGGCGGAAGGCGCCTCTGCGAGTGCCCACGGCGGTCGCGGCCACCGCCGCCGTCCTCCCGCTGATGGTCGTCGGACCCGAGGGCCGTCCACATCTCACCTACACCTGGCAGAGCAATGGGCTCACGGGCTGGCAGGGCGATGGCCTCATGGGACGGCAGGACGATGAGTTCGCGGAATGTTGGGCGTGGTCGAAACCGCCACGTGTCGCGGACATCCCGGCCCACAAGCGCGATCGGGCCTACCTGTGCAGCGTGACCAAGCCCGGCCGGCATGTCTCGGACCAGGCCCTGCTCGGCAGGGGCAGGGACGCGTGCGCCAGGTTCGCGGCCGGGGAGCCGGTCAAGGCTCGGCCCGCGCTGCTCGCGCTGCTCTGCCCGGAGGTGGTCGGACGGAAACATCCGGATCTGTTGCTGTCGTCCGCGCAGATGGACCAGCAGAAGGCAGAGAAGGAGAACCTCGTGCGCGAACGGCTGGCGCGCGAGGCGCGCGAGGAGGACGCCCGGTGCCGCGACCCGTGGCCCGCGCTGCGTACCCGGTTCCAGGCGACCGCGTCCTACTACGACTGGGACTCCCAGCCCTACGGCATCTACGACGCGGAAGCGGAAACCGAGGAAGATTCCACGGCGATCTGGAGCGCGAAACCGGTCGACACCCTGGCGACCAGCGGTCAGCTGGCCCTCATCTTCACCCCCAGCCAGGACTGGGCGACCTGTGTGACGGCGAAGGCGCTGCGCTCGGCCCCGCCACCCCTGCGACGCAAAGGCTGGGACGCGGTGGTCGAGGCGGACATCGTCAGCGAATCGGGTCGCCTGGTGATGCAGACGCTGTCGGCGAGCAAGGTGCGCTTCCCCGATCTCGCGCGCAGCGGTCCCGGCCTCTACCGGCTGCGCCTGTACACCCGGCCCGGCGTGGATCTCATCCTCATCTACCCGGCCAGGAGAGCGGCGTAGCGATGGCCGGCCGGTTACGCCGATCGCCACGTTCTCCCCGCCCACGTCGGTGCGTGACCCTGAGCGAGCGTCCGAAGTTCCCCGGCGCGGGCTTTCGAGGAGCCCGACGCCGGTTCTGCGGCCACCTCTCGCCAGAGGAGCGGTCCACGGTCTCGAGTGTGGCGGCGGTGTGGAGGTATGGGGCAGGTAGCGTGCAAACCATCGTACGGATGAGGCGTCGCCCCTACCGTCGCAAGGTATGCAGACAGTGGATGTACTGGTCGTGGGTGCGGGCCTGGCCGGCCTGCGCACAGCCCGCCTGCTCGCGCGACGGGGACTGAGCGTGACGGTGGTCGACCGTCGCAGGTCCCTGTCGACGGGCATCCGCACGACAGGGATCTTCGTGCGTCGCACCCTCGAGGACTTCGACGTGCCGGATCACCTGCTCGGGCCGGGTATCCGGGACGTGCTGCTGTATCCGCCGTCGCGGCGGGCGCCGATCCGGCTCACCAGCGACCGGGACGAGTACCGCGTGGCCGACATGGCGGCCGTCTACGAGCACGAGCACCGCGCGGCGGAGTCGGCCGGGGCGCGGGTCCTGCTGGGCGTACGGTACGTCGACGCGTCGATGGGTTTCGTGCGGTTCGAGGGTGCGGAACCGGTGACGGCCCGGTTCGTCGTCGGCGCGGACGGCGCCCGCTCCCGGGTGGCCCGTGATCTCGGGCTCGATGTCAACCGGCGCTTCCTCGTCGGTGCCGAGATCGTCCACCCGATCGCGCCGGGCACGGCCATCCCGGCGTTCCACTGCGTGCTGGACCCCCGGATCGCTCCGGGGTACCTGGGATGGGTCATCGACGACGGCCGGTACGCGCATGTCGGCGTTGCGGGATACCCGAACGCGATGCGCACCGGCGTCCGCCACCTGCTGGACGCCTTCGCCGCGGACGCGCCCGGCGCCACACCGCCGGCCGGGCCGGTCGAGCGCAGGGGTGGTCCGATCCCGGTCGGCGGCGTGCTGCGACGGCTGGCGTGCCCCGCCGGGCTGCTCGTCGGAGACGCGGCGGGCGCGGTGTCGCCACTGACGGCCGGGGGGCTGGACCCCTGCCTGCGCATGTCCGAACTGGCCGCGGCGGTCACCGCCGGGTACCTGCGTACCGGCGACCGACGCGTGCTCGGCCGCTACGACGGGCACGCGTTGCGGACCCGGTTCCGAGGCCGGCTGTTGCTGCGCCGCGTGTTCGCCGGCATCCGATCCCCCGCCGCGGCGGAGGCGGCGGTGACCGCGCTACGCGGTCGTGCCGGTCGTGCCCTGGCGGCGCGGATCCTGTTCGGCGACGGCTCGTTTCCCGAGGTCAACTCACGGCTCGCGGACCTGGCGATCGACCATCCTCACCGGTGACACCGGCCGGCTCGCCTGTGACGGAGGTGTCATGACCCCTGCGGCAGGCGCCCACCCGGCGGTGGACGCCGAGGCCGGAACCATGCCGATCTGATTCGCCTCCACGCACGTCATCGTCCCTCGGGCCAGGCTCCGTGCACGTCATCGTTCTTCGCGCCAGGCTCCGTCTCGCGAAAACCACGGACCAGGCCGGGCTGATCCGCCGGTTTCACCGGACAGCACATGGCCGACCGCCGCCACGAGCAGTCGCGCCCTGTCGGTACCGGTGGGCCCCACCCGCGTCCTGCAGCCCTTCCCGGCCCGGCTGTCCCGATCGATGCGACCCAGAATCGCGTTCCCGAACCCCTCCGGTGTCCGCAGGCCGCCCAGGACCTCCTCACGGACCTCCTCGTCGAGAAAGTCATCCCTGGCGATGACGGGTAGTCCCGCGAGGGCGGCCTCCCACACCGTGATTCCCTGTGTCTCCGTGACGGAGGCGGTGGCGAAGACATCGACCCGACGGTAGAGGTCCGACAGTATTCGACGCTCCACGGGGCCCGCCACGAGAAGGTTCGCTCCCAGACGCGCCTGCGCCGCACGCAGTCGAAGCCACGTTCTCGGGTCTTCGCACGGGCCCACGAGGATGAGAGCCGCTCGTGGCCGGTGCTTCATGACGTGCCCGAACGCCTCCACCAGAAAATCGATTCCCTTCTCCCGGCTCAGACGGCCGACGTAGACGACGCGGCTTCCCTCCGGAGTGGCTTCGATGGACTCGACCAGCCCCTCCGGCGGTGTTCCTCCCCTCAACTCCGATTCCTCGACGCCGGTGGGCAGCACGAAAACAGGCCGCTCGGCTCCCAGGCCCTTCAGGTAGGAAGCGGTTTTGGCGGACGGGGCGACCACCAGGTCAGCGGAATCGGCCACGTACGCGAGGATCTCCCGAATGACACCGGACCTGCCGGCGCCGGCTGCCTTCCTCATCACGTCGCGGCACAACCGAACACCTCCTCCCCTCAGGAGAACGTACGAGGGAAGTATGAACAGCCACGCCAGCCGATATTTATTGAGGTAGGACTCGAAATCCGTATGCCAGGAGAGCACGACAGGCGATTCCAGCCGGTGCGACGCGCGCAGAGACGCCACCCCGAGAGAGCCAATGGTCTGAACGGAGACGAAATCCGGTTCGAAAACACGAATAATTCGTGCGATGCTCCTCGCGGAGGCCAGAGAGAGCGGATATCCGTCCAACGGCGTCCTGAACGACGACACGCGCCACCGCTGAGTGCCTGTTTCGTCCACCCTGTACTCCGAGCGCCGCCCCGGAAAGACCACTCCCACATCATGGCCGGCGGAGACAAGGCCGTGAATCAGAGAGTCGACGGAGACCGCCACCCCGTCCATTCTCGGCGAAAACGAATCCGTAACGATGAGGACGCGCATCCCAGGCTCCAATTGATGCGAAGCATCAACATATCACCCTGTTCAGGACGATAGTTGTCGAGTCGACAATACGTAAAGGCCGGATCGTGCATTCTTCCCGTGCGTATTCGAAACTCCTGGGGCACGAACGGCAGTATCGGTCCACGGTGAACGGTCTCGCCGGCAGGCCGCCCGGCAAAGGCGCGATGCGTTCACGGGTGGCCCCTCAAGTACTCCTCACGCGGATTACGAGAACGTGTCCTCGTGGAAAACGTCGGCTTGACGGACACCGGCGTTGTTCGGGTGGAATCCGAAGGCCGGCCGGGCGAGACGGGCAATGGCCTGGATCATGAGGGTCGAGAGCGGTGTGCCGCCGTTCGTGGTCGCTTGACCTCGACTCCGGTTGAGGTTGGAGACTTCTCTGCGCCGGTGTACGGGTGGGCCGAGTGCGGGGGAGCGATTGACATGCGGGTGGTGCAGGCGACGCGTTTCGGAAGTCCCGAGGTACTGGTCCCGGGCGAGGTGCCGTTCTCATGTGCAGGCCGACCGATCCCGGTTTCCGCACCCGTCGCACCGTCGCGGGCCGGCAGCTCCGTCTGATCCGGTGCGACGGGTGGTCACCCCAGGTGGATCGGGGTCACGCGCGGAACGCGGGGCTAGCGCTGGATGGCCTTGAGCTCGGTGAACTCCTCCACGCCCGCGCGGCCCATCTCGCGTCCGTTGCCGGACTGCTTGTATCCGCCGAACGGGGCGAGCGGGTTGAACCGGGCGCCGTTGATGTACACCTGCCCGACCCGCAGCCGCCCGGCGATCCGCAGGGCGTGCTCGTCCTCGCCGAACACGGCGGCGTTGAGGCCGTAGATCGTGCTGTTGGCAATCTTGACCGCGTGGTCCTCGTCGTCGTAGGGGATGACGGACAGCACGGGTCCGAAGATCTCCTCCTGCGCGATCACCGAGTCCGGGTCGACGTTCGCGAAGATGGTCGGCCGGATGTACGCGCCGTGCTCCAGGCCGGGGATCCGGCCGGGGCCGCCGACGACGAGGGTCGCCCCGTCCGCGATGCCGCGTTCGATGTAGCCGTTGACGCGGCTCCACTGCCGCTCCGACGCCAGGGGGCCGAGCCGGGTGGCCTCGTCGGTGGGGTCTCCGACGGTGTAGGCCTTCGCCGCCGTGACGAGCATCCGTACGATCTCGTCATGCCGGGCCGCCGGGACGAGCATGCGGGTCCACGCTCCGCAGGCCTGACCGTTGTTGGTCCAGGCGTAGACGAGCGTCTCGTCGACCGCGTGGTCCAGGTCGGCGTCCTCGAGCACGAGGTTGGCGGACTTGCCGCCCAACTCGAGCCCGACCCGCTTGACCGTGGCCGACGCGACGACCGAGACGCGTTTGCCCACCTCCGTGGAACCGGTGAACGAGACCATGTCCACGTCGGGATGGGCGGCGATCGCCTCGCCGACGACGGGCCCGGATCCGTACACCACGTTGAACACGCCCGCGGGCATACCCGCGGCGCTCGCGGCCTCGGCGAACAGTCGTGCCGTCAGGGGGGCGAGTTCGGCGGGTTTGAGCACGACGGTGTTCCCGGCCAGCAGCGCGGGTGCGATCTTCGTCATGATCTGCTGGAGCGGGAAGTTCCACGGGGTGATCGCGCCGACGACACCGACGGGTTCGCGGACGACGAGGGAGTTGCCGATCTCCTCGGTCCACGGGAACCCGGCCGCGAGGCCGGCCGTCGCGGACGCGACCGCGACGGGGAAACCCGCGTGGCCGAGGCGGGCCAGGGTGATCGGGGCACCCATCTCGGCGGTCACGGCCTGCGCGATCTCCTCGTTGCGCGCGGACAGCTCGTCGGCCAGCCGCTGGATGATCGAAGCCCGCTGTGCCGGTTCGGTCGCCGCCCATCCGGGGGAGGCGGCCCGCGCCGCCGCGACGGCGCGGTCGACGTCGGCCGCGGTGCCGGCCGGGATCGTCGCGACGACGTCGCCGGTGGCGGGGTTGACGACGTCGATGGTGTCGCCGCTCGCGTCGACGATCGCGCCGTCGATCCAGTGACCGGTCGTACTCAGGTGCTCATGTGTGGGTGTCATGGCCTCAACGATTCACCGCGTGGAGGACGACATCCAGGTCGAGACGATCCGCGGATAACGAGGAAGACCCTGGTCAGGGCGGGGACACGTTGTCCGCGGACACAGGTGGCACGGATGCCGCCGCGAAGCGCGAGGCTTGTCCGGTGGTTCGGCGAGCCGGCTGGGAAGCGCCGGCCGAACGACCTCGGAACGGCCTGCCACCGTGTACCGGTCCCACCCGGCACGGCGCGGACCGTCCTTTCCGACACGTCGGCTGAACACGCCGGCTCGCGAAGTGATCCGCGATCCCCGGAGCCATACCTTAAGTACAAGCATGTGAACAGGGCATCGTGGTCATCGCCCGGCAACCGTGCGCCGGCCCTGATCGTGCTCGCCGCCTGGGCGGGCCTGTCCGTCGGTGGCGCCTGGACGGTCTTCGCCAGGCGGGACGTTCAGGGGTGGTGCCCTCGGCCAAGGGGTGGTGCTCTCCGCGGGAGCGGGAGCAGAAACGCAGGTGACGTCAGAAGAAGGACGGGGCGTCCGGCTCGACGCGCCTGTCGAACAGCCGCCAGGCCCACACCTGCGCGACGACGACGAGGACGAGCGCGCCGAGCCCGTAGGCGGTCAGCACCGCCAGAGCCCGCCCGCTCGCCGGGTGGGCCAGCAGGCCGGGCGCGACGGCCAGCCCGGCCGCGGCGGCGGGGACGCTCACCGCCACGGCGCTGAGCGCGAGGACCCGGCCGCCTCCGTCGAACGGGCGGGACCGGATCCACCACAGCGCCGCCACGGCGGCGAGGAGGGGGAGCATCGCCGGGACGTCGCCGAGCCCCCGGGTGACGACGGTCACCGCGAGGCCGCCGCCCGTCGCCACGGCGGTGAGCGCCAGGGCGAGCCTCGTGACCCTGACCCCGAGCCGCCGGACGTCGGGACGGAGACGGCCGGGCAGGCGGCGGGCCAGGAAGGCCGTGCCGTGCGCCGCGAGCAACGCGGGCAGGGTCACCGCCCACAGCACCGCGTAGGGGGCGAACAGCCTGCCGGTCGACAGCGGCGTCCCGGGCAGGCCGAGGAGCAGGTTGCCGATGACGAACCCCCACGCGACGGCCAGCAACCCGCTGCCGACGACGATCGCCCTCGCCCACAGGCGCCGCCAGGCGCCCCCCGTACGGCGGAGCCTGAACCACAGCCCCGCGTCACGGACGACCCATCCGACGAGGCCGGTGACGACGAACGGGTAGAGCCCCGAGATGATCTCTCCTTCCACGAGCGGGAACGCGCCCATCAGCACGCCCGCCACGGCGACCAGCCATACCTCGTTGGCCAGAACGAACGGTGCGAAAGCGGCCACGGAGACGTCCGTGTCGTCGCGCGTGCCGTACCTGCCCAGCAGCAGCCCCGCGCCGAGGACGGCCCCCTCCAGGACGAAGTAGCCGACCAGGATCAGCCCCAGGATCAGTAGCCAGACGACGTCCATGGCGTTTCCTCCCTTTCCGGCGACAGGTGAGTGGCGGCGTCGGCCTCCGGCGCCGGCAGGGTCCTGGCGCCGAGCCTGAGCACGTCCTCGTCGGGGCCGCGCCGGACGAGGTGGGCGATGAGCGAGAGGTCGACGACGGCCAGCAGGAGCAGGACCGCGGTGAACGCGACCAGCGATCCGGTGATGGCCACCGTGCCGATGTCGCCGAGCGCCTCCTCGGTTCTCAGCAGGCCGTAGACGGCCCAGGGCTGGCGGCCCACCTCCCGGACCACCCATCCGCAGATGACGGCGACGAACGGGAGCGGGATCAGGAACACCATCACGTACAGCAGCGGCCGCAGGCGGACGCTCCAGCGCCAGACCATCAGCGGGAGGAGGATCAGGGAGAGCAGCGCCAGTATCTGGCCGATGTAGACCATGACCTGGCTGACCTCGTGGATCCACGCGGGAGGGGTGAGGTCGCCCGGCCCGAACCGGGCGGCGAGCAGGCTCCGGGCCCTGGCGAGCTCCTCGGCGCTGCCGCCGGTCAGCGCAGTCTTGGCGGGCTGGAAGCCGCCGATCACCGGGAACTGCGCGATGCCGGTGACCATGACCAGTGGCGCGGTCACGGCCGCCACCACCAGGCCCACGCGCATCGAGCGGCGGAAGAAGTCGACGTCCCGCGTGCGCCGGACGAAGTGGTGGGCACTGACACCGGCCACGAAGAACGCCCCGACGCTGAGCGCGGCCGGCAGCAGATGGGCCAGGGCCACCGTCAGGGCGGGGTTGCCCACCAGCGCGCCGAAGTCGGTCAGGCGGATGCCCGCCCCGTACCTCTCGTACCCGACCGGATGCTGCATGAAGGAGTTCGACACCATGATGAAGAACGCCGAGGCGTAGGCCGTCAGCGTGACGACGGCGAACGCGCCGAGGTGCGCGATCCGGGGGAGCCGGTGCCATCCGAAGATCCACAACCCGAGGAAGGTGGACTCCAGGAAGAACGCCACCAGGGTCTCCAACGCGATGGACGCGCCGAAGACGTCCCCCGTCAGCTTCGCCAGGCCGCTCCAGTTGAGCCCGAACTGGAACTCCATCACGATGCCCGTGACGATGCCGAGCGCGTAGTTGACGAGATAGATCTGCCCCCAGAACCGGGTCATCCGCTCGTACACCGGCCTGCCGCCGAACACCCATCTGGCCTGCATGTACAGGATCAGGGGCGCGAGACCGAGGGTCAGCGCGACGAAGAGGAAGTGCAGGCTCGTCGTCAGCGCGAACTCAAGCCTGGCGAGGTCGAGTGGCTCCATGGTCTCGCACGCTAGAGGCGCGTCCAGGGGCCGGTCGTCATCCCGTGGGGGCGTCAGGAAGCGCCGCCGGGCGTATGCGGCCCGCTCACCGTACGCCGGGAGGCGCCGCCGGGCGTGCGCGGCCCGCTCACCGCAGGCCGGGAAGCATCGCCGGGCGTACGCGGCCCGCTCACCGTACGCCGGGAACGACCAGACCCGTCTCGTAGGCGATCACCACGAGCTGCGCGCGGTCCCGCGCCCCCAGCTTGAACAGGGCACGGCCCACGTGGGTCTTCACCGTCGCCGGGCTGATGAAGACGCGCCGGGAGATCTCCTCGTTGGACAGCCCGCCGCCGACGAGTCCCACGATCTCCTTCTCGCGTTCTGTCAATACGCCCAGAGGCGTGTCGTCGAGCCGGTGGGGGCGCTCTCCGGTGACGAAGCCCTCGATGAGGCGGCGCGTGACGCCGGGGGAGAGCAGCGCCTCCCCCCTGGCCACCACGTGGACGGCCCTGCGCAGCTCGTCGGGGTCGGTGTCCTTGAGAAGGAAGCCGCTGGCACCGGCCCGCAACGCGTCGAAGACGTACTCGTCGACCTCGAAGGTGGTGAGCATGACGATCCGCACGTCCCGCAGCGAGGCGTCGCCCACGATGGCCCGGGTCGCCTCGATGCCGTCCAGGACCGGCATGCGGATGTCCATCAGCACGATGTCGGGCCGCTCCCCGCGTGCCAGCTCGACGGCCTCGGCCCCGTCGGACGCCTCCCCGACGACGACGATGCCGGGATCGCGTTCGAGCAGCGCGCGGAAGCCGGCGCGCACCAGCGTCTGGTCGTCCACCAGGACGACGCGCGTGCTCACCGGGGCCCCTCCTTCGTGGGCAGCCAGGCGTGCACGCGGAATCCCCCGCCGGGAACGGGGCCCGCGGTGAGGTGGCCGCCGAGCGCGGTGACGCGCTCCCGCATCCCGGTCAGGCCGTGGCCGGGCGGCCCCTCCTCGGACCCTCCCGGCCCTCCGCCGTCGTCGACGACCTCGATGGAGACGCCCGACGGCTCGTAGGAGACGGTCATCTCGACCACGCTCGCCCCCGAGTGCCGAATCACGTTCGTCACCGACTCCTGGATGATCCGGTAGGCACTCGCGTCGACCGCCGCCGGAAGGTCGTACGGCTCCCCGCGAGTGTTCCAGCCTACGTGGAGTCCCGCCCGTTCCGCCATCGTGGTGAGGTCCCGCACGCTCGACAGACGGGGTACGGGAGAGCGGGGCTCCCCGCCGGGATCGAGGTGGCGCAGCAGGCCGATCGTCGACCGCAGCTCCCTCATGGCCTCGACACCTGCTTCGCGGATCACCGCCACCGCCTGCCGGCTCCGCTCGGGCCTCTCCTCGAACAGCTCGTGGGCCACCTGGGCCTGCACCTGGATCACCGTGACGGTGTGGGCGATCACGTCGTGGAGCTCCCGGGCGATCCGCAGCCGCTCGGCCTCGATGCGGCGCTCGGCCTCGGCCTCCCTGGCCTCCTGGGCGATCCGCAGCCGCTCGCGCACCTCCTCCGCGAGCGCCTGCCTGCTCCGCGCCGCCTCGCCGAGGAAGAGCACGGCCGCCAGCAGCGCCGCCTGGAGCGCCGCCTTCTCGACGAGGAGGCTGAGCACCGGGTCCCGGACGACGATCGCGCGGTAGCCGACGCTGTAGACGCTGAGCGCGCCCACGACCACCGCCGCCCAGCCGAAGTGTCCGCGCTCCGCGGCCGTGTACGTGGCCACGCCCAGGACGATCGCGACGGACAGGCTCGGGTAGGCGAGGGAGTGGTAGACCAGCACCAGCGCGCAACTGGCCACCAGGACCGGCAGCGGCCAGGCGCGACGGGCGAGCAGGACCAGGCCCATCCCCGCGCCGATGGCGTAGGCCGCCGCGTCCGGGGGCCTGGCGCCCGGCTCGGCGGACACGCCGATCATCGTTGTCGCGGCGACGGCGACGAGGACGGCGAGCGTCCCGTCGAGCAGGCTGGGCGGGACACCTCGCAGCAGCGCCCGGAGGGCTCGTACCGGCATAGCGTGACCATAGGACGGCTGCGCCTTTCCCGCGTCATCCTCAAAGACGCTTTCGTCATCTTCAACGATGTTTTCGACATCCCGAAGACGCTTTCGAGGCCGGTCGGCCGGCCTGTGCCGGGGACACCGGGGGCGAGACCTGGCAACGGTGAGATCCCGCCCGATCATGTCGATCGGACGGGATCTCGCCGTTTCGCGCCGGCGTCCGTTCCCTCGGCCGGCGCCGCTCGCCGCGACCGCGCCGCTCAGCCGGTGAGCGGCACCGCGCCCGCACCGGCGCCCGCGCCCTCAGCCGGTGAGCAGCGCCGCGACCGCGCCGGTCGTCGCCGGGTACCGGGCGAGCAGCTCGCCCGCCGCCGTGCCGCCGGCGCCCGTCGCCGTGTCGTCGCCGGATGCCGGCCACTCCGCCGGGTGGCCGAGCAGCGCGGCCACGGCGTCGCACGCCTGCGGATGTCCGGCCAGCAGGGCGGCCACCGGCCCGCCCGGCGCGCGCCGGACCGCCTTCGCGGGCGCGGGCGCCGATCTCTCCCACGGCGGGACCCACGCGTCGAGCTCGGCCAGCCCGCCGGGGAAGGTCCGCCCCGCCTCGCGGACGAGGACGGGCACCAGCTCCAGCGCGTGCCGCCGCAGCGTCGTGATCAGCGTCGGCAGCCACGGCAGCAGGACCGGGTCGGGCAGCCGGGCGAACGCCTTGGACAGCACCTCGACCACGAACGGCGCGAGGGCGGGAACCGGCTCCAGAGCCTGGACGAACCCGCTCAGGTAGAGCGGGAAGGAGGGGATGACGAGCGGGTTGGCCAGCAGCTCGTCACACCGGGCGCGCAGCTCGGCCTGCGGGAGCAGGCCCAGCTGGGTCCTGGCCGCCCACAGCAGCGCCACCTTGGCGGGAGCCTCCGGGTGCGACTGCCGCACCGCCAGCTCCAGCTGGGTCCGGTCACAGCCCAGCGACAGCGCGAGGCTCTCCATGCCGAACAGGAAGCCCAGCGTGGCGCCGACCTGGCGGACACCGGTGTCCTCGTCCACGAAGGCGGTCGGCAGCAGCGTGCAGTAGTGCGCGTAGCCGGCCGTGACGAACGCCTCGCACCAGGCCGGCAGGTCCGGCTGGGTGGCCCGGTAGTGGGCCAGCAACCTGCGGATCCGGTGCAGCACCTCGGGAGCGTCGTCCACGGTGCGTTCGGCGGCGAGCAGTTCCACCGCGCGGTTGCCGAGCTCGTCGGTGAGGCGGCGGCCGCCCAGGTAGAGGATGGCGTCCTCCACGGCCGCCAGGGCGGTGCCCGCGGTGGCCCGCGGCTCCCACACCTTGCGGCGCAGCCGCTGTTCCAGCACCTGCTCGACGGTGACGCCCTCGTAGCCCAGCTCGATGATCGACCGCTGGTGACGGCCGATCGCGATGTCCCAGCTCTCCTGGATCGGCCGCTCACCCAGGCGGCGCGTCCCCATGATGGGCCGGACCGCGTCCTCGGGCAGCAGGTAGCGCAGTTTCCACAGCAGATCCGAGCACGGCACCAGCTCGGGATCGACGGTGAGGTCGAGCAGCGCCCGCTGCAGGGTGCGCCTGCTCAGGTCCAGCCCGAGCGGTTCCAGCCGGTCGTACACGTCGCGGGCCAGCGGCGGGAGCGCGTGGTAGCCGACCTGGCCGATCCGGTCGCCGCCCAGCAGGATCTCGCACAGGCGGCGGATGTCGCGGCGGCCCGGCACCACGTCCTTCTCGATGCACGTGACGGCGGCGTCCTGGAAGTCGTACGGCGTCGGCCTGGCCCGGTTGCGCAACCCCGCGAGCAGGATCGAGGTCTCGAACACGGCGATGGCGTCGGCCGTGCTGGCCAGGTAGCCGTTGCGGCGGGCCAGCCGCACGATGTCGACGCACCATCCGCGCAGCTCGGCCTCGTCCAGGCCGTCCAGCGCGGGCGGGGTGGCGAGGAATCCCGACAGCCGGTCGGTCACCGGCTCCGGCGGGACCGGTTCCCCGGCCCGCGCGGCCCGTGCGGTCTTCGCGCGCGAGCGCGTGCCCTGCTGCCCTCCCAGCCGGTACGGGGTGACGCCGCCGCGCGTCGTGGCCTTGGCCCAGGTCGCCGCGGCGATCGACACCGATCCCTGGGCCAGGCCGAACTGGGCCTCGATGGCCGAGTGGCTGGAGGGGATGAGCCCGTACAGCCAGCGGGTGGCCGTGCGGGGGGTGACGACGTAGTCCCGCACGCCGGACGCCAGCCCGAACTCGGGCACCGTGCTGACCGCGTGGAAGGCGCCGCACACGTACAGGCAGTGCGCGGGGTCGGCGCCGGAGGAGGCGAGGTGCTCGTGGATCCGGGTCCACATGTAGCGCTCGCGCTCCTCGTCGTCGGCCAGCCGGTCGCCCCCGGGACCCAGCCGCCGGAACAGGCTGCCGACCAGTGCCATGGCCTGCCGGTAGGTGTCGTGGTCCGCGCCGGTCAGCGGCTGCTCGACGTACTGGTCCCACCACTCCGACCAGTGCCGGACCTTGCCGTGGCGCAGCAGGTGCTCCTCCAACTCGGCGAAGCGCGGGCGCAGGTCGCCCACCTCCACGCCCACGGCGTCGCCGTGCAGGTCACCGGCACCCTCGCCGGTGCCTTCACCGGTCCGGCCGGGTCCGGCCGGTGCAGCCGGTTCAGCCGGTTCCCGGGGCAGCCACTGGAAGACGTGGTCCGACGAGCGGTCGACCAGCACCAGCTCGACGTCCGGCGTCTCCAGCGCGTAGGCGATGGCCTGGTACTCCGCCGACGCCTCGGTGACCGGCGCCACCACGCTGAGCGGGCCGGAGCCGGGCGGGAAACCCTCGAGTTCGGTGGCGAACGCCTGCAGCGCCACCGGCAACCGGCAGTTGCGCAGCTCCTCCAGCAGCGGCCGCAGGTCCTCGCACAGCTCCAGGTAGATCACCTTGGGCCGCTTCTCGCGCAGCCGCCGCGTCATGGCCAGCGCGGAGGCCGGCGAGTGGTGGCACACCGGGAAGATCTCGAGCTCCTCGCCCAGCGCCCGGTCGACGTCGTCGACCAGGCCCGTCAGGATCCCGGACAGCGCGTCCGGGCCGCCGGCGAACGCGGTGGCGGCGCCGAGGAGCTGCTCGCGCAGAGCGGTGAAGGCGCTCGTGGCAGTACTCACAGCAGTGCTCACAGCAGTGCTCACAGCAGTGCTCGTGGCGGTGCTCGTGTCAGCGCTCATATCAGCGTTCATGACAGCGTGGAGATGGCCTGGCGGCCGCCTTCGAGGAAGGCCGTCCACTCCCCGCCCTCCCGCTGGCTGCGCGGCTCGACGACCCCGTGCCAGTACTTGTTCAGGATGGCCAGGTCCTCGGGGGCGCGCCTGGCCAGCGAGCCCACCAGGGCGCCGGCCAGCGTCTGGGCGCGCAGGGTGCGGTCGCCGAAGAAGTTGCTGTGCAGGATGGCGTCCTCCAGCACGCCGATCTGCTCGGCGGTGGACAGCGCCGACTCCAGCTTCTCGTCCTCGCTGCCGGCCGAGGCCGCCGCGGCGCGCAGGTCGGCGAAGCTCTGCAGCAGGATGTCCAGCAGCGTGGGCGGCAGGTCCAGCTCGATCCGGTGGCGGCGCAGCAGCTCCTCGGTGCGGAAACGGACGATCTCCGCCTCGCTGGCCTTGCTCGTCACGACCGGGATCCTGACGAAGTTGAACCGGCGCTTCAGCGCCGAGGACAGGTCGTTCACCCCCCGGTCGCGGCTGTTGGCCGTGGCGATGATGGAGAACCCGGGCCGGGCGAACACGATGTTGTCGGTGTCGAGCTCGGGGATGGACATGTACTTCTCGGACAGGATCGAGATCAGAGCGTCCTGCACGTCGCTGGTCGAGCGGGTCAGTTCCTCGAAGCGCCCGATCACGCCCTGCTCCATCGCCGTCATGATCGGCGAGGGGATCATCGACTCGCGGGACTGGCCCTTGGCGATCACCATGGAGACGTTCCACGAGTACTTGATGTGGTCCTCGGTCGTCCCGGCCGTGCCCTGGACGCCCAGGGTGGAGTTGCGGCAGATCGCCGCGGAGAGCAGTTCGGCCAGCCAGCTCTTGCCGGTCCCGGGGTCGCCGATCAGGAGCAGACCGCGGTCGGAGGCGAGCGTCACGATGCTGCGCTCGACGAAACTGCGGTCACCGAACCACTTCTGCGGGATCTCCCGCTCCAGCCCGTCGGCGCGCTCGGAGCCGAGCACGAACAGCCGCACCATCCGGGGGCTGAGCCGCCAGGAGAACGGCTTGGGACCGTCGTCGACCGACTCCAGCCAGTCGAGCTCCTCGGCGTACTTCACCTCGGCGGGGGCGCGCAACATCTCGTTGGTCATCGGGGGTCTCCTAAGCGAGGAAGTTCTTCAGTTCGAGTACGAGCTTGCGGATGTGGCCGGAGATCACCGGCGTGCCCTGGTCCTTGAGCTTCTGCCGGAACCACGGATTGACGCTCTGCTGGCCGCCGCTGTTCACCGAGCCCACCGGGATGAGCCGGACACCGGAGCGGTGCAGTGCCTCCATGCCGGCGAAGACGGCCTCGGACCGCCATTCGTAGAAGTCCGAGATCCACACGACCACGGTGTTGCGCGGGTCGGCGACCTTCGGCTGGGCCAGGGTCAGGGCGGCCGTGCCGTCGGTGCCGCCGCCGAGCTGGGTTCGCAGCAGCACCTCGAACGGGTCGTGCACCCACGGGGTGAGGTCGAGAGCGCGGGTGTCGTAGGCGATCAGGTGCACGTCCACCTTGGGCAGCCCGGCGAAGATCGACGCCAGGATGGTGCAGTTGACCATCGCGTCGACCATCGAGCCCGACTGGTCGACGACCACGATCATCCGGGCGGGGGTGGTGCGTCTGGCGGTGCGCCGGTAGTACAGCCGGTCGACGTAGAGCCGCTGGTCCTCGGGATTCCAGTTGACGAGGTTCTTCCAGATCGTGCGTTCGACGTCGAGGTTGCGGAAGACCCGCTTGGGCGGCACCGACCGGTCGATGACGCCCGCGCCGGCCTTCTCGACCTGCGTGCGGAGCACCTCGGCGACCTCGTCGACGAACCTGCGGATCAGCGCCTTGGCGTTGGCCAGCGCCACCCCCGAGAGGTTGGACTTGTCGCGCAGCAGCTGCTCGACGAGCGACATGCTCGGCGTGAGCTGCCTGGCCAGCACCGGGTCGGCCAGCACCTCACGCAACCGCATGCGGCTGACCAGGTCGGCCTCCAGGCCGGCCAGCACCGCGGCCAGCTCGCGGTCACTCTCGGTGCCGCCGCCACGGCCGCTCTCGCCGCCCGCCGCGCGGCCGTTCCCGTTCCCGTTCCCGGGGTCGTTTCCGTGGCCGTTCCCGGGACCGCCTTCTGGGCCGGTCCCGTGGCCGCGCGTACCGCCCAGGGCCTGCCTGAACCAGCCCGCGTCCTGCTGCCAGGCCGCGAGCCGGGTGGCGGTGACCTCGCCCGTCCCGGTGGCGAAGACGTTGAGCAGCAGTTTCGACACCAGGGCCGCCCTGCGCACCTCCGCGCCGGACGTATCGGATTCACCGGTCGCGTGCTCCGGCGGTGTCGTCAGGGTCTGGAAGTCGGCGGCCAGCTCGGGGAAGCGCTGCACCAGGGTGTCGACCGACACCGAGGGGTCGAGCAATGCCCCCGGCAGGCCGAGGTCGTCGAGGACGGCCGCGCTCGCGGTCTCCAGCGCGGGCTGCTCGTCGTTGTCGAAGAGGCGGGCGAGCAGCCGCCAGTAGAGAACCTGACGGCGGTTCTGCTCGGCACTCGTCACGGTGTCGTGGCTGTTCTCGCTCATCGTCGCAGCAACCGTCCGGCCCGCTCGCGCAGGATGGTGACCGCGTCTCCGGTCCTGGCCTCGGACTTCACCACCTTGGGGTCGGTGGGCCCCAGCGCCCAGTCGCCGGTGTGCACGTCGAGCGTCTCGCGCTTGACCTTGGTCTGGACGGCCAGCGGCTGCAGCAGCCAGCGGCCGTCGTCCCAGCGGACCAGCCCGATGCACGCCGAGGAGCCGGCCACCAGCTTCGGGGTGAGCGGTCCGCAGGCGGGCAGCAGGCCGGTGTCGACGGTGAGCACGGCGCCGCCCAGGTCGAACGAGCCGTCCGCGGTGACCTTGTAGCCCTCCACCAGCACGGGCTCGGCGATGCGCACCGGGTGGCGGTCGAGGGGCGGCACGGCGGGCGCGAGCACGCCGGCGAGCCGGAGCCTGGCCACGGCGAAGGGGTCGGCCGGTTCTCCGGCCCGCGCCCGGCCGTCGTCCCACAGCAGGTCGCCGCCTGCCAGCACCGGCATGTCGGTGATCTCCAGGCTGCGCCGTCCGGCCAGCGCGCCCAGCAGCAGGGGGTGGCGGTGCAGCAGCTTCCACACGGCGGGACCGACGATGGTGTCCACCTTGGCGGCGGCGACGGTGGCGCGCACCAGCCGGGCCTGCCCACCGCCGGCGGGTTCCAGCACCCCGTGCACCTGCGCCTGGACGGCGGTGGAGTGCTCGTGCACGTCGACGCCGAGGATCAGCAGCCGTCCCGACAGTTCCGGCGGACGGCCGGCCGGAGCGGACTCGCCGGTCCGGCCGCCCGTGCCGGTCAGGAGGAGGGCCCGGGTCCACAGGTCGGCCCAGCGCCGTACCGGCAGCCGCTCCATCGTGCCGACCGGGCAGGAGGCACGCAGCTCGGCCGCGAGGCCGTCGAGCAGCACCGCCGGCCTGCGCCGCCCCGGCACGGCCAGCAGCGCCTCGATGACCTGGTCGGCGGCGGAGACGAGACCGTGGTCGACACCGCGCCAGCCGGTGATGGCCAGCTCGCACAGCCAGGACCGGGCGGCGCCGAGCAGGTTTCCGGAGTCCGTCTCGGGGGCGGGCGCGGCCTGCCACGTGTCGCGTTCGCGCCCGAGCGCCCCGTCCAGGTCGGCCAGCAGGGCGTCGTGCACGGCGCCGAGCAGCGCGGCCCGGCCGCCGGCCAGCGTCGTCAGCGACTCCTCGGTGATCGAGCCTGCGGTGATCTTGGCTGTGGCCTCCGCGAGCCCCTCGCCCAGCGGGGTGAGCGCGAAGGCGTCGGCGAGCGCGGTCAGCGCGGCGGCGCGTTCCTCGGCGAGCCGGGCCAGCCCGTGCACCAGCGCCTCGTCGAGGCCGGTCACCAGGTCCAGCGCCTCCCCGAGACCCGCCGGGTCACCGTCGAGCAGTTCGGTCAGCTGCACGGGGAGCATCAGCGCACCACCCCCGTGGCCGGGAACGTGGCCGGGAACCAGTGGAGCTCGGGGATCGGCGCGGTGGTGTCGGGCAGCTCCAGGTAGGCCAGATGGCGAAGGAAGCGGCTGAACACCATGGCCGCCGGGGCGGGCTCGTGGCCACCTCGCAGGCAGTCGATCAGCTCGGCTTCCTCGGAGACCTCCGCCCGCAGGTAGCGCGCCACCCGGTCGGTGCCGTACTGCAGGACGGCCTCGGCGGCGAGGGCCCGCAGATGCTTGCACGGCGAGCCGTACAGGCCGCCGCACGGGCGGTTGTTGTTGGTACTGCAGTTGTAGGCGTGGGTGCCCGCGGCGATGGAGGAGACGTAGACGCGGCTGATGTCCGAGCCGCTCGACACGACACCCTGCAGCCGTCCGTCCGCCAGCTCGACGAAGGGGACCTTCGCCAGCTTGCGGGGCTGGACGGGTGGCACCACCCGCACCCTGCTGCACTGCTCCCATGCGGCCCTGCCGGCCGCTGAACGGTCGATCATGAATCGGGAACCTAGCGCCGCACACCGACAGAAACACCGCGAAGGCGGGAACCGATCCGCGCGGGCGACGAAGCGGTCACCGGGCGCGCCGGGCCCGAGCGTTCGCGTTCACCGGATGCCCTCGGGTTCGTCGGGAGACGTTCGTCGGGAGACGAAAGGCTCACGGGTCAACAGGCGCCGGAATCCCGGACGAGGAGAGCGATCTGGACGCGGTTGGTCAGCCGGAGTTTGGCGAGCGAGCGGCTGACGTGGGCCTTGACCGTGGTCTCGCTCATGGCGAGTTCACGGGCGATCTCGTTGTTGGCCAGCCCTCGGGCGACGGCATCGGCGACCTGCCTCTCCTTGCCGGTCAGCACGGCCAGCCGCTCCCGGGCGGCGTGGGCGTCCGGTGACCACCGGTCGGCGAACGCGTCGATCAGCCGTCTGGTGACCGTCGGGGCGAGCATGGCGTTGCCCCCGGCCACCGTGCGGACGGCCGTGATCAGGTCACGAGGCGCGGTGTCCTTCAGCAGGAAGCCGGCCGCTCCCAGCCGCAGGGCGGTGTGGACGTAGTCGTCGAGGTCGAAGGTGGTCAGCATCACCACCTTCGGCGCGCCCGGCGACCGGTTGATCTCCTTGAGCGCGGCCAGGCCGTCCATGCCGGGCATCCGGACGTCCATGAGCACGACCTGGGGCCGGTGCCCGAGGACGGCGGTCACCGCCTGGCCGCCGCCCTCCGCCTCGGCGACGACGTCGATGTCGTCGGCCGCCTCCAGGATCAGGCGGAGCCCGGCCCGTACGAGAGCCTCGTCGTCGACGACGAGAACCCGGATCACGCCGGAAGCCATGCCCGCACCAGGAAGTCCCCGTCCGCCCCCCGCCGGGCCGTGAACTCCCCGCCCAGCAATTCGACACGCTCCCTCAGGCCGACGAGACCGAACCCGCCACCAGGCAGGACGCGGCCGTCGCCTCCCGGGGCGTTGCCGACCGTCACCTCCAGCGCGGAGGGGAGGAACCGTACCGTCACCCGGGTCGCGACCGCGCCCGCGTGCTTGTGGACGTTGGTGAGCGCCTCCTGCACGACACGGTAGGCGGCGTGCTCGACCATCGCGGGAAGCGTGCGAGCCGTGCCCTCGTCCCGCCGTTCGACGGGAACGCCCGCCGACCTCGACCGGTCGAGCAGCCGGTCGAGCTCCGCCAGCGAGGGCCGCTCGACGAGGGGGTCTCCGGCGGGACGAGGGTGTTCGGCAGAGGATCCGTTCAGCACCCCGAGGACCGCTCTGAGCTGCGTGAGCGCCTCCACTCCCGTGGTGCGGATGAGCTCCGCCCGCGTCGCGGTGTCATGCTCCACCGCGTTTATCTCCAATGCTCCCGCGTGCAGCACCATCAGCGAGACGCGGTGTGCCACCACGTCGTGCATGTCCCTCGCTATCCGGGCCCGCTCCTGCGCGCGGGCCCGCTCGGTACGGACGAACTGCTCGCCCTCCAGCCGGTCGGCCCGCTCGCGCAGCCCTTCCAGCACCTGCTCGCGGGCGGTGGCCCACAGCCCCAGTGCCATCGGGAGCCAGACGAACAGGGCGACGCCACCGAGCGAGGAGGCCAGGGCGGCCCCGGGCGGCGGTACCACGAAGAGAAGGCTCGCGAACATCGCGTAGATCGCCAGATGGGACCGACGCCGGCAGGTCGTCGCCACGACGTAGGAGGTCACCGCCACCAGGAGGCCCGGCGACCGCACCGCCGCGTCCACGGCCGTGACCGCCAGCAGCGGCCACATCCGCCTCGGCGCCACCGCGACCCCGAACGCGGCCAGCAGCCCGACCGTCGCGGCCTGCGCGTAGTCATGGACCAGGGACAGTTGCAGCAGGTTCTGGACGTACGACCGCGACCCGCTGACAACCGGGAAGAACGCGGCGCAGAAGGCAAGGACAGGCAGCGATCGAGGGGCCAGGCGATCGCGTGGCGACCACACCCATGACGTATCCACCACGGAGTCCAGGGTAGGCCGGTCCGTCACCAGATCAGCGGTCGCGACGGCACGCGGTCGGCCCGCTCCGTCCATGTCCGGACGTCAGGCAGGCGGTCGCGCAGCACCTGGACGCCGAGAGGGACGAACGCGAGGCAGGCGAGGCCGGCCAGGACGACGTCGGAGAGAAGGCTCTCCTTGAGCACCCCTCCCCACAGCGTCCCCCACCCGAGCACCAGAAGGCACCGGGCCGGCCCGAACGTCCCCGACCGGTAGGCGCCCACGGCCAGGAGCAGCGTCCCCGGATACGCCCCGGCGGAGCAGAGGACGGGAACCAGCCACGGCCCGTAGGAGATGTCCACATAGGTGTCCATCGCCAGCCTGGTCGTCTGGTCGAGGCCCAGCCGCTCCGTCAGCTGGAACAGGGTTTGCTCGACTCCGGTGAAGTACAGCCGCGCGCACAGGCCGAGGACGAAGAGCGCGGCACCCCAGAACGCGAGCCCGGGACGCCGGGTGGCGACGACGCGCGCGAACGTGATGATCGCGAAAAGCAGCAGCACGGCCCCCGCGCAGAAAACGGCGTAACCGGCCGTGACCAGCGACGGGTCGCGGGCGTACGCGGCCAGCTGCGCGGGGGCGGCGAACGGCTGCTCGTCGAACCGGGCGAGCTGCTCGGAGGTGAAGGCCCCCGAATGAAGGATCAGATGGCGCAGCAGCAGACCCGCGAACCACACGACCGGCCCGGCGATGAGCGCCGCCCCTCCGATCAGGCGGCCCGGGAACCACGCGTCACGGTGCACCGCCTCGGCGGTGGCTCGTCTTTCCCTTGTCATGCGGGGCATCCTCGCCGCGCGCCCGGCGGGCTCACATCGTCCGATGGACACGGCCGGACGTCTCTTTGGAGAGGTGTTCCCGTCAGGCGTTCCGCGGGGAGGGGCGGGTCTGGGCGGTGTCGCCGGTGTCGCCGGTGTCGCCGGTGTCGCCGGTGTCGCTGGTGGCGACGGCGCCGGTGCCGTCGCGGTAGGCGCTCGGGCTCACGCCCAGGACGCGTTTGAACGCCGAGCTGAAGCCGAACGCGTCGGAGTAGCCCACCCTGCGCGCCACCGTGGCGACCGTCGCGGCGGGCTCGGCCAGCATGTCGGCGGCGAGCGCCATCCGCCACTCCGTCAGGTACGTCATCGGCGGCTCGCCCACGAGCTCGGTGAACCGCCTGGCCAGAGTGGTGCGCGAGACGCTCGCGGCGGTCGCGAGCGAGGCGAGCGTCCACGGCCTGGACGGGTCGTCGTGGATGGCGCGCAGAGCCGGTCCGGCCACGTCGTCGCTCAGGGCGGCGTACCAACCGGGACTGACCGCCTCCGGCCGGTCGAACCAGTCGCGCAGCGTGCACACCAGCAGCCAGTCGAGCAGCCGGTCCAGCACGATCTGGTGACCCGGGCGGCCGGAGAGGAGCTGCGCCTCGAGGTAGGCGCCCATGGTGGCGCAGTCATGGTCGTCCGGTACGACGAGCACGGGAGGCAGCACCCGGACCAGGCGGCGGGCGACCTCGCCGTTGACCCGGTACGACCCGGCCAGCAGGATGGTGTGACCGGTCAGGTCACCGGCGACGGCGCCGTCGCGGCGGACGTCCCGCGCCGGACGCGGCGTGTCGGTGTCCGCGAACACGAAGGGCTCCGGCCCGCGCACGATCGCCGCCTCGCCCATCCGTACCCGCCGGGCGTCGTCCCCTTGGACGATCCACCCCTCGCCGCGCAGGGGGACGCAGAGCGTCAGGGAGGGACCGTCGGCGAACCTGAGTGCCCACGGCGGCGACAGCACCGACGCGCCGAAGACGCCGAAGACGCCGAAGACGGAGCCCTCGCCGCGCACCCCCCGCAACAGGTCGTCGTACGGGTCCATGCCGCTCACGATAACGGGATGATCGGACAGGCGCGGCGTACGCCTGGAGTGCCACGACAACGGGACGATCGGACAGGCGCGGCGTACGCCCGGCCATGGGCGGCCGGCTCCCCGCGCGGTTGGCTCTGTGACATGAGAGAGATCCTGATTCTGGGCGCGACGGGCAAGACCGGACGCCGGGTGGTGCGGCGGCTGCGCGCGGAGGGAGAGCGGGTACGGCCCGCGTCCCGTTCCAGCGAGGTGCGTTTCGACTGGTCGGAGCCCGCCACCTGGGAGAACGCGCTGCGAGGCGTCGAAGCGGTGTACCTGGTGGCGCCCGACGACCCCGCCCCGGTTCACGACTTCGTCAAGCGGGCCGCGGACGTCAGGCGCTTCGTGGTGCTGTCCGGCCGGGGACTGGACCTGGTCGGCGAGGACTTCGGGCAGGGCATGGCCGCCGCGGAGCGGGCCGTGCGCGACTCGGGGGCGGAGTGGACGATCCTGCGGCCGAACAACTTCAACCAGAACTTCGACGAGGACCTGTGGCACGCGCCGCTGCGGGCGGGGCGGCTGGCGTTGCCGATCGGCGACGTGCCCGAGCCGTTCGTCGACGTCGACGACGTCGCCGCGGTCGCCGCGGCGGTGCTGACGGGGGACGGGCACGCGGGGCGGACGTACGACCTGTCGGGGCCGCGCGGGCTGACCTTCGGCGCGGCCGTCGAGGTCGTCGCACGGGCCGCGGGCCGGTCCGTCGAGTACGTCGAACTGACCCCGGAGGCCTACCGGACCGAGCTGCTCGCCCAGGGGTACCCGGGGGCGGCGGTCAGTGCGCTGAACGCCCTGTTCGCCCTGCACCGCGCCGGTCACACCGCCGAGCCCGCCGACGGGGTCCAGCGGGTGCTCGGCCGCCCCCCGGTCGCGTTCGAGGACTACGCGACCCGGATCGCCGCCACCGGCGCCTGGTCGTGACACCAGGCCGGACCCGGTCGTGGGCTCCGGCCGGGTCCGGCCACGGCACCCGGCCGGACCCGGCAGGGGGTCACGGGCGACGGCGGTTCCGGGGTGTCAGGGTGCGCTGTGGTGCGGGGAGGGTCGCAGGGCGTTCAGCAGGGCGTCGGGGGTGTCGGTGAAGAAGCGGATCGTGGTGGCCTCGGCGCGGCCGCCGAGGGGGCGGACCACGGTGACCGGCTCGGTCAGCTCGACGACCACGTTGGTCTGGGAGGACACCACCACGCTGAGCCGCGAGCCTGTCAGGGTGATCATGCCGCTCTCGTTGTAGGCGCGCGACAGCCGTACCGAGGAGATCAGATCGCGGGGGACGCGCAGGTCGAAGTACACCCCGGAGCGGATGCGCAGTTCCCCGGGAGTCACGACGTGGGGCCGGGTGACGCCGGCCGCGCCGAGCATGAACACGTACAGGATCCCGTAGAGGTCGGCCACCAGCACGGCGAGGCGCACCCCGTGCGGCACGTCGAGCGCCTTCAGCAGCAGATCGATCCCCACCGTCTCCACGACCATCACGAACAGGAACACCAGCAGGATCGACGACTGCTCCCGCGAGTACGGCGCGGCGGTGGCGCCGGGCGGCACGCCGTCGCGGCGGCGCGCGATCCACAGGGCGATGCTCACCAGGCCCTTCAGCTCGAATCCCACGAGCCTGCGCACCTGCACGGGCACCAGGAGGTGGAAGGTCGCCACGAGCGCCGCCCGCCGGTCGGCGCCGCCCCGGCGCTCGGCCCTGAAAAGCCGGTACGCGGTCACCGCCTCCAGGACGAGCATCGACGCGACGGCCAGCTCCGCCACCACGATCACCGGGCCGGGCAGCGGCACCCCCGACACCAGCAGGACCACGAGCAGCATCTCCATGGGGATGACGGCGAACAGCGCGGCGCGGGCGGCCCTGAGCATCAGGCTCTCTCCTTGAGTGTCGTCATGACCAGCTGGAAAACCTCGGCCTGGGCGGGGGACACCTCGGCGTACATCGTCTCCAGCCACCGCCCGCCGTCCGGCCGCTCCTCCGGGCCGGGTCCGGGCGGGCGCGAGGGGTCGGGGGGCGGATCCAGGTTCGCGACCATCACCGCGGCCATCTCGCCGGGGATGTGGGCGACGAGGTCGGCGGCGAGCGCCGCGACGCGGGGATCGCCGGGGTCCGCGTCCGCGAGCTCGTCCAGCCGCCGGTAGAGGTCGTGTCCCCGCGCGAGCGCGTCGGGCTCGGTGAGCGGGCGCATCAGGTCGATCATCTGTGCCCGGCCGGACGGGTCGGCCACGGTGTCCAGCAGCGCCAGCAGCTCGCGGTCGATCTCGGCGAACCTCGAACCCGTGGCGGGAAGGTCGCGGAGCACCGCCGCCATGTCGGGGGAGACCATCGAGTCGGGGTGCGGGTCCGCCTCCGCCAGCAGCGCGGCCAGCCGGTCCCGCCTGGCGCCGATGGCCTCCTGCTGCCTGGCCAGGTCCGCGTCCAGCTCCAGGAGCACCTCGCGCAGTTCCTTGCCCCGGTCGTCGGCGAGCACGTCGCGGATCTCGTCCAGCGACAGGCCGAGTTCGGCCAGCCGTCGCACCCGGGCCAGGATGACCGCGTCGCGCAGCCCGTACTCCCGGTAGCCGTTGGCCAGGCGCACGGGTTCGGGGAGAAGGTCCAGGTGGTGGTAGTGGCGCACGGTCCGGGCGGACACCCCGACCAGCGCGGCAAGCTCGCCGATCCGCATGCCCTCATTAGAAACGTTGACGCTACGGCAAGGTCAAACCCGCGATCAATACTTAAGTGGATGCTTGACTGTTGGCGCCTTGCGCGCAATACTTAAGTACATGCTTAACCAAGGTGGTTCGCTGGACCGGCTGTTCCAGGCGCTGGCGGACCCGACGCGGCGTGAGATGGTCGAGCGGCTGGTTCGCGGGCCCGCGTCGGTCGGCGAGCTGGCCCGGCCCCTGGACATGTCACTGCCGGCGGTGATGCAGCACCTGCAGGTGCTCGAGGCGTGCGGCCTGGTCAGGACCGAGAAGGCGGGAAGGGTCCGCACCTGTCACATCGAGCCCGGCGCGCTGCGGGCGGCCGAGAACTGGATCGCCGGGCAGCGCACCACCTGGGAGCACCGGCTCGACCGGCTCGGCGACCTCCTGGACGAGTGAGCCGGGATGTTCGGAACCCAGAACAAGGAGAAGACCATGGCCGATCGTTCTGTCAGGCATGCCACGTTCACCCTGGAGCGGGCGTACGCTGTTCCGCCGTCGCGGGTGTTCGCCGCCTGGGCCGACCCCGTGGCGAAGGCCCGGTGGTTCGCCGTTCCCGGCGGGGAGCACCACCTCGACTTCAAGGTCGGCGGCAGGGAGGTCAACCGCGGCGGTCCCGAGCACGGTCCGGGCATGACGTTCGAGTCCTCGTACCAGGACATCGTCCCGGACGAGCGGATCGTCTACACCTCCACCCTCTCCGCAGGGGATGACCTGGTCACGGTGTCGTTCACCACGGTGGAGTTCGTCCCCGAGGGCGAGGGCACCCGGCTGGTCCTCACCGAGCACGACGCCTTCCTCGACGGCCACGAGGAGCCGGAGTGGCGGGAGCGGGGCACCGGCGAGTGGCTCGACGCGCTGGACGGGGAGTTGCGGCCGGGCTCGTGACAACGAGCACGGCCGGTCGGCATCCGGTTCTCCACGCCGGGTCACCCGCTGTCGGGCTTCAGGCCGCCACAGGCCCGTCGGACTCCCACCTGATGAGCGTCGATCGGTGGCCGAGCTGCGTACCGGTGTGGGGGTCGATCTTGAATGCGCCGAACAGCGTGGTCGTCTCCAACGACGCGGCAGCCGACCACAATGCGTCGCGTCCCGTGCCACCGGCCGCCGCCGCGCAGTGGGTCGCGATGATCGCGGCGGCCACCGCCTGAACGGCTGGATAGTCGGGAAGCGTCCCGATTCGATCTTGATAGGCGGCGAGGAGGTCAGATTCGCGGACGCCCACTTCGGCCGAGTCTCCGGTGCCGGGGAACCACTGCCCGACCCCGTAGGCGCCGTAGGGGGCATCGAGCACCTGGCCGAACTCGCGGACGCCCGCCGCCACCGCGCACACCGTCCGCGGTGGCGCGGGCAGTGATCTGGCCCGGCTGATCGTCTCGATGTCCTCTTCGAAGGCGCCGGTACACAGGAGGGCCCAAGCGCCTTCGGCTGTTCGTGGTAGGTCGTCACCGGGACCGAACCGGACCGTGTCGATGCCGAGGGAACGCGCGATCGCCTCGGCGCCGGCGGCCACCTGCCGGCCGAAACCGCCCTTGCCGCAGACGATCCGTACGGGGAGCGCCTCGGTTTCGGCCAGATGCCGCAGGAACGGCTCCGCGTACCGGCTGGTAGGCGTCGGGATCGAGACGACGTGTCCGGGGTGGGCCGCCTCGACGTCGTCACCTGATCCGCCGTGGTTCCAGATCAGGCGGCCGAGCTCGGCGGCGACATCGCCGGCCCCGCGCATCAGCCGGGTCGAGTACGGGCCGAGCAGGATGTCGCAGCGATTCGACAGCTCGCGGAGGGATGCCCGCAGGACTGCGGGGTCGCTCCGGTCGTCCTGGATCACCAGGTCCAGCGCGCTGTTCGAGGCGTGCCAGATCTCCAAGCCGAGACGGGCCTGCTCGCCGAAGCGGGCATGCTTGCCGGAGAGGGACAGGCAGGCACCGATGGTGAGTGTCGTCACCGCATCCTCACCTCGTATCGGAACTCGTGGCTGTCCGCGGCCACGATCGACTCCTGAACCTCCGGCGGCCGATTCTCGGAGTCGTAGACCGTCCGCGGGATCCGGACCACCGGCATGCCTGGCATGAGGCCGAGTTCGGCCGTTTCCTCCCCGGTCGGCCGGTCTGAAACAGGCCGGGCACGGCGGGCGCTGCGAACGCCGTACCGGACCTTTGATCAGGAAGGCTCTCCTGACCCCGTGAACAACCCTAATGCTCCGGTTCTCTACCCGCCCGGTCGCCTCTCGTCCTGCTGCCGGATCCTCCCGAGTACCGGCGCCAGACCCTCCGGCCGGAGCCCGCCGTCGCCCTCGGCCGGGGCCACTCCCCGGACACCTGCCTCGGGTCCTACCGGTGGAAGGTCGCGGCGGGACGAGGTGTGACCGGATGACGCCTCGGGCGAGGAGTCATCCGGTCACCACGGCGTTCCCGCCACATTCCCCGGCGGGAACACCGCCCGTGAGAGCGGGCTCCGGCCGGGGTGCGGTCAGATGTCGCCGTTCTCGATGGCCTGCTTCAGGCCCGCCTGCGTCGCCTGGTGGGAGGAGACGCCGCCCGCGACGACGAAGTCGATCAGCGTGGTGTCCGCGTCGAAGGTGAGGTACTCGGTGACCTGGGTCTTCCCCGTGCTCAGCCTCTTGAAGACGATCTTCTGGTGCGTGACGACGCCGGGCAGCGACCAGGTGTCGGTCTCGTAGGAGAGGTCCGCGTAGTCGATGCGCTGCTGCGCGTGCGTGTTGCTGACGACGATCGAGCCCTCGTAGGGGATCTCCTCGACCGCGGTGAAGTTGATGTGGCGCTTACCGTCCTGGAAGCAGTCCTTGTGGGTGACGACCCGCTTCAGGAACGAGTGCAGGCCGAGGTGGTTGTTGATGTTCGAGTACGCCGGGAACACGCGGCTGACGGGGGCGTCGATCGTGATCGAGATGCTCTCCTGCGCCCGGCTCCGCCCCGATTCCGGGAGGGGAGGAATGTTCTCGTAGAACTTGTGGGTGTCCCAGGCGGCCTGCCACTCGGCGGCGAGCTGGGGGTCGGTGTCGGAGGTGGCCGCGCCGGCCGAGCCCGAGAAGGCGGTAAGGACGAGGACCGCAGCGAGCAGCTGGGCCGCGAGGAGTCGGAGATGCTTCTTCACGTGTACCCCAAAGGGAGGCAGTAAGTACAAGTGATCTTTTACCGCATGTTGTCGTCATCTCGGTACTTTTGCGGCGAAGAGGCTAAAAAATCTTTTTATGTCGTTATGTACGTATGGGTGCGCCGAGAAGCACGGCGCGGTCCCGTCCCGTGACGGTCAGGCGCGTTCCTGCCGGGGCAGGACCACCTCCCGCAGGATGAGCAGGATGGCCGCGGCCATCGGGATGCCCAGCAGCGCCCCCACCACGCCGAGCAGCGCGCCACCCAGCAGGGCGCCGACGATCGTGGCGAGCGGCGGCACGTCGACCGAGCTCTTCATCACGGCCGGGGCGATCCAGTAGTTCTCGATCTGCTGGTAGATCGTGAAGAAGACGAGGCAGACGATGCCGACGGTCGGGGAGACGAAGAACCCCACCAGGGAGGCGACCCCCGCGCCGATGAAGGCGCCGACCAGGGGGATGAGGTCGGTGAGCGCCACGATCAGGGCGAGCGCCAGGGCGTACGGGACCTGCATGATGCTCAGGAAGATGAAGGTCGTCACGCCGGCGATGAGCGAGATGATCAGGTTCCCGGCGACGTAGCCGCCGATGCTGTCGATGATCTGGTCGCCGAGCAGGGTCGCGCGGGTCCGGCGGGTCCGGGGGACGAGGCGGTAGGCCATCCGCTTGAGCGACTTCAGCGAGCCCAGGAAGTAGAGGGTCAGCACCAGCACCGTCAGCGAGTTGAAGACCGCCCCGATGAGGACCGTCCCGATGCCGAGCACGCCGCCGAACATCTGGGTGCCGAAGTCGCCGCTCGTCACGTACGTCTGGAGCTTCTCCAGCAGCTGGAAGCGCTGGTCGAGGTCACGGATCACCGGGTTGTTCTGCAGCTCCTGGACGTACTGCGGGAGCTGGTCGACGAACTGGGCGGACTGCGTGGTCAGCGGGGGGACCACGGCCAGGCCGAAGACGACGAAGACGAGGATGACGCCCAGGAAGACGATGGTGATGGCGATCGCGCGCGGGACGTTGCGCCGCTGGAGGAACTCGACGGCCGGGTTCAGGCCGATGGCCAGGAAGAGCGAGACGACGATGAGGATCAGCACCGAGCTCGCGCTCGCGACGGCCTGCACCAGCCACCAGGCGGTGAGCACGCCCAGGGCGGCGGTGAAGCCGAACACGAAGGGGTTGTTGCTCATCGAGCGCCCTGGACGGCCGAACGGGAGGTTCGGCGCCACCCCCGAGGGCGAGGCCGCACCCGAGGGCGGGGCCGCACCGGAGGACGCGGTGGCCGTGCTCGCGGCTACGGCCCCGCTCGCGGGTCCGCCGGGGTCCGCCGGCGGGGTGGGCGGCAGGACCAGGGGGCCCGCGGAGGTCAGGATCGGCTCGGGCGCCGCGGGCGCCTCGGGCGCCTTGGGGTCCGTGGGGTCCGCGGGTTCGGCGGCCGGCGCGGCCGAGGTGGCGGAACCGGCCGGTCCGGTTGATGTGGCGGGCGCGGCCGGTCCGGCTGAGGTGAGGGGCCCCGTGGTTCCGTCCGGTGAGGCCGGCCCGGTCGATGCGGCCGGTGCGGACGTCTCCGCGGACGGGACGCCGGGGGCGGGCGGGGACGCTGCCGCCGCTGTGGCGCGGTCAGCGGAGATGGGCTCGGGCACCAGCGGCCACTGCCCTTTCCAGAGAGAGATAGTCGGCTTCCGTCACCCTGCTTTTCCCTGGTCACCGTACGGTTCGAAGCGCCGGGGGGACGGGAGGGGCACAGGAGTGACGGATGGTGCCGTCAGGGCATGTTGACGTACTGACGGGGCCGCAGGGCGTGGCTGCGCAGGGCGGCCAGGGCGGCGGAGCGGCCCGCCGGGGTGAGGCGGCCGTCGACGCGGAGGCCGAAGGCGTCCAGGCGCCTGCCCAGCTCGGTGAGCGAGGCGTCGACCTCCACGGTCTGCCACTCCGCGCAGTCGATCACGGCGGTGACGTGGTCGCGGTCGGCGGGGGCGCCGTCGGCGAGCAGCATCAGCGCCACCTCCCTGGCCGAGGCGCGGAAGCCGTTCTCCCCCGACGCGGGGGCGAGCAGGGCGGCGGCCGCGGTCTCCCAGAGCAGGTCGGCGTCGGCGAGCAGGCGCTCGCCGGCCGGGGTGGTCACCAGGCGCCTGCCGGTCCGGCGCAGCGCGCCCATCTGGTCCTGGGCCACCTCGCGGACGGCCGCCAGCTCCGCGCCGCTCCAGGTGCTCTCGGCGAGCACGGAACGGGCGAGGTTGTACCGCTGGGTCAGCGGGATGCCTCCGGGGCGGCGGCCCACGGTCAGCAGCCAGCGCAGCGCTCCCAGGTGGTCCTCGTCCGGCGCGGGGATGGGCGCGTGCAACCGCACCTCGAAGGGCTGGGCGAGCTCGCGCCAGGCGGTGCCCCGGCCGAGGACCCAGCGGTTGAGCCGCTCGCCCTGGACCCGGTGCAGCCAGTTGTCGCCGCCCAGCTCGGGACGGGGCGTGGTGAGCCAGTGGCTGGTGAGCTTCTGCCGCTCCTCGGGGCCGGGGACGAGCTCACCGGAGACGATGGCCAGCTCCAGCGCGGCCGAGCAGGCGCCGTGCGCGCCCAGCTCCTCGGGGCCCATGATCGAGCTCCACCGCAGCTCGGGGACGTCGGGCGGGAGCACGCCCGTCGCGTCCAGGGCGGTCTGGTACGCGGCCATTCCCGCGTCCTCGCCCAGCCGGGCGTAGGTGCGCAGGATCTGGGCCGTCGTGGCCGACGAGCACAGGGCGGCGTAGCGCTCGAGGCCGCCCAGCCGCAGCAACCGGCCCAGCGCGCGGGCGATCGCCGGGCGGTCTCCGGCGACCTTGGAGGGCAGGGTGTACCAGAGGAACTCGCACACGTTGAGCTCGGTGATCGTTTCCAGTGGCTCGCCGCCGGTCAGCCAGTCGATCGCGCTACGGGCGTGCTCGGCGGAGGCTGGCTCGGAACGCTCCAGCTCCGACAGGAGTGCGGCCACGTCCGGTGCAGGCATGCTTCGAAGTCTGCCGTATGCGGGCCTGCTCTGACGATGGACGTGACGTAATGGATCCTGCACGGTGCCTACCCTAGGAAATGTCTTCTAAGTGGCTCATATGCGGACGCTCAGATCCAGCCCTTCTTGAAAAGCATTCGTGAACTCCACTCGGCGTACGGGACGATCTCGGCGGTGAGCACCGGGTAGAGCCACCAGAAGTTGACGAGCGCCAGCAGGGTGAAGGCCCCCACGACCGCGGCGCCGACGATCCGGCGTCCCTGCGGGGCGCTCGCCGGGCCGATGATCAGCCCGGCCGCGAGCACGATCGCCAGGATCATGAAGGGGACCATGGGGACCGCGTAGAACAGGAACATGGTCCGGTTGTGGACGATGGCGTAGTAGAACCAGGGGAGCCAGCCGGCGGCGTAGGCGAGGAGCACGGCCCCGGCTCGCCAGTCGCGGGTGGCGACGTACCAGGCGATCATGGCGATGAGGGCGACCAGGCCGCCGTACCAGATGACCGGGGTGCCCACCCCGAGCACCGCCTGAGAGCAGCTGTCGGCGCCGCAGGCGCCCGTGGGGCTCTCGTAGAAGAACGCCACCGGGCGCAGCAGCAGCGGCCAGCTCCAGGGGTCTGACTCGTAGTTGTGCGGCGTCGCCAGCCCGTTGTGGAAGCCGAGCACCTGGAAGTGGTAGCTCAGCCACGACCGGAGCGAGTCGAAGACGAAGAACCCCGGGCCCTGCGAGGTCGCCTGCACCCAGTTGCG